>NZ_VJZE01000472.1 GCF_009377205.1 Streptomyces phyllanthi
GCCCTCCCCCAAGCTCTCGGCTTCGCTCGAGCAGGGAGGTGCCCCCATCCGCACCGGACTTCTCCGTGCTCCGGACGACGTCGTGGAGACGCGTGACAACTGCGCTAGTGCTGGTGCTGTGCAGCGTGTTCATCTCGCGCCCCCCGTCGTGGAGTTCCGGTTCTGCGGCCCCGCCCCGTGTCCCCCGTGGCGGTGCCTCCTTGCTTGTGCCGAAAAGCTTGCCGGGGTCACTTCATCGCCGTGTCCGCCGACTGTCACAGACCTGTCACAGGGGTCGTCCCCAGGCCGACCACAGCGGGGTCACAGAGAAGAGCCGTATGGCTACGCGTGTGGCACGATCGCGTGCGCGTCGTGGCCGGGAGCCGTCCAACGGTCGAAAGACCGGGTCGCCATGGGCCAGAATGAGCCTGTGCCTTCCCTGTTGCTGATCGAGGACGACGACGCCATCCGCACGGCCCTGGAGCTCTCACTGACGCGCCAGGGGCACCGTGTCGCCACCGCTGCCAGCGGCGAGGATGGCCTCAAGCTGCTGCGCGAACAGCGGCCGGATCTGATCGTTTTGGATGTGATGCTGCCCGGCATCGACGGCTTCGAGGTGTGCCGCCGGATCCGGCGCACCGACCAGCTGCCGATCATCCTGCTGACCGCGCGCAGCGACGACATCGACGTCGTGGTCGGACTGGAGTCCGGCGCCGACGACTACGTAGTGAAGCCGGTGCAGGGGCGGGTGCTGGACGCCCGCATCCGGGCCGTGCTGCGGCGCGGCGAACGCGAGTCCAACGACTCGGCGACGTTCGGCAGCCTGGTGATCGACCGGGCCGCGATGACGGTGACCAAGAACGGCGAGGACCTGCAGCTCACCCCCACCGAGCTACGGCTGCTCCTGGAGCTGAGCCGCCGGCCCGGGCAGGCCCTGTCCCGCCAGCAGCTGCTGCGCCTGGTCTGGGAACACGACTACCTCGGTGACTCGCGGCTCGTCGACGCCTGCGTGCAGCGGCTGCGCGCCAAGGTCGAGGACGTACCGTCGTCGCCGACCCTGATCCGTACCGTCCGTGGCGTCGGCTACCGGCTGGACACGCCTCAGTGAGTGATCGGCAGGGGGTTTTCCGCGGCTGGTCCGCGGCGCGCAGGGCGGGTCTGTCGGGTCTGCGCTTCACGAGTCTGCGGCTGCGCCTGGTCGTGGTGTTCGGGCTGGTGGCGCTCACGGCCGCCGTGTCGGCGTCCGGGATCGCGTACTGGCTCAACCGGGAGGCCGTGCTGACGCGCGCGCAGGACGCGGCGCTGGACGACTTCGAGCGGGAGATGCAGCGCCACGCCGGCACGCTGCCGGTACATCCGACCGAGCAGCAACTGGCGTACGCGGCACGGCAGATGGGCGACGGCGGTCAGCGCTTCAGCGTCCTGCTCATAGCCGAGGGCGCGAACGACAGGACCGTGCAGGGCAGTTCGGGCAAGTCGGCGCTGGACGACTTCACGCTCGAGGACGTGCCCGTGTCCCTGCGGAAGGCGGTCGCCAAGGAGCAGGAGATCACCGCGAACAACAAGCACGAGTACCACCTGTACTGGCAGCGGGTCATCGTCGAGGACACGCCGTACCTGGTGGGCGGTGCCAAGGTGATCGGGGGCGGCCCGACCGGTTACATGCTCAAGTCGCTGGAGCCGGAGGCGAAGGACCTCAACTCGCTCGCCTGGTCGCTCGGTATCGCGACGGGTCTCGCGCTCATAGGCTCGGCGCTGCTCGCGCAGGCCGCCGCGACGACCGTGCTGAAGCCGGTGCAGCGCCTGGGCGTCGCGGCCCGGCGCCTGGGCGAGGGCAAGCTCGACACCCGGCTGCGGGTGTCCGGCACGGACGAGCTGGCCGATCTCTCCCGGACGTTCAACCGCGCGGCGGAGTCCCTGGAGAAGACGGTCGCCGACATGAGCGCCCGCGAGGAGGCGTCACGCCGCTTCGTCGCCGACATGTCCCATGAACTCCGTACGCCGCTCACCGCGATCACCGCCGTGACGGAGGTGCTGGAGGAGGAGCTGGACGCGGAGACCGGCAGCGTCGACCCGATGATCGAACCGGCCGTACGTCTGGTCGTCAGCGAGACCCGGCGCCTGAACAACCTGGTCGAGAACCTGATGGAGGTCACCCGCTTCGACGCGGGCACGGCCAGGCTGGTGCTGGACGACGTGGACATAGCCGACCAGATCACCGCGTGCATCGACGCACGGGCATGGCTGGACGCGGTGGAGCTGGACGCCGAGCGCGGCAGGATGGCCCGCCTCGACCCGCGCCGCCTCGACGTGATACTCGCGAACCTGATCGGCAACGCGCTCAAGCACGGCGGCTCGCCGGTACGGGTCTCGGTGCGGGACGAGAGCGACGCACTGGTCATCGAGGTCCAGGACAACGGCCCGGGCATCCCCGAGGACGTCCTCCCGCACGTCTTCGACCGCTTCTACAAGGCGAGCGCCTCCCGCCCGCGCTCCGACGGCAGCGGCCTCGGCCTGTCCATCGCCCTGGAGAACGCCCATATCCACGGCGGTGACATCAGCGCCGCCAACTCCCCGAAGGGCGGCGCCGTCTTCACCTTCCGCCTGCCCCGTGACGCGTCCCCGCTGATCGCGGAGGAACGGAGCACCGGCACGGAGGCGAGCGACGAATGACAGCACGGATACGGATACGGATACGGGCAGGGGAGCACCCTCCCCGGCCGGCCTCCGCCCCTCGGGTACGGCCCTGGCTGGCTCTCGGGCTGCTGGCCGTCACCCTCACCGGGTGCGGAATCCGGTCCACCCAGGTGCCGACGGACTTCGGGCCGGCTCCGTCGCGGGTGCCGTGCTCGCAGTCGGCCCCGGACATCACCTCGCAGAGCGCGCCCGGGATTCCCGTGCAGGTCTTCCTGCTCTGCTCCGGGCAACTGGTGGCGGTCGGCCGTTCCGTGGACGTCCCCGAGGGCACACCGGACGCCGAGCGGCGCGTCCTGGTGGCGCAGGGGCTGCTCGACGAGCTGTCCGAGCAGCCGTCCGGCGCCGAGGACAAGGCCGACTACGAGACCGACGTCCAGACCGGCCTCACGGTCGACGGACCGCTGCCGGGCGACCCCGAGGACACGCTGCGGCTGTCCGTGCCCCCCGGGAAGCTGACCGAGTACGCCCTCTCACAGATCGTCTGCACCTTCGCCGACTCCGCGGCGGCCGAGGGCGACGGCTCGGTGACTCTCGGCGGCCCGGCCCCGGAGCCCCTCCGCCGGTACGAGTGCACCGCGGACGTCCGCTCGGACCCGGGCAGCGAGAAGCCGCCGTCCACCGAGGTCGAGACGTCCTGAACACGGCGAGGGCCTGCGGCCCCGAGGGGGCGCGGGTCCCGTCCGTACCGGCCGTGCGTGTGGCGCATCCCTCACCTCACCGGGGCAAGCGGAGCGCCCACGCGGAACCGATCGTGCCGGTGGGCGCGTCTAGGGGGTCGTGCAGCGTCAAGGTTCGAACGGCGGCAGCGCCGGGATCAGCGTCCGTGTGACAGGGGGTGTCCTCCTGGTCGCACACCTCGCGCTCGTCGCCTGGATCACGCTGCGCCCGCTGGACGTGCCCTGGGTGAGCGCCGCGAATCTGCGGCCGTTCGCCGGGATCAGAGCGGATCTGGCGCTGGGATGGCAGGAAGCGGTCCGCCGTATCGGAGAGGCGCTCGCCCTCCTCTCGCCCCTGGGCGTCCTGCTGCCGATGGCGGGTGGCAGGCTCACCGTCTCCCCGCTCGCCTCCCTCGCCCGTACGGTCGCCGCCGGTGCCCTGCTCTCCCTGGGCATCGAGATGCTGCAGACCGGGGTCCCCGGGCAGGTCCTCGACATCGACTCGATCCTGCTGAACACGGTCGGGGTGGCCCTCGTCCATCTCGCGGTCGTCCCCGCGGGACGGGCCCGGCTCCGCCGCCGGGCCGAGACCAGGCACGGGGCGGACCTCCGCCGGGAGGACCCGTCTCAGGGTCGTACCCCGACGATTCCCAGGGTCGGTATGGCCCCATAGAGTGACGCTTCGTCCGCTTCGTCACCGTACCGTGGAGTGTGTTGAGGACAGCGGGGCCGTCACCGGGGCGGCCTCGGTCCACGGTTGACGAAGGAGCCCTCATGAGCCGCCTTGCCCGCCCCACCGACGGCCGGATGATTGGCGGAGTGTGCGCAGCGCTGGCACGGCGCTTCGGCACCTCCGCGACCACGATGCGGGTGATCTTCCTGGTGTCGTGCCTGCTTCCCGGCCCGCAGTTCCTGCTCTACATAGCCCTGTGGATCCTGTTGCCCTCGGAGGACAAGGCCCGCGCGGCATGGTGACCCGCACCGCTCGCTGACCCACACGGCGATGGGGCGCACCCTCCGAGGGTGCGCCCCATCCGTCCTACGCGGTGTATGACTCAGACACCGGTGGCGCCGCCGAGCGGCAGCGTGTTCACGCCCGCGCCCTTGCCCAGTCCGCCCGGACGGAGACCGCCGAGCAGCTTGGTGGTGGGGGCGGACTTGCCGTCGGGGATCACCTTGTCGGCGGTGGGCTGCGCGGCCGCGACGCCGGTGCCGAGGGCCGACTGCCCCTGGGTGGCCACCTCACCGGCACCCGGCAGCGTCTTGGAGACGTTCTCCGTCGGCAGCGACTTGGTCACCGTGCCCAGCGTCTTGGAGGCGTCCGGCGCGGCCGGGAGGGCGGTGGCGGCGCTCGCGGCACCGGCGCCCGCGGCGGCGATGGCGGCACCGAGAGCGGCGACACCGAGGGTCTTGGCAGCAACCTGCTTCATGTTGAATGCGTCCTTGGATGCGTTGACGGCATGTGAGCGGTTCCGAAACGTAAACATCATTGGCCCGCCCGAGGCAAACATCGAAAAGCGGCCGGGACACCGCGTCCCGACCGCTTGACGAAACCGTCAATCAACGGCCACTCATCACAGAAGCGCTGGTGAAAGCGGCCTACTTGAACAGCCATTCGGACTTCAGCTCGGCATATCCGGGCTTGATGACGTCATTGATCATCGCCAGTCGTTCGTCGAAAGGAATGAATGCCGACTTCATGGCATTGACTGAGAACCACTGCATGTCGTCGAGCGTGTAACCGAATGCGTCGACGAGATGCTCGAATTCCCGGCTCATACTGGTGCCGGACATCAGGCGGTTGTCCGTGTTGACCGTCGCGCGGAACTGCAGCCGGCGCAGCAGCCCGATGGGGTGCTCGGCATACGAGTCGGCGGCACCGGTCTGGAGGTTGGAGCTCGGACACAGCTCCAGCGGGACGCGCTTGTCGCGGACGTACGAGGCGAGTCGCCCCAGCTTGACCGAGCCGTCCTCGTGGACCTGGATGTCGTCGATGATCCGCACACCGTGGCCGAGCCGGTCGGCGCCGCACCACTGGAGCGCCTGCCAGATGGAGGGCAGCCCGAATGCCTCGCCGGCGTGGATGGTGAAGTGGTTGTTCTCCCGCTTGAGGTACTCGAAGGCGTCGAGGTGCCGGGTGGGCGGGTAACCGGCCTCGGCGCCCGCGATGTCGAAGCCGACCACGCCCAGGTCGCGGTAGCGGTTGGCGAGCTCGGCGATCTCCAGGGCGCGCGCCGCGTGCCGCATGGCGGTGAGCAGGGCGCCGACGCGGATGCGGTGGCCGTTCGCCTTGGCGCGACGCTCGCCTTCCCGGAATCCCTCGTTGACGGCCTCGACGACCTCCTCCAGGCCGAGCCCGGCTTCGAGGTGCTGCTCGGGGGCGTACCGCACCTCGGCGTAGACGACGCCGTCCTCGGCGAGGTCCTCGGCGCACTCGGCGGCGACACGGACGAGCGCCTCGCGTGTCTGCATGACGGCGCAGGTGTGCGCGAAGGTCTCCAGGTAGCGCTCCAGGGAGCCGGAGTCGGCGGCCTCGCGGAACCAGACGCCGAGTTTGTCGGGGTCGGTCTCGGGGAGTCCGTCATAGCCCGCGGCGCGGGCGAGGTCGACGATCGTGCCGGGGCGCAGCCCGCCGTCGAGGTGGTCGTGCAGCAGAACCTTCGGCGCCCGGCGGATCTGGTCCGAGCTCGGGGTGTTGCCGGTCTGGACAGTCTGGCTCGTCATCTGCGCACTCTAACGCCTACGCGCGTAGATCACCGGGAGCGGAGATCGCCCGATACCCAACGGTGACCGTGCGGACAGATGGCGTACACCGCGGCTTCTGACACTGTTCTGTCATGGCACAGCAAGCAACAGCGGTGCGAAGCCCCCGACTTGGGCGGATCGTGGGGCCGGAGCCGAAGGCCGTGTGCGGGGTGGTACTGCTGCTCCCGGGCGGTTACCCGGTCTCGGAGCGCAGACCGTCCCCGTTGCTGGCGGCGGCGTCCGTCCGCACACTCGGCCGCAGGCTCTCCCGGGCCGGCCAGAGCGAGGGCCTCGTCGCGCACGTCGTGCACTACCGCTACCGCGGCTGGAACGGCAGCGAGGCGCATCTGGCGCATGACGCCTCCTGGGCCGCCGACGAGGTCGTACGGCGCTACGGGGACGTCCCCGTCTGCCTGGCCGGAGTCGACATGGGCGGGCGGGCGGCGCTGCACGCGGGCGGGCACACGGCCGTCAACTCCGTCCTCGCGCTCTCCCCCTGGCTGCCCGAGGACGACGTGGCGGTGCCACCCGAACCGGTGAAGCAGCTCGTCGGCCGGCAGGTCATGATCGTGCACGGCACGAGGGACCAGCGCACCGACCCGGAGTTGTCGTTCCGGCTCGCGGCGCGGGCGAAGAAGGCCAACCGGGACATCTGCCGCTTCGAGGTCCACTCGGACGGGCACGGCCTGAACCAGTACCGGGACGAGGTGCACGCGCTGGCGGAGAACTTCGTGCTGGGCACGTTGTTCGGGCGGGCGTTCTCGCGACCGGTCGAGGATGCGCTCGCGGCTCCGCCGCCGTTGGGGTTGCGCATGCCGCTTGCCTCCGGCTTCGGGCGGTAGTGCTCCGGGTGGGGTG
>NZ_VJZE01000473.1 GCF_009377205.1 Streptomyces phyllanthi
CCTGGGCACCGTGACACGCGGGACCACCAACCCCAACCGCCTGCGCCGCATGGACCGCTGGATCACGGCGGCCCACGGCGCCGAACTGCGCCGCGCGGCGCACCCCGTGGCGATCGACCTCGGGTACGGCGCGGCCCCCTGGACCGCGGTCGAGCTGCTCCGGCGGCTGCGTACGGCCGCTCCCCGCACCCGCGTGGTCGGCGTGGAGATAGACCCGGCCCGGGTGGTGGCCGCGCGGCCGTACGAACGGGAGGGGCTGCGCTTCCGGCACGGTGGCTTCGAGGTGCCGGTGGAGGGCCGGCCCACCCTGATCCGCGCGGCCAACGTCCTGCGCCAGTACGACGAGGACGAGGTGGCCGAGGTCTGGGAACGCCTCCGGGCCCGGCTCGCCCCGGCGACGGGCGCCTCGCGGGGCGGTCTGCTGGTCGAGGGCACATGCGACGAGATCGGCCGCCGCCATGTCTGGGTCGCCCTCGGCCCGGAGGGCCCCCGTACGGTCACGTTCGCCACCCGCCTCGGCTCCCTGGAGCGCCCGTCCGACCTCGCCGAGCGGCTCCCGAAGGCCCTCATCCACCGCAATGTCCCCGGCGAGGCGGTGCACACCTTCCTCCGCGACTTCGACCGCGCCTGGGCGGCCGCGGCTCCCTACGCCTCGTACGGCGCCCGCCAGCGCTGGATCCGTACGGTCCACACCCTGGCCGCCGACTGGCCGGTTCGGGACGGTGTCTCCCGCTGGCGCCAGGGCGAGGTCACAGTGGCGTGGGAGGCGCTGGCGCCGCGCTGTTGAGCGGGCCCGACGAGCGCCCCCCGTACCGCCCCGCACCACCTCACGCGACCGCACAAGCCCGCACACGGCCCCCGAGAATGCGCCCGCGTCACACCGTTCCCCCGGCCTGCGGGAACGCACTCCATGAGTCGTTCGTCACAAAAGGCGGGGAGATCGTCATGCGGGAAGCCTGTGACGGGGAGGGAGTTCGTGCTCACCTCTGTCGTATTGCGCCACGACATGGCACGATCCACCAGGCGTCTAGAAGTTACTGACGGTTAATCAGGTTGGGGGCAGGGGTATGGGAACGGGCAAGCGGAGCCTGGTCACGGCGGCCGTGGCCCTGGTCTGCGCGGTCACCGTGCTGGGCGCACCGGGCACGGCCTACGCGAGCCCGGCGAAACCCGACCCCGCACCGTCACCGAGCTCCACCGGCTCAACGCCCGTGAGCAACAAGGACCTTGAGGCCGTCCGGAAGAAGCTGGACGAGCTGTACCACGACGCGGCGGTGGCCACGGACGCGTACAACGCGGCCGAGGAGGACGCCGAGAAGCAGTCCGCCGAAATCGTCGAACTGGCCCGGGAGATCGTCCGGGGCAAGAAGAAGCTGGCGGAACTGAAGGACCTCATAGGCGCCGCGGCCCGCGCCCAGTACCGCGGCGGCGGCCTGCCGCCCGAGGTCCAGCTCTGGCTCAGCGAGAACCCGCAGGAGTTCCTCGACGGCGCCGGCCGTGT
This sequence comes from Streptomyces phyllanthi, assembly GCF_009377205.1. Taxonomy (GTDB): domain Bacteria; phylum Actinomycetota; class Actinomycetes; order Streptomycetales; family Streptomycetaceae; genus Streptomyces; species Streptomyces phyllanthi. The sequence continues at coordinate 1,502 of NZ_VJZE01000473.1, forward strand.
GCGCCAGGGGCAGCACGCGTCCAAGGGCCTGCTCGCCGCGAAGGAGCGGACGCAGCAGGACCTGGAGCAGTACGCCCAGGACGCCTCCGCGCAGTGGGAGAAGCTGGAGGCCAACCGGAAGGCCAAGGCCAAGGCCAAGAAGGAGATCAAGAAGCAGATCGCCGCCGCCGAGGAGGTGGAGTCGCAGCTGGAGAAGGAGGAGCTCGAGCGGCTGACGAAGCTGGAGGAGCAGGCCGCCTACGACGCGCAGACGGAGTGGCTCGGCTCGGGCGTGCTGGACGAGATCAACGGCAAGTCGTCCGCGCGGGGCAAGAAGGCCGTGAAGTTCGCGACGGACCAGATCGGCAAGCCGTACGAGTGGGGCGCCGAGGGCCCCGGGACGTACGACTGCTCCGGGCTCACCTCCCAGGCCTGGGCCTCCGCGGGGACGGGCATCCCGCGCACCTCCCAGGAGCAGTGGAAGCAGCTCAAGCACATCGAGATCAAGGACATGCGCCCCGGCGACCTGATCATCTACAACGCCGACGCCAGCCATGTGGCGATGTACATCGGTGACGGCGCCATGGTCCACGCCCCCCGCCCCGGCCGGACGGTGACGATCGCGGGCGCGGGCTCCATGCCGATCCTGGGGGTTGTACGGCCGGACGTGTGAGGCGCGAGCGCCGCACCTTGAGCCGTGGGCGCATGAAACAGACTCACCGGGCCAACGGCCGCGAACTCCAACGAAGGTGAGCAAAACGGAGAATCACACCCGTCTCCTGACTCACCGACGTGACCCTCGCCACGGTTGCGCCCGCCACTCAACCTCACAGGCGTGACATTCGTCATCCGAGATGGAGTCACTCGTGTCCACATGCGGTAGGGGATGTGGCATATGACGGTGGCCGTTTTGCCTGTGCGCACCCCGCAGCCCATTCCGTTGCGGCGGCGCCTACCGCTATGGTCCCCGTCGGTGGGTCGAGGTCCCGTCGCCCCACCGTGCCCTCGGGGGAGGGAAGGAACCCAAGTCAATGCCCGTACCCATACCGCGGCAGAGAGCGATCCCAGCCGTGGAAGGTGGTCAGGCGCACGCCGTGTCCGCACCCAGTGGCCCGTCCACAGGCCCCTTCGGCGGCCCTCCCGGCGGCCCGCCCGTCATCCCGTCCGGAGAGGGGGCGCACCTGAACACCACTCCCGCGGCCTCTGCCGACAGCCCCGACGGCAACGGCAACCCCAAGTACCTCGGCAACTCCAAGCACCCCGGCAACCCCAAGCATCCCGGCCACTCGGGCAGCACGACCAACCTGACCGTGCTGCTGATCGGGGACGACCCCGCGGGTTCGCTCAGCGTGCCCGAACTGCTGGACTCCGCGGGCAAGCCGATCCGCGTCCGTACCGCCCGCAACCTCACCGAGGCCGAGCGGCTCCTCACCGACGACGTCAACTGCATCCTGCTCGACCTCGCGCTGCCGGCCCCGGGCCGGTCCGGCGAGGGCAACGGCGGCGGCACCGGCGGGCCCGGCGGGAACGACGAACTCGCCGTGCTGAAGCACGTCCTGCGTCTCGCGCCCCGGCACGCCGTCCTCGCCCTCACCGGCTCCCACGACGCCGGACGCGGTGCCGAGGCCGTACGCGTGGGCGCCCAGGACTACCTCTTCCGGGACGAACTGGACGGCCGTCTGCTGAGCAGGGCCATCCGCTACGCGGTGGAGAGGAAACGTTCCGACAGGGCCGAACGCCGGCTCACCGAGTCCAGGCTGCGCGCGCAGGAGAACGCGCGGCTGGAACGCGGACTCCTCCCGACCCCTCTGCTGGAGGGCTCCTCGCTCCGCTTCGCCGCCCGCTATCGTCCGGGCCGCTCCCGCGCCCTCCTCGGCGGCGACTTCTACGACACGGTCCGCACCCCCGACGGAACCGTGCACGCCATGATCGGCGACGTCTGCGGGCACGGGCCCGACGAGGCGGCACTCGGCGTGGAGCTGCGGATCGCCTGGCGGGCGCTGACGTTCGCCGGTCTGTGCGGGGACCAGCTGCTCTCCACCCTGCAGCAGGTCCTGGAGCACGAGCGGGAGAACGACGAGATCTTCGCGACGCTGTGCACGGTCGACATCGCGCCGGACGGCCGCAGCGCGGGCCTCTGCCTGGCCGGCCACCCGTCCCCGCTGATCGCCCGCCCCGGAGGCAACGGGATCACCCCGGTGGCCGAGCTGCTGCCGTACGACAACAACGGCCCCGCCCTCGGCCTGCTGCCGCACGCCCGCTGGCCGCGTACACAGATCGAGCTGGGCGGTGCGTGGAGTCTGATGCTCTACACGGACGGCCTGATCGAGGGCCGTGTCGGCGAGGGCCGGGAACGCCTCGGCCAGGAGGGGCTGGTCGCCCTGATCCGCCGTCTGCTCACCCAGGGCCTCCAGGGCGAGGAACTGCTCCAGTCCGCGGTGAACGAGGTCCGAGCCCTCAACGGCGGCGAGTTGACGGATGATGTGGCGGTGCTTCTGCTGAACCGCGGGAACCAGGGAAGCTACGGGAACCAGGGAAGCTAGAGGAACCGGCGGGGGTCACCGGCGTCCCACCGGCGCCCGTTCGTGCGGCCGGGTCACCGACCGCCGTTGTACGGCCCGTACGGACCGTCGCTGCTGGAGCCCCGGCCACGACCGCCGCCGGAGACCTGACGCAGCGCGGGGCGTACGTCGACGAAGAAGACGATCGTCGCGATGACGCCCGCGATCTGCAGGAAGAGCATCGGCACGAACAGGTTCACCGCGACCGTGACGCCCAGGATGATCAGCCAGAACATCTTGCTCTGCTTGTCGGCGGCTCGGTACGCGTCATCCCGCGCGATCGCGGCCATCACCAGCGCCGCCACCGCGAGCAGCAACATGGCGAGGGTCAGCAGCGACAGGAAGCCATCGAATGCCGTCAACAGCACAATGCCCACCACCCGGTCGAGTCGTCTTACGGCCACCGTACCCGGAGAACGGGCCGCACACCCCAAAGGTGCCCGACCCGTTCGCGTCCCGCTGTTCCCGCTGTTCCCGGTGACTTCGCCCGCTTCGCCTTACTTCGCAGGGGGCGTGGTCTTCTTCGCGGCCGGGGCCGGCTTCCTGGCCGGGGCCTTCTTCGCGGCGGGCTTCTTGGCGGAGGCGGTGGGCGCGGCGCCCGGCTTGTCCTCCTCCTTGAGCTCGACCTCGACGGGCTCCGCGTTGGGCTCGACGGCGACCGCGAGCTCCTCGATCTCCTCGGCGGCCTCACCGCGCCAGGTCTTCACGGCCTGCTCGCCGTGCTCGGCGACCTTCTCGTAGGTCTCCCGTGCCTTCACGGCGTACTCGGCGGCGACGCCGACACCACGCAGCGCGAGGTCCTGGGCGGTCTCGCCGAGCTTCTTCAGGTCGGTGTCGAGGGTGCCGATGATCTCGGTGACCTTGGTCTGGAAGGTCTCCTGCGTCTCCTTGACGCGAGCGCTCGCCTTCTCCTGGGTCTCCTTGACCCGGGCGGTGGCCTTCTCCTGGACCGCCTTGCGGTCGGCGGTACGAACGGCCTCGATACGGGCCGGGGCCTCGACGCGCAGCTGCTCCACGAGGGCCGGCACCTTCTTGGCCTGCTGGAGGGCCAGGTCGGCGGTGCCGGCCGCGAAGTAGAACGGCGTCGGGTCGCTGAGGGTCTTGCGCAGGTCGTCGGTGATGGCCATGACGATGGTCCTCCCGTGTTGTCTTTCAGCTGAGGGTTTTTGGGTTGGTCCGCAACGGTTCGGCCGGCGATCCGACCAGTGGTTCGGCCGGCGATCCGGCCGTCTCTCCCGGCCGCGGGATCACACCGGCCACCGGGTCAACCGGCCGTCTGCCGCGGACCGGCATCACTGCCGTCGGCCGTGCGGGGGCCGGGGCTGTCGGTGTCCTGAACCACGTCCCGGAGGGTTTCCTGGAGGGGGTCCTGGACGGGGTCCTGAACGACGCGTATCTCGCCGCGCGTGTCCGCCGCGTCCCGAGTGCCCTGATCGTCCTCGTCCACCGGCTGGGCGACCTCGAATCCGTTCTCCTTGCGGAACGACTCGTAGATCTGGAGCAGCACCTGTTTCTGCCGCTCGTTGAGCGTGGGATCGGCGAGTATGACGGCGCGCGTCTCGATCTCGTCCCGGTCCCGCTCGGCGTCGAGGATGCCGGCGCGCACGTACAGCGTCTCGGCGGAGATCCGCAGCGCCTTGGCGACCTGCTGCAGCACCTCCGCGCTCGGCTTGCGCAGCCCGCGCTCGATCTGGCTCAGATACGGATTGGACACCCCGGCGGCGTCGGCGAGCTGCCTGAGCGACAGCTGCGCGTTGCGCCGCTGTTCGCGCAGGTACTCACCGAGATTGCCGACGTTGAGCGATGCCATGCCTCTACAGTGCCGCACCCCCGCTAACTTTTGCAAGCAGCCGCTTGCAAAAGTGCGCCACGCCACGTTCCGCGGATGTGCGACCGGTGTCAGTGTCCGTTCTCAGTAGATGTGGCGAGTCCCAGTGGTTCTGTCAAACGACCTGGCGGAGTCCCGGCGAAGCTGGCCGGCCTGTACGGTCCACCGCATGGTTGACGAGTTCGATGTGGCTCAAGCTCTGCAGGGTGGGATACCCGACAGGGCGCGAGCCTGGGCCTTCGTTCGGGACTTTGCCGCAGCGTGGGCGGAGCCGCTCGCCGACAGCGCGGGTACGCGACCGGAGGAGCTGGAGCGAGCCGAGGAGACGCTGGGGCTCGCGCTGCCGACCGCGCTGCGCGAGGCGTACTCGCTTCTCGGTGCGCGTCACGACCTCACCGGCAACCAGGACCCGCTGCTGCGCCCTTCTGAGCTGTTCGTGCACGACGAGTTCGGTGGAGTGCTCGTCTTCCGCAGCGAGAACCAGGGGTGCGCTTTCTGGGGAGTACGGCGGCGGGACCTCGGTCAGGACGATCCGCCGGTGTTCGTCCAGTCACGGGATGGTTGGGTCCGCTTCCTGGAGCGGGTCTCCCTGGCCTGTGTCGAGCTGGTACTCAGCGAGACGCTGCTTGGCAGCGAAGGACGGCTCTACAACGCCTGCGAACTTCCCGCCAGCCTGATTCGAGAGCTGCCGAGCCGGTTCGCGCCGGTGAACTTTCCCGAGTACCCGATGTGGACGGGGAAGGAAGAGTCACCCGTGTGCTGGTTCTCCGCGCCGGGGAAGCTCTTGCGGCTCGACGGGCTGAGTGACCACAGCTGGCTGCACGTTCGGGGAAGTACGTTCGCCGACCTGGAGTCGCTCTGCACCGCCCTCCCCGGCCACTGGGTACGTGGGTACTCAGAGCCGTTGGAAGCCGACGAACTGCCTTTCTAAGGGCTGTCCCGTAACTGCTGGTCACGGATGAGATGATCTTGCTGTGTCTGGTGTGATCACGGCGTCGGAGCCCTCCTGGATAGCCCCGTTCACCGGGCTGAGCCCGCGTCAGTTCGGCAAGCT
>NZ_VJZE01000474.1 GCF_009377205.1 Streptomyces phyllanthi
GTGGGATATCTGGGGCATTTGTCGTCTTTTCCCGTATGGGGGTGACGGCTTAGCCCGGCATCACCTCATCGGGGGACCGGGGCCTCCCACCTGGCCGGACCCGGCACCGCCACGGCATCCACCCGCCCCCACGGCCATGACGCGCAGGGCCCCGCAAGCACCCGCTGCGCGTCCTCACCGGACGCGGACCCGGCCACCGGGGGACGGCACGGCGGTGAGCCGGGACGAGACATCGGGCGAAGCCCCCATGTGCCGCAGGGCCGCGGCCGACGGCACCGGGCTGCGCTCCGCGAGCGGCACGAAGGGCGGCAGGCCGTCGGTCTCGCCCAGTACCACACGCCGTACGACCCGCTCGGCGGCCCGCCCGTCGTCGTACGGGCAGAAGCGCATCCGGAACGCGGCCCGCAGCTGGGTGGAGCGCGAGCCGCGCCAGTGGCCCGTCGCGAAGATGTCGATCAGCTCGTCCTCACTGCGCGCGACCGCGCCCGGCGGGAAGGCCCGCAGGTCGAAGTAGGTGCCGCGGGCCGCCTCGTACGCCTCCCAGTCGTCCGCGTGGATCACGATGGGACGGTCCAGGTTGGCGTAGTCGAACATCAGGGAGGAGTAGTCGGTGACCAGCGCGTCAGACGCCAGGCACAGGTGCTCGACGCTCGGGTGGTCCGTCACGTCGAGGACCCGGGGGCCGGAGGAGTCGGTCAGCGGCGCGCCGGAGGCGTGGTGGGCGCGGGCCAGCAGCACGAAGCGCGGCCCGAGCTCGCGCGCGACGCGCTCCAGGTCGAGGGCGGTGTGCCGGCCGCGGCGGTAGTCGCGGTGGGTGGGCGCGTACAGGACGGCGATCGCGCCCTCGGGGATGCCGAGCGAGGTACGCAGCCGGGCGACGTCCGCCGCGGTGGCGCGCTGGAACACGTCGTTGCGCGGCTGGCCGTACTCCAGCGTCTCGTACCCGGCCGGGAAGACACGCTCCCAGACCAGCGTGGAGTGGCGGTTGCCCGACAGTACGTAGTCCCACTGGTCGGCGCCGCGCAGCAGCCGGGCGAAGTCCGTGGCGGGGGCGGCGGCCGGGCGGTCCTGGAGGTCCAGGCCCATGCGCTTGAGCGGCGTGCCGGCCTGGGTCTGGACCACGACCTGGCCCTCGCGCTTGACCAGCCGGGGCTCGAAGTCCGTGTTGGCGACCAGGTACTTGGAGCGGGCCAGCGCCGTCCAGTGCGCGAGCGAGCCCGGCGTCACCCGGCGCGTCGCCGTCGGCAGCGTGTGGTGGTGCTCCGGGCGGGCGGCCCACGCGGTACGGATACCGGGGGCGAAGGTGCGGAACGCGTCCTCCAGCGCGGCCGGGTTGCACACGTAGCCGCGGCCCCCGTCCGAGGAGAACAGCGCGCGGTCCTCGCGCAGGGGGAGCAGGCGCTGGACGCGGTAGTGGAGGCGCAGCGCCGCCCGCCAGGCCCCGCGCGCCAGGACGGAGGCGACCCGGGCGGAGCGCCGCGCCAGCCGTGCGGCGAGCGACAGCAGCAGGTACGTGCGGTGGCTGCCCAGCCGGACGAGCGCGTGCCGCACCCGGCCCAGCCGGCGGACCGGGGCGCCCGGGGCCCGGTACCGGGCGTAGTGGGCGCGGGCCCGGCGGAGGAACTCGGAGTGGGTGCCGATCGGCAGCCGCCCGCGCCGCGCGTACACGGAGGCGAGGTGGTCGACCATGCGGCGGAACAGCGCCGGGCGCCAGTGGGCCAGCGCGGGACGGGCGTCGACGTACGCGAAGAGCCGGTCGTACTGCTCGAAGACGTCGAAGTGGCGCCGGCTCGGGGTGCGCGCGATGCCGCCCTGGCGGCGCTGGCGGTGGTGCACGCAGACCCGGGCCAGGGTGGCGATCGACCCGGCGGTCATCAGGACCGGGTACGTCCAGGCCGTGTCCTCGTAGGCGCCGGACGGGAACGTGAAGCGCTCGCGTTCGAGGAACTCACGCCGGTACGCCTTGTTCCACGCCACCTTCGGGACGGTCAGCAGCCCGGGGCGGTCCTCCAGACGGAAGGGAGCCGGGCCCGACTCGGTGAGCTGGAGGGTGTGTTCGTCACGGAGGGCCGCACCGGACCAGAAGGCGCGTGCGTGGTCGTACACGAGGACGTCCGGGCCGTCGGTCTCCTTGATCCGGTCGGCGATCGCATCGAGCGCGCCCGGGGTGAGGGTGTCGTCGCCGTCCAGGAAGAGCACGTAGTCGCCGGTGGCGAGACGCAGACCGGCGTTGCGGGCGGGCCCGAGGCCCTCGTTCCGCGGCAGACGCACGGGGCGTACGCGGGGATCGCGGAACGCGTACTCGTCGGCGATCGCACCGCACGCGTCCGGCGAGCAGTCGTCGACGACGATCAGTTCGAGATCGGGGAAGGACTGGGACAGCACGGAGTCCAGGCACTCGTGCAGGTACGCCTGAACCTCGTACGCGGGGACGATGACACTGAACCTGGGCAAGGGGACATCCATGGGTCGCAGCGGGCGGACTGCCCGGCAACGGCCCACGGCGCGAACGGGTTACGTGCGATGCGGCATACGGGGGAAGCGGGATGAAGTGGCGTGAACGGGGGCGTGGAGGGGCGAGCCGGTCCCGGCCTGCCCCTCCTGGTGCGCCCCTTCCAGTGCGCTCCTCCCCGTGCGCCCCTCCTGGTGCGCCCCTTCCAGTGGGCTCCCCCCCGTGCGCTCCTCCCCGTGTGCCCCTCCAGGCCCGGGCGGCCTACTTCACCGCGCCCGCCATCACCCCGGACACGAACTGCCGCTGGAACGCGAAGAACACGGCCAGCGGGATCACCATGGAGATGAAGGCGCCCGGCGCGAGGATCTCGATATTGCTGCCGAACTGCCGCACCTGCTGCTGCAGGGCGACCGTCAGCGGCTGCGAGTCCCCGTCGGAGAACACCAGGGCGACCAGCATGTCGTTCCACACCCACAGGAACTGGAAGATCCCCAGGGACGCGATCGCCGGTGCGCCGAGCGGCATGACGACGGTCAGGAACAGCCGGGCCTCGCCGGCGCCGTCCAGCCGCGCCGCCTCCAGGAGCTCTCGGGGGATCTCCGCGAAGAAGTTGCGCAACAGGAAGATCGCGAACGGGAGCCCGAAGCCGACGTGGAACAGGATCACGCCGATCATGTCGCCGAAGATCCCGAGGTCGCGGAAGAGACCGGAGAGCGGGATCAGGGCCACCTGCACCGGCACCACCAGCAGCGCCACCACGGCCATGAACCACCAGTCGCGGCCCTTGAAGTCCATCCACGCGAACGCGTACCCGGCCATCGCGCCGATGAGGATCACCAGGAGTGTCGAGGGGACCGTGATCCAGATCGTGTTGAGCAGGGAGCCGGTGATGTCGTCGTTCTCCAGCAGCGACTCGTAGCTCTTGGCGGTCAGCTGGGCGGGCGCCGAGAAGACCTTCCACCAGCCCGACGAGGCGATGTCGGTCGGGTCGCGGAACGACGAGACCAACAGGCCGAAGGCGGGCACCAGCCAGAACAGGGCCACCAGCAGCAGGAAGACGCGCAGCGCCCCGCCCGCCGCACGGCTCGCCATCCGGGCCACGAGGGACCGTTCGGCGCGACCGGGTGTGTCGCGTACGGGGCTGCCTGCCGCCGGAGTGCCGGGCGTGGGCGTGTCGAGGGCGGTCATCGCCGGCGCTCCTTCCGCAGTCGTCGGATGTTGACCCACATCACCGGCAGCACGAGCAGCAGCAGGACGACACCGAGCGCGCTGCCGAGCCCCTCGTTGTTCCCGCCGCCGAACGAGACGAGATACAGCTCCAGGGCGAGGACGGTCGCCTCGTCCTGGCTGGGCTGCGGCGCGATGATGTAGACGAGGTCGAAGATCTTCATCACGTTGATCATCAGCGTGACGAGGACGACGACCAGGACCGGTGCCAGGAGCGGCACCGTGACCCGCCGGAACACCTGCCACTCGTTGGCGCCGTCCACGCGGGCCGCCTCCAGCAGGTTGCGGTCCACTCCGGCCAGCCCGGCCGCGATCAGCACCATCGCGAAGCCGGCCCACATCCACACGTACGCGCCCATGATCGACGGAGTCACGAGGGTCGGGCCGAGCCACTCGATGCCGTCGTAGGGCGCCGCGAAGTTCGATCCGGGGAGCCGGAGCCGGGCCCCGTCGGCCTCCTTCGGCAGCGAGAACGTCCCGTCGGCGCGGCTGGTCGTGGAGGCGACGACCCTGCCGTCCTTGACCGCCTCGACCTTGACGCCCTTCAGCGCCTTCTCGCCCGCGTCGACCGCGCCCTTCTCACCGCCGCCGCCCAGCTTGAAGTCCAGCCAGACGGTGCCGGTGATCCCGTCGCCCGTGGCCGGCTTCGCGTCCTGCGGGTCGCCGGGCAGCCGGTTGGGCGCGATACCGACCAGGGGGAGCAGGGCCGGGGTCCCCGCCCGGACCGTGCCCGTGGAGGTGAACGAGCCGCCTCCGGACGCCTTCAGATCGCTGACCTGCGCGTTGGGCCGGGCCTTCGGATAGACCGACTCGTCGGCGAACACGTCGTGCACGGAGGTGACCACCGCGTTCGCCACGCCCTGCTCGGGGTCCTGCTCGTAGACCAGCCGGAAGATGATGCCCGCGGCGAGCATCGAGATCGCCATCGGCATGAAGACGATCAGCTTGAACGCCGTTCCCCAGCGGATCCGTTCGGTGAGGACGGCGAAGATCAGTCCGAGCGCGGTGACGACCGCGGGGGCGACGGCGACCCAGATCGCCGTGTTGCGGACGGCGGTCAGCGTGGAGTCGTCGGTGAAGACGTCGACGTAGTTGCCGAGGCCGACGAAGCCGGAGCCGTCGGCGTCGAACAGGCTCCGCCAGACCGAGTACCCGATCGGGTAGACCACGAGCGCGCCGAGCAGCACCAGCGCGGGCAGCAGGAACAGCACCGCCACCCACAGCCGGGTGCCCGTCACGCTCTTGCGCGAGGTGACGGGGGGCGTCGGCAGCGCACCGGCGCCCCCCGTCGACTTGGCAACGGCATCCGCCATGACGGGCCGTCAGCCGTTCTCGTACGCCTTGGCGGCATCGGACTCCAGCTTGCTCTGGGTGCCCGCCACGTCCTTCGGGTTCCGCAGGAAGTCCTGCAGGTCCTTCCACTCGCCGGCGCCCTGCGTGCCGCCGAAGGCCGCCGGGGCCTGGTCGGACATGTCGAAGCGGAAGTCGTCGCCCGCGGCGAGCAGAGCCTTGGCGATGTCCCGCGTGACGTCGTCCTTGTACGCCCCCTGGTCCATCTCCTTGTTGGGGGAGAGGAAGCCGCCCTGCGCGGCCCAGATCTCGGCCGCGTCCGTCGACGCCAGGAACGTCAGCAGGGCCTGCGCGCCCTCGCTGTCCTTCAGTGCCACCGCCGCGTCGCCGCCGCTGACCACCGGGGAGTCGGAGCCGACCGCCGGGAACGGGAAGACCTTGGCGTCCGTGCCCACCTTCGCCTTGGTGTCGGCGTTGATGTTCGCGGTCACGAAGTCGCCCTCGAAGACCATCCCGGCCGGGGTGTCACCGGAGAACGTCTGGGTGACCGACTTCGGGAACTCCGTCCCCAGCGCGCCCTTGCGGCCGCCCGCGATCAGCTCGTCCTTGCCCCACAGCTCGGCCAGCGTGGTCAGGGCCTCCTTGACGGAGGGGTCCGTCCACTTGATCTTGTGCTGGGCCAGCTGGTCGTACAGCTCCGGGCCCGCCTGCGAGAGGTAGACGTTCTCGAACCAGTCGGTGAGTGTCCAGCCGTCGGCGCCGCCGATGGAGACGGCGGGGGAGCCCGCGTCGGACAGCGTCTGCGCGGTCTGCACGAACTCGTCCCAGGTCTTCGGGGTGTCCGTGATCCCGGCCGCCTCGAACGCCGCGGTGTTGTACCAGACCAGCGACTTGTTCGCGGCCTTCACATACGCCCCGTACTGCTTGCCCTCGTACTTTCCGAGGTCCACCCAGCCCTTCGAGAAGTTTTTGTTCAGCTGCTTCTCGGCGGCGCTGCCCATCGGCTTGATCCAGCCCTTCTCGGCGAACTGGTGCAACACGCCGACCTGGGGCAGGAACGCGACGTCCGGCGGCTTGCCGCCCTGGATCTTGGTACCGAGGAAGGTGGAGGTGTTGTTGCCCGTCGGCACGAAGGTGACCTCCGCGCCGGTGCGTTTCTCGAACTCGTCCAGAACCTTGGTGAAGTTGTCCTTCTCCGCGCCGGTCCAGACGGCCGCGACCTCCAGCTTCTGCCCGTCCAGCTTGGGTAGTTGCACGCTGGCCCTGCCGTCGCCGTCGCCCTTGCCGGTGCTGTCGCCGCCGCCACCGTCGTCACCGCCGCACGCGGTGAGGGAGAGGGCGAGGACGCCCGCGGCGAGCGCCGCGAGGGCCTTCACGGTTCCGGGTTTTCTGTGGTGTGGCGTGTGCTTGAGCGACGTACCTGTACGAAGAGTGCTGCGCATCACTGCCCCGTTCTTCGTTCCTCGTCGAACGTCCGAACGCTGTCCCGTGGCTCCGGTCTACGCCGGGTCGTCGGGGGTCGGCAAGAGCGCCTACGGTGTCAACTCGGCGATCGTGACCGCCTCGTGACGTGGAGCGGGGCGCGGTACGTCGCTCGCGGGTCTGCCGCCGAAGGATGGCTGACGGCCCGTCACATGGCCGCTGACAGGGGGTCACTCCTGTTTCCGACGGCCCGCCGCATCGCTCGGGGACCGTCGGTCACACCCGTCACGGAAGCGAAGCCACCTGTGTTGCCGACACCGAGCGGGCCGCTCGGTCCAGGGCGCTGGCCAGGAGGGCCAGGTCCGTCGGGCCGTTGCCCAGCTCGCGGACCGGGCGGCGGGTCGGGGGGTCGCCCATGCGGGTCCAGTCCAGGGGGACCACCGTGGGGCGGAGCGTGGCTGTACGGGGGATACGGCCCGTGACGCGGCCCGCCTGGAAG
>NZ_VJZE01000475.1 GCF_009377205.1 Streptomyces phyllanthi
GGTAGGGGCGGCGGGGGCGAGACTTGTGTACGCGTCAAGCGCCGTGCAAGGGCAGCCCAGGCCCGGCCCTCGCGCGAGCCGGTCAGCCAGCCCGCCCCCTCAGTCCGCCTTCGTGTACGTCAGCGCCTCCCCCGACTGCGTGTTCACGCGGCGGAGGCGGCCGTCCGAGAGGATCGTGAGCTCGGTGGGGTCGCCGGGGGAGCAGGAGGTCTCCGGTTCACCGGTCCTGACCGTGGAGGAGCCCATCCTGAGAGGGCCGTCGTCCGTCGGTGCCTCCGCGAGCTCGGCCTCGAACACGCAGTGGTACGTGCCGCTTCCCGACGGCCCGTCCGCCGTGAGCGAGAGCACCGTGTCCCCGACCTCTCCCTGCCGGATGACCAGACGGCGTGTGTTGTGCCCGGTCGCGTTGTCGATGGCGGCGTTCCAGGTGCCGAGGTACTCCTCCGGGATGGCGCCGTCCTCGGGGCCCTTGGTGGCGGGCTCCCCGGTGGCCGTGGGCGAGGGCTCCGAGGTGCTCGGGCCGGGGGTCCTGGGTGCGCTCGGCGTCGGGGACGCCTTGTCGTCACCGCCCTGCCCGGAGCCGCCCTGCATCAGCGCGTACACCGAGCCGCCCGCCGCGAGGGCGACGACCAGCGCGACCACGATGAGCGCCGCTGTGGTCCGGCCGCCACCGCTCGGGGGCTCGGGTGGCCGGTCGGCTCCCGGGCCGTACGGACCGTACGGGTGGGTCGCCCCCGGTCCGTACGGGGGTGTCGGTCCGAGGGTCTGTCCCGCCGGTCCCGCCGGGCCTACTGCTCCGTACGGTCCGGCGCCCCAGCCACCACCCTGGCCCTGGGACTGGGCCTGCGGAGGGCCGTACCCGGTGGCGGGTTGCGGGTGCTGTTGCGGATAGCCGTACGCGGCGGGCGGCGCCGCGGGCGGGGGCGCCTGCCCGAAGCCCTCGACCTGCGTCCCAGCGGCACCCGGCTGGCCCGGCTGCCCCGGCGGGGGCGGAGTGGGGGCGTGCTCCGGCGGCCGGACGTTCGTCGGGGGCGCCACCTCCCGGGTGTCAGCCGCCCCCTCGGGGGTGCTCACCCCTCCGGTCTCCTCCGGGTTCTCCGTGTCCAGCAACCGCACCGCGTGGCGCCCGAGTTGGGCCACCAGCGAGCCCGGCAGCCACGGGTCACGTGACCGCCCGTCCAGGACGGTGTCCTCGGCGCCCGTGCGCTCCAGGATCCGGTCGAGAGTGGGCCGGGCCGCGGGGTCCTTGCGAAGGCAGTCCCGTACAAGGTCGGAGAGCCCTTCGGGCAGGTTCGCCAGGTCGGGTTCCTCCTGCGCTATGCGGAACATCAGCGCGTGCACACCCGAGTTGGCGCTCCCGAAGGGAAGGGTGCCGGTGGCGGCGTACGACAGCACGGAGCCCAGGCAGAAGACGTCGCACGCGGGCGTGATCCGGTCCCCGCGCACCTGCTCGGGCGCCATGAACCCGGGCGATCCCACGAGCGCGCCGGTCCGCGTCAGCCCGCCGTCGATGACGGTCTCGAGGGCGCGCGCGATCCCGAAGTCGATGACCCGGGGCCCGTCGATGGTCACCAGCACATTGGACGGCTTGAGGTCCCGGTGGATGAGTCCCGCGGCGTGGATGTCCTTGAGCGCGTGGGCGAGGCCGGCGGCGAGGATCCGCACGGAGCGCTCGGGCAGCGCCCCGTGGTCGCGGCCGACGACCGTCTGGAGGCTGGGCCCGGCGACGTACCCGGTGGCCACCCAGGGGATGTCGGCCTCGGTGTCCGCGTCGAGGACCGGGGCGGTCCAGTACCCGCCGACCCGCCGCGCGGCCTGCACCTCCTGCCGGAACCGTGCCCGGAACTCCTCCTGTTCGGCGAGCTCCTGCCGTACGAGCTTCACGGCGACGGTGCGGCCCCGGTCCGACCGGGCCAGGTACACGTTTCCCATCCCGCCCGCGCCCAGCCGCGCGAGCAGCCGATACGCACCGATCCGATGCGGATCCCCGGCGCCCAGCTTCTCCATCGCCGCGCCACCTTCCCCCCGTGCCAGAGCAATCGACCGTGGAGTCTACTCAGCGCCCACAGGGGCGCCAGAGCATGCACACACAGTCCAGAGGGACCAGGTCATGGACGGACGGCGGTCGTGGTGGCAGCGGGCAGACGGGCGTCCGAGGCGGGCCGTCCGCGCCGCGCGGCGACCGCCCCGTTTACGTCCGCCGAGTGGGATTCCGTGGGGTCTCCCCGTGTGCAGGACACGCACGGGTGGGCCATGAGCTTCCGGAAGCACGGGGCGCCCTCTCCCGTCCCCAGGTCCGGCTGTCCGGCCGAGACCCTCAGAACCGCCGGTCCGGCGTGTCCGGGTCCGGTGACGCGATCTCGTCCAGTGCCTCCGACAGCCGTTCCAGAACCCGTGCCGTCTCGGCGAACTCCCTCTCCCCCAGCGCCTTCGCGAGGCGGTCCGCGAGGGTCGCGTGCCCCGGGTCGATCTCGGCGATCGCGGCGCGGCCGGTGGCCGTGGGCGTGACGAGCCTGGCGCGGCGGTGGGCCGGGTTGGGGAGGTACTCGGCGAGGCCGCGGTCGACCAGGAGGTCGGCGACGCGCTGGACGCTCTGCCGGGTGATGCCCATCGCCCGGGCGATCCCGGAGACGGTCAGCGGCTCGTGCAGCACCGCTCCGAGCACCTGCCACCACGCCGCCGTCAGTCCTGCCGGACGGGCCAGTTCGTCGGCCACGGACAGGAACTGGCCGTTCAGCCGGAAGACGGTCAGTGCGGTGCGGCTGAGCAGTCCCTGCCGCTCCCGGGTCCCGGGCTCCCGCCCCGCCGCCTCGCCGACCGGCCTCCCCCTGGTCATGTCGCTCACCGGCCCGCCGCCTCCAGGACCGCGTACGCCTCCGCGTCCGAGTCGTGGAACAGGCGGTACCAGGCGTCCAGCACCTCGCCCTCGTACACGCCGAGGAGGCGGAACACCTCCCGGGCGAAGGCGACCGGCTCGGTCGGACCGGCCGTGACGAGGAGGCCGTCGGTGACCGCGTCCGTGTCGACGTACCGCTTGCCGCCCTCGTACCCCGTGGCCGCGAGGTAGAAGGACACCGCGCTCGTGTGCTCCCTGTCGTCCAGCAGGCCCTCGCGGGCGAGCCCCGCGGTGGCTCCGCAGATCGCGGCGACGGGGACGCCCGCGTCCAGGAAGGCGCGGGCCTTGCGGGCGAAGGGCGCGAGGTCGTCGCCCGTGTCCCACAGGTCGGCGCCCGTGAGGATCAGCAACGAGCTGTCCTCGGGGCGGATCTCGTCGAGGGCCCTGTCCGGCTGGATGCGGACGCCCGCGACGGTCCGCACCGCGTCCCGGCTCGGCCCGACCGTCACGATCTCGTACCCGACCCTGGCCAGCCACGCCGTCGTGTGGCCGGTCTCCCAGTCGGCGAACGTGTCGTACACGGCGAGGTGCACGGGCCTGCGAACTCCGTCGTCGTTCATGGCTCCTCCTCGGGATCACCTCGAAGCTTATGTAAGCATGCTGTCATTTAGGCAGCATGCTGTCAAACACACTCGACGGGTCCGGGACGCCCGACACACTGTCGCGTTCCCGCCCTCACCGCAGACAGGACGCCGATATCGCGGGCGGGCCCCCGGCTCCTAACCTCTTCGCCATGACTCCCCAGCCAAATCCCCAGGCCGGCGCCGCCGTCAAGGCCGCGGACCGTGCGCACGTGTTCCATTCCTGGTCCGCGCAGGAGCTCATCGACCCGCTCGCCGTGGCCGGCGCCGAGGGGTCGCACTTCTGGGACTACGACGGCAACCGGTACCTGGACTTCAGCAGCGGGCTCGTCTACACGAACATCGGCTACCAGCACCCGAAGGTCGTCGAGGCGATCCAGCGGCAGGCCGCCCGGATGACCACCTTCGCGCCCGCGTTCGCGGTCGAGGCGCGCTCGGAGGCGGCGCGGCTGATCGCCGAGCGGACACCCGGCGACCTGGACAGGATCTTCTTCACCAACGGCGGGGCCGACGCCGTCGAGCACGCCCTGCGCATGGCCCGGCTGCACACCGGGCGCCCCAAGGTGCTGTCCGCGTACCGCTCGTACCACGGCGGTACGCAGCAGGCCGTGAACGTCACCGGTGACCCGCGGCGCTGGGCGTCCGACAGCGGGAACGCGGGTGTCGTGCGCTTCTGGGCGCCGTTCCCGTACCGGTCCCGCTTCTACGCCGAGACCGAGGAGCAGGAGTGCGCGCGGGCGCTGGAGCACCTGGAGACGACGATCGCCTTCGAGGGGCCGGGGACCATCGCGGCGATCGTGCTGGAGACCGTGCCGGGTACGGCCGGGATCATGGTTCCGCCGCGTGGATACCTGGCCGGCGTGCGCGAGATCTGCGACCGTCACGGCATCGTCCTCGTGCTGGACGAGGTGATGTCGGGGTTCGGGCGGACCGGTGAGTGGTTCGCGGCGGACCTCTTCGGCGTGGTGCCCGACCTGATGACCTTCGCGAAGGGCGTGAACTCGGGGTACGTGCCGCTCGGCGGTGTCGCCGTCTCGGGGAGGATCGCCGAGACGTTCGCCCGGCGCCCCTACCCGGGCGGGCTGACGTACTCCGGACATCCGCTGGCCTGCGCGGCGGCCGTCGCCACGATCAACGTGATGGCCGAGGAGGGCGTGGTCGACCACGCGGCCGACCTCGGGGCGCGGGTCGTCGGGCCGAGGCTGCGCGATCTGGCCGGACGGCATCCGTCGGTGGGCGAGGTACGCGGGGTCGGCATGTTCTGGGCGCTCGAACTGGTGCGGAACCGGGAGACCCGGGAGCCGCTGGTCCCGTACAACGCGACCGGTGAGGCGGCCGCCCCGATGGCCGCCTTCACCGCCGCCGCGAAGGAGCGCGGCCTGTGGCCCTTCGTCCACATGAACCGCACCCATGTCGTCCCGCCCTGCAACATCACGGAGGCGGATCTCAAGGAGGGACTGGCCGCGCTGGACGCGGCGCTGACCGTGGCGGACCGGTACGCCGAGTAGCGGCCACGGTCGCCTCGGAGCGGCCGGCCGCGGTGGGGCGAGCCGGGAACGCCGGCTCGCCCCGTCATGTGACCCAGCTCATCCGGCGCCCCGGTTCCGGACACATACGAGGTCACGCCCCCTTTTCCCGAGTCCCCGCCGAATTCGAAACCGGTGGGTAGGGACATTTGACTCTGTTGACCTCCCCTTTACACAGCAAAACTCCCGGAGGCCGGGACGGAAACCCCCGTTCCCGCCCGTCCCACGGACGACCCATCCTCCGGGAGACCCGCATGAAGAAGATCCGCCTCGTGGCCATCGGTTGCGCCCTCGCCACCGGTGGCGCCATCGTCACCCTGCTGCCGTCGGCGAACGCCGCCGAGGAGAAGACGCCCGAGCAGATCATGAGGATGTGCGAAAGGACTGCCAAGCTCAACGGCAAGCAGCAGTCGGTGAGCGACTTCAAAGGCTCCTTCGGAGACGGTTTCGAGTCCGACACCTGTGATTTCGTCGAGACGAAGTTCGAGACCTTCGACGGCCCCACGGAGAAGGTCACCGTCGACTTCCCGAACTGCGAGCCGAACGCCACCGAACCGTCGAAGGTGACCACCGAGTTCTCGAAGGCGGTGGGACAGGGCCAGGGCAAGTACACCGCGACCCAGCAGGGCGCCCTCGGTGGTCTCTTCGGAGCCTTGAGCGGCGGCTGGGTGAAGCACAAGGGCACGCTGGACATGACCATCGAGACGGCCACCGCCAGCGAGACGGAACAGCGGGAAGTCCCCGTCGGCAAGGTCATGCATGTGACCTTCACGCCGAAGATGCAGCGCATGACCGGCGAGTGGCGGGTGCACATCGACGCCGATCCCGGAAGCTTCGCCGTGAACCCCTCCCCCGAGAAGAACTTCGTGGCGCCGGAAGTCGTCGAGGGTCCGGTCATCCGGCCGGGGGCCGCCGGCGCGCCCGGGCTCGTGGACGGCACCACCAAGGCCGTACTGGAGGACTGCTGACGCCCGCCCCGCGCCACCGAACCTCCGACAACGCCCCACCTCGCCGGCTCTTCTCCCCCCAAACCCCCCGCAGGAGACACACATGACACGCACCGGGCGCAGCGGCAGCCACCGCAGCAAGAAGAAGCGCATCACCCTCGCGCTCGCGCCGGTCGCCGCCCTCGGACTGGCCGTCCCGCTGATGTACAGCGCGGGTGCCGCCACCCCCGACGAGGTGGCCACCGACTGCCGTACGGACTCGGACAAGCTGGAGAACTGCGAGTTCGTCGACGTCCAGAGCAAGGCCAACAGCCTGGGCCCCAACGAACGGGTCACCACGGTGACCGACAACTGCGGAATCAGCACCGCCGCGACGAAGACCTTCAGCGGCACGGCGTCCGTGACACGCGTCGTCCAGCTGGAGGACGGCTTCAACACGGACGGCAGCACGAAACTCGGGAACTCGTTCTTCGAGATCGGCGTCAAGTTCGCCACTCAGGAGTTCAACATCAAGCGCGACGACACCACGTCGTCGTTCTCCTTCTCCCGGAGCGACACGGTGAAGGCCGACCACATCGGCTTCTTCATGTGGTCCCACAAGCGCACCGACGTGAGCGGATTCCTCAGGGCCACCTACAAGGAGGCGCAGGACGGCCAGAAGGTGTTCTTCTCGCCCAGCGAGGGAGCGACCACCGTCCACGTCTTCTATCCGCAGCTCCTGAAGAACGGCACCCCGGACGGCCGCCTCTGGCTGCGCAACGTCAAGTGCGGTACGCCGCAGGCCGACGGGATCCTCAACAGCGGCAACAGCGCCCGCGCCGAACCCGGGTTCGAGGAGGCCGGCGCCAACGTCACCGACGTCGAGGTCCCGCTGTCCGAGGTCGAGATCAGCTAGCCCTCATCCGGCGGTCCCCACC
>NZ_VJZE01000476.1 GCF_009377205.1 Streptomyces phyllanthi
GGGCCGGGGGGGCCGAGCGGGAACGGAGCGGCGGCACAGCCGCTGCCTGCTTCCTTCTACCCGCCGCACGTGAAAAGCCCGCACGTGGAAAGCCCACCCGCGGCGGCCCCGGCGGGAAGCCCGTACCCGGGGCAGAGCACAGGTGGTGCGTACGCGTACCCGCCGGTGGCGCAGTCCCCGGTCGTGCAGGCCGCACAGACCGTCCCTCCCCCGGACGAGGCAAGCGGGCAGGCCGACCGTCCGGGCACCGGATTCGTGCCGCCCTCGTGAAATGAGGCGTTCGGCGCGCGGCTGAGCGGGAGCAGACCGCTGGGGCATTCATGTGCGCTGTTGTGGTGCGGTCTTCGTCAGCTGAACACCGACGGTGGCGATTCGAGGTGCTCCAGCTCGATTCCGGGGGCCGCCAGAACCACGTCGCCGGAGATGTGGACGGTGTGCCGCTCCCCCGTGTCCAGGGCTGTGACCTGGTATTCGTCCACGGTCAGGGGGCCGCTGTCAGTGGCGTGTGCTTCTCTTTCGACCAAGGCCCAGGACTGGTCGACGGTGCGGGGGGCGAGGACCGGGTCGGTGAAGGCGACGAGGCGTACGCGGGTTGCGGACGCCGAGGGGGTGAGGCGCAGAAGACGAGCGGTGGCGATCAGAAACGCGGGAGAGGTGCCGGTGAAGGCGTGAGCGCGGACATTGCCTTCGGTGGCGTGCGTACCGGTGGGATCGGTACGGACCCAGGTGACGCCGTCGAGCGCGGCGCCGCGGACCTGCCAGCTCGCGGCGTGCAGTTCGAGGCGGATGGGGCGGCCGAGGTCGTCGAGGGCGAGGTCGAGGGAGCCGGCGTGGTCGCCGGAGGGGGTGGTGACTTGGGAGACATAGCGCCAGCCGGAGGGGCCGGGCGCGCACTGGAAGTGTTCTTCGCCCAGGAGGGAGTGGTCGTGCGGATCGTGGAGCGAATATCGGCCGCGGGGCATGGGGGTCCTGGTTTTGACGGGGTGCTGGTGCGGTCGTCCTGACGGGCGCGGTCGGGCCGAACGGGCAGGCCCCCCGGCACGGGGGCGCGGGGGGCCTGCCTGGGACCTGCTGCTCGGAGTGAGCGCGTCAGTGCACGGACGCGGTCTCGCTGAGCGGTGGTGGTCGGCTCAGTAGCGGTAGTGGTCCGGCTTGTACGGACCCTCGACCTCGACACCGATGTACGCGGCCTGCTCGGGGCGGAGCGTCGTCAGCTTCACGCCGAGCGCGTCGAGGTGAAGGCGGGCGACCTTCTCGTCGAGGTGCTTGGGCAGCGTGTAGACGCCGGTCGGGTACTCGTCGGGCTTGGTGAACAGCTCGATCTGGGCCAGGGTCTGGTCCGCGAAGGAGTTGGACATCACGAACGACGGGTGACCGGTGGCGTTGCCCAGGTTCAGCAGGCGGCCCTCGGAGAGGACGATGATCACCTTGCCGTCGGGGAAGGTCCAGGTGTGGACCTGCGGCTTGACCTCGTCCTTGACGATGCCCGGGATCTTGGCGAGACCGGCCATGTCGATCTCGTTGTCGAAGTGGCCGATGTTGCCGACGATCGCCTGGTGCTTCATCTTGGCCATGTCCGAGGCCATGATGATGTCCTTGTTGCCGGTCGTGGTGATGAAGATGTCGGCCTTGTCGATGACCTCGTCGAGGGTCGTGACCTGGTAGCCGTCCATCGCCGCCTGCAGTGCGCAGATCGGGTCAATCTCGGTGACGATCACGCGGGCGCCCTGTCCGCGCAGGGACTCCGCGCAGCCCTTGCCCACGTCGCCGTACCCGCAGACGACCGCGGTCTTGCCGCCGATGAGGACGTCGGTGGCGCGGTTGATGCCGTCGATGAGGGAGTGGCGGCAGCCGTACTTGTTGTCGAACTTGGACTTGGTGACCGCGTCGTTGACGTTGATCGCCGGGAACAGGAGGATGCCGTCGCGCTGCATCTCGTACAGGCGGTGGACTCCGGTCGTGGTCTCCTCGGTCACACCGCGGATCTCGGAGGCGAGCTGGGTCCACTTCTGCGAGCCGTCAGAGATGGTGCGGTGCAGGAGTTCGAGGATGACGCGGTGCTCGTCGTTCTCGGCGGTGTCGACGTCGGGGACCTTGCCGTCCTTCTCGTACTCGACGCCCTTGTGGACGAGGAGGGTGGCGTCACCGCCGTCGTCGAGGATCATGTTCGGGCCGCCGGTGGGGCTGTCCGGCCAGGTCAGCGCCTGCTCCGTGCACCACCAGTACTCGTCCAGCGTCTCGCCCTTCCAGGCGAAGACGGGGACGCCCTGGGGGTTGTCCGCCGTGCCGTTCGGGCCGACCGCGATGGCGGCGGCGGCGTGGTCCTGGGTGGAGAAGATGTTGCAGGAGGCCCAGCGGACCTGTGCGCCCAGGGCGACCAGGGTCTCGATGAGGACGGCGGTCTGCACGGTCATGTGCAGGGAGCCGGTGACACGGGCGCCGGCGAGGGGCTGGGCCTCGGCGTACTCCTTGCGGATCGCCATCAGGCCGGGCATCTCGTGCTCGGCGAGGGTGATCTCCTTGCGGCCGAACTCGGCCAGGGAGATGTCGGCGACCTTGAAGTCCTGTCGCTTGTCGACAGTCGTCATGGTGAGCTGCTCCTCGGTTTCGGGTCGAGGGTGGGTACGGCTGGTCTGCGCGGCTGCGGACACAGGAGTGCCCGAAGAAGGGCACAGGCATGCCCGCGTACGCGCAGCGCAGTCCGTCGGAGGCCCTCTCTCCCTCGGTCGGTCCTCGATGGGACCGCCCGACCGCCATCAGCAGCGACGTCTGGCTCCGTCCCAAGCTACACCGGACCGCCCGGCTGTCCCCAGTCCGCCTGCGCACAGATCCGGCCAAGGCGGGCGGTTCGGTGGGGGATTGTCGTCATCCGGGGGGAGAGAGAGCGGCTGTCGGTCCGGGTGCACAGGCCCGTACGTGCTCGCTCGTGCCCGGGTGGGCGTACACCACGCGAGGGCCCGCCGGACTTCTCGGCGGGCCCTCGCGTGGTGTCCGGCTCGTATGCCGGTCGGCTCCGTTCGTACCGCGGGAACCGTCAGTGGTCCGGCGTGGGGGACGGTCCACCGGGCGTGGCCTCGCGGTCCGGTCCCTTCGCGGCCTCGGTCTCGCTGTAGATGTCCGGCTCGATGTAGATGACGCGGGCGATCGGGACGGCCTCACGGACGCGGGCCTCGGCGGCGTTGATGGCGGAGGCGATCTGGGCGGCCGTGTCGTCGTGCTGGACGGAGACCTTGGCGGCGACCAGGAGCTCCTCCGGGCCGAGGTGGAGCGTGCGCATGTGGATGACGCCCGTGACGGTGTCGCCGTCGACGAGGACCTTCTCGATCTTCGCGACCTCTTCCGCGCCCGCGGCCTCACCGAGCAGCAGCGACTTGGTCTCCACCGCCAGGACGATCGCGATCAGGATGAGCAGGACACCGATGCAGAGGGTGCCGATGCCGTCCCAGACGCTGTCGCCGGTGAGCAGGGCGAGGCCCACGCCGCCCAGGGCCAGGATCAGACCGACCAGTGCGCCGAGGTCCTCCAGGAGGACGACCGGGAGTTCGGGGGCCTTGGCATGGCGGACGAACTCCTTCCAGGACTTGTTGCCGCGCAGGGCGTTGGACTCCTTGATCGCGGTGCGGAAGGAGAACGTCTCCGCGATGATCGCGAAGACGAGGACGCCCACCGGCCAGTACCAGTGGCTCAGTTCGTGCGGGTGCTTGATCTTGTCGTAGCCCTCGTAGAGGGCGAACATGCCGCCGACCGAGAACAGGATGATGGAGACGAGGAAGGCGTAGACGTAGCGCTCACGGCCGTAGCCGAACGGGTGCTGCGGGGTCGCCTCGCGCTGGGCCCTCTTGCCGCCGAGGAGCAGCAGGCCCTGGTTGCCGGAGTCGGCGAGCGAGTGCACCGACTCGGCAAGCATCGAGGACGATCCGCTGAAGAGGAACGCCACGAACTTCGATACCGCGATCGCGAGGTTGGCGGCGAGTGCCGCCACGATCGCCTTGGTGCCGCCTGACGCGCTCATGTGTCCGGGGTGTCCCTTCGCCTACGCTGCTGCGCTTGTGTCCGTCGCCGGCCGGGCTTTGCCCGCCCTTTGCAGGGGGCATTGTTGCAGCCCGGTCCGGCAGCGGCGCGCGAGGTCACCGATCGGGCACATCCCGGCCCGTCCCGGGGCGTGATCAGGTCCCGTCAGGCCACCACCGTGGCGCGGAAGACCGTGCCGGTCCCGGACACCGTGGTCTTCTCCCCGGCCGGTACGAAGACGGATCCGCCGGGACCGAGCCGGTGTTCGCCGGCCTGTACGGAACCCGCCGTGCACAGCAGGATCTGCGGGGTCGTCCGCGTGAGGTCGTGGTCGGTGGTGCCTTCCGGGAGGACGTAACGGGAGAGGCGGAACTCGTCGATGGGGGTCTCGTAGATCTCCTCGCCCTCGGGGGACGCCTCCGGGCGCAGGACGCCGGGGTCGCTCGCCTCGAAGCGGACGATGCGCAGGAGTTCGGGGACGTCGACGTGCTTGGGCGTCAGGCCGCAGCGCAGGACGTTGTCGGAGTTGGCCATGATCTCGACGCCGAGTCCGTTCAGGTAGGCGTGCGGTACGCCCGCGCCGAGGAACAGGGCCTCTCCGGGCTGGAGCCGGACGTGGTTGAGGAGCATGGCGGCGATGACCCCGGGGTCGCCCGGGTAGTGGCGGGCGATGTCGGCGTACGGGGCGTAGGCGCCGCCGAGGCGTTCGCAGGCGGCCGCTGCCTCGGTGACCGTGCGGGACATCTCCTCGGGGTCGGCCGACAGCACCGCGGTCAACACCTCGCGCAGCGCGGCCTCTTCGGGGTGGGCGTGCAGCAGGTCGACATACGGCTTGAGGGAGTCGACGTCGAGGCCGGCGAGCAGATCGGCGGCCTGCGAGGGGGCCCGGAAGCCGCAGAGGCCGTCGAAGTCCGTGAGGGCGCAGATCAGTTCGGGCTTGTGGTTGGCGTCCTTGTAGTTGCGGTGGCCGGCGTCCACGGGGACACCGCGGCGCTCCTCGTCCTCGTAACCCTCCTTGGCCTGTTCGAGGTCGGGGTGGACCTGGAGCGAGAGGGGGGCTCCGGCTGCGAGGATCTTGAGGAGGAAGGGGAGGCGGGGGCCGAACTTCGCTACCGCCCGGTCTCCCAGTTCACGTTCCGGGGCCTTGCCGATCACCTCGGTGAGGGGACCGCGTGCCGTGTGCGAGGGTGCGCCGGGATGGGCGCCCATCCACATCTCCGCCTGCGGTTCGCCGGTCGGTTCCACGCCCAGGAGGCGCGGGATGGCGGTGGTGGAGCCCCAGGCGTAGGGGCGGACGGTGTTCTCGAGGCGGTCCATGGGTCCTTGTCTCCGGTACGTGCGCTGCTCGGCCCCGGCGTTGGTCACGGGGTGCGGGTCCACCTCACGTCGACGAGGCGAGCGCCAGGTAAACGGCGGCGAAATCCGTGACGGCGATCAGCTCCGCGAGGGTCTCGAGGTCGCCGCCCTCCTCGGGCTCCAGTTCGCTGATCGCGGTGTCGTGGGTGAGGGCCAGTTCGCGGGCGGCCGGGGCGGCACTGAGGGCGCCTTCGGCACGGTCGCGCAGGAGCACCACGCGCGCGTGGAGGGCGGCCGCCTCCTCGACGCGGTCGCGGAAGAAGTCGTCGGGGTCGGCGCCCGCGGCCAGGGCGCCGGAGAGCAGGACCGTGTGCGAGACGAGCGCCTCGGGCAACTGGGCGGCGAGGGCGGGGCGGCCCGCCAACTCGGCCAGCGCCGCGGCGAAACGGCGTCCCACGGGGCCCGCGGCCGGGCCTTCGGTCCAGAGCAGCGGAAGGGACTCGGCGAGCTCGGCGGCCAGGCTCTTGGCGGGATTGCTGTAGGTGGCGATGGCCGGGCCGCAGCGCTCGGCGACGTGGTCGAGGCGGTCGGCGACCTTCTGCAGGGCGTCCGGCGGCGCGGTGATCAGACCCGTGCGGTCGAGGAGCGCGAGCATCGGGGTCAGCAGGGCCCACAGGATGCCGGGGGCGGCGGCGCCCAGGGGCACCTCCTGCTCGTACGGGGCGGTCGCCATCGGGACGAAGAGGCCGCGGGTGCCTTCGACCGCGTCGGACATCGGCGTGCGGCCGGGGGCGACGGCGACGACGGTGCAGCCGCGGCGGTAGGCCTGGTCGACCAGGAGCGACAGGCCCGGTTCGGTGCCGTCTGCGGTGGCGACCAGGAGGAGGTCGAGTGAGCCCGCCCAGCCTGGCAGCTCCCAGCGGAGGGCGCCGGCCGCGGGGGCCACGCCGGTGGGCTGCAGCCGGATGACGGGGCAGCCGGAGCCGGCGAGGGTGCCGAGGAGGTCGGCGACGCCCGCGGAGGCCATACCGGGCCCCGCGATCAGGATGGCCCGTGGGCGTCCGTCGGGCTTCAGATCGGGGATGCCGGCCTCGGTGGCGAGGCGGACGGCGGTGCGGACCCGGGCGCCCGCCTCGGCGGCGCCGCGGAGCAGGCCGCGGTTGTCCGCCTCCGACAGGGCGTCGGGGGTGTCGAGCAGCGATTCGTCGAGCATGGGCGGCAGCCTCCGATCGCCGGGTTGCCCTTGTCGCCGGGGTTTCCTTCCGCGTACCCGCTTACGGGCCCGTGGGTCACTCGGGGCGGCGGGCCTCGTCGACGAGGAGTACGGGGATGCCGTCCCGGACGGGGTACGCGAGGCCGCAGTCCTGGCCCGTGCAGACCAGCTCGGTGGCCTCCTCCTTGAGGGGGGCGTGGCACGCCGGGCAGGCGAGGATCTCCAGGAGGCCGGCTTCGAGCGGCATGAGGTGTCCTTCCGAACGTGGATGCGGCCTGGTCAGCGTACCGCTGCGGGGCGGCTGCCGCCGGGGGTGCAGGGGTAGGGTGCCC
>NZ_VJZE01000477.1 GCF_009377205.1 Streptomyces phyllanthi
GTCCTTCCGCCCGCCGGATCCGCGGGTCGGCCCCCGACCGGCCCGGCCCCTCCGAGCCCGCCGCGGCGAGCAGTACGACCTCCTCCAGTGAGCAGAGGGCCAGCTCACGGGCCGCGGTGCCGTGTGCCACGGCGACCTCACCGGCCCGGGGAGCGTCCCCGCCCGGCGGTACGCCCTCCCCGGTCCAGCGCGCGTCGGCGAGCATCCGGCCGAACGCCGCGCCGACGCGGTCGCGGACACCGGCGTGGGTGACCGTCAGGGCGTACAGCCGGTCCCCGATCTCGTACGGCCGCAGCCAGCCGGCCCATGACGTCCTGGCCTGGCAGTGCGCCCACCAGAACGCCCACCGCTCCGCGCCGGGGCGGAGGGCGTACCGGTGCGGTACTCCCGGCCCGAGGACGACGAGGTCGCCCGCTTCGGCCGCCGCCTCCGCCGCGCCCTGGCACAGCAGTCCGCCGCCGCCCGTCGTCCATGTGAACAGCCAACTGTCCGATCCGCCGGGCCGGTTGACCCGATAGCCCGGCCCCTGGTCGAAGCGCCCGACGGTCACCAGACCCGGCGGCGGTGACGGGTCGGCGGTCGGCGAGGAGTCAGCAGTCTCGGACAAGTCGTCAGCACGCACGGGCATCCTCCCGAAAGGCGCTCCCGCCTAGCGTGGAGGAGGAAGCACGCGGGCGAGAAGGGGACACACGGATGGCAGCGACGGACAAGACTACGGACTTCGAGGAGAACGGGTACCTGGTGGTGCGCGGACTGTTCTCCGCCGCCGAGATCGACGCGCTGTGCGCCGAGTTCGCGGCCCTGCAGGCGGGCGGCCCCGTCCCCGGCCACTTCGAGCCGCGGACCGCGGACGGGTCCGGCGCGTCCGTGGACCCGCTCCACGCCTACCCCCGTGTCATGCACCCGCACCGCATCAGCGACCTGTCCCTGCGCGTGCTCCTCGACGCCCGGCTGCGGGAGATCCTCGAAGGGCTGCTCGGCGAGGAGGTGCTGGCTGCGCAGAGCATGTTCTACTTCAAGCCGCCGGGCGCCCGCGGTCAGGCGCTGCACCAGGACAACTTCTATCTGCGGGTGGAGCCCGGCACCTGTGTGGCCGCATGGGTGGCGTGTGACGTGATCGACCGGGAGAACGGCGGCCTGGAGGTCGTGCCGGGCACGCACCGCATGGACCTGTTCTGCCCGGAGGAGGCGGACGCCGAGCTGTCCTTCGTACGGGAGTACGTGCCGCCGCCGCCCGGTCTGTCCCCCGTGCCCGTCGACATGGCCCCGGGCGACGTGCTGTTCTTCAACGGCAGCCTGGTGCACGGCTCCCAGCCCAACCGCACCGCCGACCGGTTCCGCCGCTCCTTCATCGGCCACTATGTCGGCCGCTCCACCGAACGCATCGGCGCCTACTACCACCCCCTCACGATGAGCGGCGCACCCGTCGCCCTGGAGGAGAGCGAGGGCGCGGGGCCGTGCGGCACGGAGTTCGAGGCCGCGGGCGCGCACTGAGCCGTCGCCCACGCGCTGACGGTGGGGGGAAGGGGCACCACCTCGGACCCGGAGGGGGAGGGCTTCGGGCCCGGGGCTGGTGACGGTGCCGTATGTCGTGCGGCCGTCGATCACGGCGGACGATCACACCGCGGTGTGCGAGTGATGATAGCCGCGCTGCTTGAGCGTTCAAGATTGACTGCCGAGTAATATGTGGCGTCCTGCCCGGGGCCCTCCGCGAAGCGCCGCGCGCCGCTCGAACGATCGGCGTCACCGAGGGGCTCAGCGTGTGACGCTCCCCTGCCCATGCCCACTGTGGGCCGTACCGGGGGCGAGCAGGTCGAGGGCGCGCTCTCAGCGGAACTCCGGGTGCCCGCCGTCCTGTCGGGGCTCGCCGGAGGAGGAGGGCTTCCCGGCTGCCTGTTCGGTCATCCGGGCGCCCTGCTGACCCGCGGGAGCCCCACTGCCCCGCGGTACGGGAAGCGGACGGCGACGCCGGTGCCGTCGGAGGGGCGTCAAGGGGTTCGGTGGCGGTGACGCCCGGCCGGCTCGTGGTTCGGCCGGGCGTCACCGGAGAGCCGGGTCCGTCGTGCTCCGGGGCGTCGGAGCGGCGGCGACCCGACGGCGGGGGTCAGTCGTAACTGACGGTGGACTTCTTGTACTTGCAGTACGTGCCGTCCGGGCCGCTCCCGAGGTCCTTCGGCTCCTTGCCGGTGTTGTTGCCCTGGAAGCGGGTGCAGATCCTGATCTTCTTCTTGCTGTCGCCGTGGACACGGACCTTGGTGAGGGTCGCGGTGTCGCCGTAGTTCTGGTTGACGCCGACGAGCGACTTGCCGGGCGCGGTGACGTCCACGTCGCTGATGACGATCGTGCGCTTGTACTGCTTGGAGCAGTTGCCGCAGGAGCGGACCAGCTTGCCGAAGTCCGACACCTGGAAGCCGGTGACGGTGAGCTTGCCGGCGCCGTTGAACTGGAACACCTTGTCCGAGGCCTTCTTCGCGCCGCCACCGGTGACGGTGTACCTGGCGGACGAGGACCTGCCCTTGAAGCTGGCCGCGTCCTCGCCGACGTCGAGCCACCACACGTTCTTCAGGGTGCAGCTGCCCATGCAGTGGATGCCGTCGGCGGCCGGGGCGCCGATGATCACGTTCTTGAGGACCGCGCCGTCCTTCAGCTTGAAGACCGGGTCCTGGTCCTCGTCCTGGCCGCCGTCGCCCAGGGCGCCGCTGCCGTAGAACTTCTTCAGCTTGCCGTCGTAGGTGCCGGACACCTCGATCGTCTTCGAGACGGCCTTCTTGCCCTGGGCGGTGGGCCAGGAGGCCGCGGCGCCCGCGGAACCCAGCAGCGACGTCGTCACGATCGCCGTGCCGGTGAGGCCGAGAGCGGTCGCCAGGCCGATGGCGGCCCGCCGCCCGGTGACACGGCGCCGGTGGCGGACGCGCTGTTCGGCTGCTGCTGTCATGTCCCGTTCCTTGCCCTGGAGGAGATCTTGTGTCTCCTGGTTGCCGCTGGTGAGGAAGGGGTTGCCGTGACACTTGAGATTTCTTTGGCGGATGCTCTCCGGCCGAGTGGCGGAATGGGCTTCGAGGGCTCGTCAGCACCGCGGGGCCGGGCCGGTGCTGTGCCGGACGACGAGTTCGACGGGGGCGACCGGGTCGATCCGGGGTTCGGCCGGGCCCTCGATCCGGGCGAGGAGGAGCCGAAGGGAGCGGGTGCCGAGCTCGGTGAAGTCCGTGCGGACCGTGGTCAGCGGGGGCAGCAGATGGGCGGCCTCGGGGATGTCGTCGTAACCGACGACGCTGACCTCCTCGGGGACGCGACGGCCGGCCTCGTGGAAGGCGCGCAGGACACCGAGGGCCATCTGGTCGTTCGAGGCGAACACCGCCGTCACGTCGGGGCGCCGCGCGAGCCGGCGGCCCAGTGCGTATCCGGAGTCGGCGCTCCAGTCACCGAGGAGGGATTCGGGGACCTCGGCGCCGGCGGCTTCGAGGGTGTCGCGCCAGCCGGCCAGCCTCAGATCGGCGGACGTCCAGCCCGTGGGCCCCGCGATGTGCCAGACGGTCGTGTGGCCGAGCCCGAGGAGGTGTTCGGTGGCGGCGCGCGCCCCGGCCGGGGAGTCCGAGCTGACCATGGGGGTGCCGTCGCCGAGGGCGTTGTCGAGCGTCACCAGCGGGGTGTCGAGCCGCGCCTCGGCCAGCGCCCGGCCCACCCAGCGCTGCGGGGCGATGGCGATCACGCCGTCCGCGCCCTCGGCCGACAGCCGGTCCACGGCACGGACCACGGTGTCCCGGTCGGCCGTGTCGAGGGCGATGGAGCTCACCAGGTAACCGGCCTCCTGGGCGGCGCTGTTGATGGCGGTCAGGGTGGAGGCGGGGCCGTAGCGGGCCGCGTCGAAGGAGATCACGCCGAGCATCCGGGTCCTGCCGCTGGCCAGGGAGCGGGCGCTGCGGCTCGGCCGGTACCCGAGCGACCGCATGGCGTCCAGCACGGCCTCCCGGGTCTCGGCGCGGACGGCCGGATTGCCGTTGAGCACCCGGGAGACGGTCTGCTTGGAGACACCGGCCAGCCGCGCCACGTCGTCCATGACGGGACGCGCCCCGGCGAAGTTGCGCCTGCTGCGTCCCCTGGGGGCGGCGCCGTCCATGGCGCTTCGGGTCATGACGGCTTGTCCTCCGGCCTCGCTCCGACGACCCGACGGTCCTGTCCCGCCCGGCAGGCCCACAGGATAGGCCGGGCGGGGCAGCGCGGCGCCGGGATCTCAGAGCCTGTGTCATATCCCCGGTCGGATCAGCGCGCGGCGTCTGGTGCGTGCGATCGCAAGGCGCCGGAGCGCCCTCGATGGGGGTCCCCCCGCTCGAGCGAAGCCGAGAGTGGGGGAGGAGTCACGTGGGCGTTTCGGCAACGCGGCGAGTGTGCGTGCCAGGCGTCGCGCGCCCGGCCGGGGATATGACACAGGCTCTCAGCCCGCCCTGACCGACCAGGACCGTACGGTGATCCACTCCGCCCGCGCGACCGCCGCCACTCCCCCGTCGCCCGTGCCCTCCGGCACGTACACCGGCGCGTCGGGGTGGCGGGGCAGCAGCCTCAGGCTCAGGCCCTCGGTGTGCGGGGCTCCGGCACGTAGGAGTTCGGTGGGGAGCCGGTCGAGGCCGATGTCCCACGCTCTCCCCGCGTGGAACTGGTCGGCGACCAGGGTGTCCCCCACGTACGCGCGCGCCACGTCGCCGGTCCAGTGGACGCGGAGAAGGGTGCCCGCCGGAAGACGACGCGGCACGTCGACGCGGTACTCGGCGGCCACGGTGTCGAAGTACCCGTCCGCGGGCGCGCTCGCCCGGCCCAGCTCTCCCGTCACCGGCTCGGGGGCCGGTCCCGCGGGCCGGACCGGGGTGACCCGGGCCTCCACGACGTCGCGCTCGTCCCCGGGCGCGACGGTGTAGCGGGTGAACACCCCGTCCTCGGCGGCCCGAACGCCCGCCCCGTTCACGACCGGCGCCCGCGCGGGCGCGGGCAGCACGGCGAACGTGGGTTCCGCGGCAGCGCTGTGCAGCCGTACCTCGTCCGCCGTCTCGTCGAAGACGACGCCGTCCCCGCAGAGCACGAGCCGCTCGGCTCCCCAGGCCGTGCCCCGGTAGACGGTGCGGGCCGTCGCCGCGTCCAGCACCAGCAGGCCGGCCCGGCCGCCGTCCGTTGTGTCCACCTCGACCAGGGCGTCGGTGCCGGGCCGCAGGCCGGTGATCAGGACGCGGTCGCCGAGGTCCGCGATCTCGCCGGACGGTGTCCTGACGGACTCCACCCCGCGCGCGTCCAGGGCGAGTTCGGGAGCGATGCCGTCGGTGGCGGCCAGGACCAGGACCGTACGGCCTCCCCCGTCGTCGACGGTGCACACGGGCTGCGCGGTCGCCCAGTCGAGCCGCAGACCGGCCACGTCGAGGCGCAGCGGCCAGCAGAAGTAGGAGCCCGACGGGATGGTGACGGGGGTGCCGGGCAGGGTCAACGGGGCGGAGGCGCCCGGGAGTTCGATCGTGAACGCCGTGTCCGGGTGGTCCGGCAGCGGCTCGTGCGGCTGGTGGTTGGTGACGAACAGGAAGCCCGAGGTGCCGTCGGAACGCACCGCCCAGCGCAAGGTGTCCCGGTCGTGCTGGCCGGTCGGGCGGCGCTCGGGCAGGGCGGACTCCATGGGGGCGAGGAGATGGCCGAAGTCCGCCAGGAACAGGTGCTGGAGGCGCAGTTCGTGGTACGAGGGCCGGTACTGGCCGTACTCGCCGAGCGGTGCCTGGAAGTCGTACGTGAGGACGGGCAGGTCGTTGGGGTAGCCGGTGGCGTGGGACTCCTGCAGGGTCGTCAGCTCCCCCGCAGGGTTCGTGCCGCCGTGGAACATGTAGTAGCCCTGCCACACCGACCCGCAGCCGATCTTGGTGAGGGCGAGGGCGCCGATGTCGGCGGCGTCGACGCGCGGCCGGCGGTGGTACGCGACGGCCATGCCTCCGCCCAGTTCGCAGGTGGCCCAGGGGAATCGGTCCGCGAGGGCCGCCGGGTCGCTGCCGCGCACGGTGGTCGGGCGCAGGTCGGCGCCGATGCCCTCGTCGTCGCGCTGGTGGGTGAAGAAGTAGTGCTTGCGGCAGGTGTCGGGCCACCCGCCGTCGGCCTCGGTCCAGAAGGCCTCCGGATAGCCGCCGTACAGCGGGAGCAGTTCGTCGGGCGGGAGCTGGACCCCGCCCCAGGCCGTCGAGGTCCACAGCGGTGCGCTCAGGCCGGCCTCCCGGGCCGTCCGCTTCAGGGTGAGCAGATGGCCGGGCTGGTCGTAGAGCTCGTTCTCGATCTGGATGGCGACGATCGGGCCGCCGTGGGCGCGGTCGAGGCCGCGCAGTCGCTCCGCGATGGCCGCGTACCAGTGGCGTACGGGTTCCAGGTAGGCGGGGTCGTCGGTGCGGGGCACGCAGGGGCGGGCCAGGAGCCAGTCGGGCAGGCCGCCGTTGCGAACCTCGGCATGGCTCCACGGCCCGATGCGCGGGATGAAGTCCAGGCCGTGGCGGGCACACAGCTCGGCGAAGCGGCGCAGGTCGAGGGAGCCGTCGAAACGGACGCGGCCCTCCGCCTCCTCGTGGTGGATCCAGATGACGTAACCGGCGACGGCCGACACCCCGCCCGCCTTCATCTTCAGCAGTTCCTCCTCCCACTCCCCCGCCGGGTAGCGGGAGTAGTGGAACTCGCCGGAGACGGGGAACCAGGGGCGGCCGCCACGGGTGAGCCAGCGGCTGGTCACCCCGATCGGGTCGGGCACGCCCGGCGCGTCGGCGAAGGGCAGATGACCGGTGCGCGGGGGCGCGGAGGGCTCGGGGACGCGCAGGTGGTGCGGAGGTACGG
>NZ_VJZE01000478.1 GCF_009377205.1 Streptomyces phyllanthi
GACGAAGCCCCCGACGGGGCGCCAAGCGGCGTCCCGGCCGGTACTCCCTCCGACCCCTCCGACGGCAAGGCCGCCAAAGCCGAGCGTTCCAAGAAGGCCAAGCGCCACAAGCGCACCGGCTGGCGGCGGATCATCCCCACCTGGCGCATGGTGCTCGGCAGCTTCCTGCTCGGGACCCTGCTGCTGTTCGGCCTGTTCTTCCTGGGCTACTACCTCGTACCGATCCCGGCGGCGAACGAGCTGGCGACCAAGCAGAGCAACGTGTACCTGTACGCGGACGGCAGCCAGCTCGCCCGTGACGGCACGGTCAACCGGGAGAACGTGACCCTCGCGCAGATCTCCAAGGAAGCCCAGCACGCCGTCCTGGCCGCCGAGGACCGCGACTTCTACTCCGAGTCCGCCATCGACCCCAAGGCCATGCTCCGCGCCGCCTGGAACACCGCCACCGGCAAGGGCAAGCAGTCCGGCTCGACGATCACCCAGCAGTACGTGAAGAACTACTACCTGGGCCAGGAGCAGACCGTCACCCGCAAGGCGAAGGAGTTCTTCATCTCGATCAAGCTGGACCGGCAGGTGACCAAGGACCACATCCTCGAGGGCTACCTGAACACCAGCTTCTTCGGCCGCAGCGCCTACGGCATCCAGGCCGCCGCCCAGGCGTACTACGGCGTCGACGCCGACGAGCTGACCGCCGCCCAGGGCGCGTACCTCGCCTCCCTGCTGAACGCCCCGAGCTCGTACGACGTCATAGCCCACCCCGAGAACAAGAAGGCGGCCGTCGCCCGCTGGAACTACGTCCTCGACGGCATGGTCAAGGAGGGCTGGCTGACGGAGTCCGAGCGGGCGAAGGCTGAGTTCCCGACGCCGAAGCAGACCGTGACCTCGACGGGGATGTCCGGGCAGCGCGGCTACCTGGTCGAGGCGGTCAAGCAGTACCTGGACGAGAGCGGCGTCATCGACGAGGAGACCCTGCGCCAGGGCGGCTACCGCATCACGACCACCCTGCAGAAGAGCAAGCAGAACGCCTTCATCAAGGCCGTCGACGACAAGGTCATGGACCAGCTCGACAAGAAGAACCGCAAGGTCGACAACTACGTCCGCGTCGGCGGCGTCTCCATCGACCCGAAGACCGGCAAGGTGCTCGCCATGTACGGCGGCATCGACTTCACCAAGCAGTACTACAACAACGCGACACGCCGCGACTACCAGGTGGGATCCACCTTCAAGCCGTTCGTGTTCACCTCCGCCGTCCAGCACGACTCCGCCACCCAGAGCGGCTTCCCGATCACCCCGAACACGATCTACGACGGCACCAACAGGCGTCCCGTCCAGGGCTGGAGCGGCGCCGCCTACGCCCCCGAGAACGAGGACCAGGTCTCCTACGGCGACGTCACCGTCCGCCAGGCCACCGACAAGTCCGTGAACTCCGTGTACGCGCAGATGGCCGTCGACGTCGGCCCGCAGCGCGTCGAGCAGACCGCGATCGACCTCGGCCTGCCGAAGGACACCCCGGACATGGAGCCGTACCCGTCCATCGCCCTCGGCACGGCCACAGCGAGCGTGCTCGACATGGCGGAGGCGTACGCCACGCTCGCCAACCACGGCAAGCACGGCACGTACACGCTCGTCGCGAAGATCACCAAGGACGGCGAGGAGATCAACCTCCCCAAGCAGAACGTCGAGCAGGCCGTCACCCGTGAGGCGGCCGACACGACCACGTCCGTCCTGCGGTCCGTCGTCCAGAGCGGCACGGCCACGGAGGCCCTGGCCGCGGGCCGCCCGGCGGCCGGCAAGACCGGTACGGCCGAGGAGGACCAGGCGGCCTGGTTCGCGGGCTACACACCCGACCTCGCCACCGTGGTCTCCGTCATGGGCCAGGACCCCAAGACCGGCGCGCACAAGTCCCTGTACGGCGCCATGGGCCTGCCCCGTATCAACGGCGGCGGCGCGCCCGCGCAGATCTGGGCCCAGTTCACGAAGGACGCCCTGAAGAACAAGCCGGTCAAGGACTTCGACCTGGAGCTCCAGGAGGGCGCCGACGTCATCCAGGTCCCGCCCAGCCAGCCGGCCGACGAGCCCAGCACCCCTGACGACCAGGAGACCGACGGCTCCGGCGGCGACACCGACGGGCAGACGGGCGGCCAGGACACCGGCGGCAGCACGCCCAGCACACCGGGCACGGACGGCGGCACCACGACCGGCACCGACGGGGGCGCCACCAGCACCCCGCCCGCTACCAACGGCGGCACGGACGACGGTGGCACCACGGACGGCGGTGACATCGGCGGAGGAAACGGCGGCACCGACGACGGCGGCACCACTCAGGGTGCCGGCGGCAACACCGCCGGCACCCTGAGCTCCACGAGCTCGACCAGTTATACGAGCTCCACGAGCTCCACGAGGAGATCGAGCGGCTAGCGCGCGGCATACGAAAGGGGCTGGTGACGACAGTCACCAGCCCCTTTCCGCGACTTTCCGCGTCTGCGGGTGCGCGTCCAGTACTGCAGCGGTACTTACTAGAGGTACAGGCCCGTGGAGTCCTCGGATCCCTCGAACCGATCGGCCGCCACGGCGTGCAGGTCCCGCTCGCGCATCAGGACATATGCGGTCCCCCGGACCTCGACCTCGGCGCGGTCCTCGGGGTCGTACAGGACACGGTCGCCCGGCTCCACGGTCCGTACGTTCTGGCCGACCGCGACGACCTCGGCCCAGGCGAGGCGCCGGCCGACGGCCGCCGTCGCCGGGATCAGGATGCCCCCGCCGGAGCGCCGCTCGCCCTCGGTGGTGTCCTGCCGCACGAGCACACGGTCGTGCAGCATCCGGATGGGCAACTTGTCGTGCTGGGTCTTCTCGCTCACACCCCGAACCTACCTGCCTTCGCGCGGAGGACACGCGGGAGGGGCGCCTTCACGCCGTACGCACCCGGCCCGCGAGACCCGCACCCGGCCCGCGAGACCCGCGCCCGGGCCTCAGCCCCTGCGGCGCCGTGAGCCGAGGGCGAGCAGCCCCACGACTCCGACGGCCACGAGCGCGACCGGAACGATGCGCTCGAACCGGGGCGCGCCGTCCTCGCTCACCAGTTGCTCCTTGACGTCGCTGACGACGCGGTTGACACCGACGTACGCCCGACCGAGCGTGTGGTCGATGTGGGAGACCATCTTCGCCCTGGCGTCGCCGACGATGGTCTTCGGGTGCACCCGGGCGCCGATCTCGTCGAGCGTCTCGGCCAGCACCTCGCGGCGGCGCCTGATGTCCGCCTCGATCTGCGCCGGGGTTCTGGTGTCCGAGCTGTCCGCCACCGCGCTGCCTCCGTGGTCGCCGCGTCCATCAGCGGGCTTCGTCGCCCGCGGCCTGTTCACGGACAGTCTGTCAGCTCCGCCCGCGACCGGTCCGCCAGGACCCCCGTATACGCTCGGGACCGGCACGAGTTCTGTCCCTGTCCCGTCCCTGTTCCCGTCCCTGCTTTGCTTCTTACAGCTATACCGCTATGCCGCTATGCCGCTTCACACCGATGCACGTACGAGGAGACCGAGTCCGATGAGCGAGCGACTCCAGCCCGGCGACACCGCCCCCGCCTTCACCCTGCCGGACGCCGACGGCAACGAGGTGTCGCTGGCCGGCCACAAGGGCCGCAAGGTCATCGTCTACTTCTACCCGGCCGCCCTGACCCCGGGCTGCACGAAGCAGGCCTGCGACTTCACCGACAACCTGGAGCTCCTCGCGGGCGCCGGGTACGACGTCATCGGCATCTCCCCCGACAAGCCCGAGAAGCTGGCCAAGTTCCGCGAGAAGGAGTCCCTGAAGGTCACCCTCCTCGCCGACCCCGACAAGAAGGTCCTGGAGTCGTACGGCGCCTTCGGCGAGAAGAAGCTGTACGGCAAGGTCGTGACCGGAGTCATCCGCTCCACGGTGGTCGTGGACGAGGAGGGCAAGGTGGAACGGGCCCTGTACAACGTGAAGGCGACCGGCCACGTGGCGAAGATCATCAAGGATCTGGGGATCTGACGGCCCGTCCGGGGATTCGGCGGCCGGTGACGTCCGGTCCCACCGCGGGAGAACCCGGGGAGCGCGACTGCCGGACGGGCTCGCCGGGTAGCATGAGCCAGCGTCGGCGGCCGTGGTGGAACTGGCAGTCACGCTGGGTTTAGGTCCCAGTGGGGTAACACCCGTGAGGGTTCGAGTCCCTCCGGCCGCACGCCTGTGAATCGAGGGTCCACCCGGAACAGCCTCCGGGTGGACCCTCGTCGTCAGCCCAGCAGTTCCCGCACCACCGGCACCAGCGCCCGGAACGCCTTCCCCCGGTGGCTGATCGCGTTCTTCTCGTCGGAACTCAGCTCCGCGCAGGTCCGGGTCTCTCCCTCCGGCTGGAGGACCGGGTCGTAGCCGAAGCCGTTGGTGCCGACGGGGGCGTGGCGCAGGGTGCCCGGCAGCCGGCCCTCCACGACTCGTTCCGTGCCGTCCGGCAGGGCGAGGGCCGCGGCGCAGGCGAAGTGGGCGGCTCGGTGCTCGTCGGCGATGTCGGTGAGCTGGGCTAGGAGCAGCTCCAGGTTGGCCTTGTCGTCGCCGTGGCGGCCCGCCCAGCGGGCGGAGAAGATGCCGGGGGCGCCGTTCAGGACGTCCACGCACAGGCCGGAGTCGTCGGCGATCGTGGGAAGGCCCGTCGCCTGCGCCAGGGCGTGGGCCTTGAGCAGGGCGTTCTCGGCGAAGGTGACGCCGGTTTCCTTGACGTCGGGTACGTCGGGGTAGGCATCCGCGCCGACGAGCTCGTGCGGGAGCCCGGCGTCGGCGAGGATCGCCCTGAGCTCGGTGAGCTTTCCGGCGTTGCGGGTGGCGAGGATCAGGCGGGTCATGGCCACACAGTAGCGAGGGCCGAGAGGCACTCGGAGTGCACGGTCGCACCCCTGAAGCCCTCGGCCCTCTTACTCGGCCCTCTTACTCGGCCCTCTTACTGGAACGCCGCGTTACGGGGTGCAGACCTTCGTCAGTTCGCCCGCCGCGTCCGTGACCGGGCTGATGTCCGGGGTCTCGTCGCCGTTCTTGACGGAGTCGCGGACGTTGGTGATGGCCGTCTGGAGGTCGTCCACGGCCTTGCTGACGTCGGCGTTGTCGGTCTTGTCGTTGATCTCGCCCAGGTTCTTGTCGATGGAGTCGAGGGACTCCTCGAGCTGGGTCGGGTCGTTGGACGCGTTCTCGACCGCCTGCTGGAGGTCGGTGACGCTGTCGGCGATGGCGTCAGCGGTCTGGACGCAGTCCAGGGCCGTGTTGACGGCGTCGCAGCCGGTGGCGAGACCGGTCGTCAGCGCTACTGCTGCTACGGCGGCGGCGATGGTCGTACGACGTCGGCGGCGGCTCGCGGCCATGGAACTGTCCTCCTAGCGTTCAGGCCTGACGGCCCCCGGGCTGATGCGGTACGGATATGGCCGGGCGCACGGTGGTGTGCCGTACGCCCGTACCGGTAGGGACGCGAGGCGGGGCGCCGTGGTTGCGCGCCGCCCCACAGCTCGTCTTGGCGTGCCCTTGGTGAGTCCTTTACCTTTCCAGGACCGTATCAAGTGCCTTGCTCTGCAGTGTCGCCAGCTCCGTGCAGCCGCCCACGGCCAGGTCGAGCAGCGCGTTGAGCTCCTCGCGGGCGAACGGCTCGGCCTCCGCGGTGCCCTGGACCTCGACGAAGCGGCCGTCGCCGGTGCACACGACGTTCATGTCGGTGTCCGCCTTGACGTCCTCCTCGTAGCAGAGGTCGAGGAGCGGGACGCCGCCGACGATGCCCACCGACACCGCGGCGACCGTACCGGTCAGCGGCTGGCGTCCGGCCTTGACCAGCTTCTTGCCCCGCGCCCAGGTCACCGCGTCGGCCAGTGCCACATAGGCTCCCGTGATGGCCGCCGTACGCGTACCGCCGTCGGCCTGGAGGACGTCGCAGTCGAGAACGACGGTGTTCTCGCCGAGCGCCTTGTAGTCGACGACCGCGCGGAGCGAGCGGCCGATGAGGCGGGAGATCTCGTGCGTACGGCCGCCGATCCTGCCCCGGACGGACTCGCGGTCGCCGCGGGTGTTGGTGGAGCGGGGCAGCATCGAGTACTCCGCGGTGACCCAGCCCTCGCCGCTGCCCTTGCGCCAGCGGGGGACGCCCTCCGTGAAGGAGGCGGTGCAGAGAACCCTCGTGTCACCGAAGGAGACGAGGACGGAGCCCTCGGCATGCTTGCTCCAGCCGCGCTCGATGGTGACAGGGCGGAGCTGATCGGGCGTACGGCCGTCGATTCGAGACATGGCGACGAGCCTAGCCGTACCTGCGGAAGGGGCCCTCCCGCGGCGGGAGGAACCCCTGGGCCGGCAGCCGCGAAGGGCCCACTCCACGACGGGCGTGGGCGCACGTCACGACGGGCGTGGGCGCATGCCGCGCCGGGCGTGAGCGCATGCCGTGCCGGGCATGGGCGCATGCCGCGCCGGGCTCACATCATGTCTTCGATCTCCGCCGCGATGGGGTCCGCGTCCGTACCGATGACGACCTGGATCGCCGTGCCCATCTTGACCACACCGTGCGCACCGGCGGCCTTCAGCGCGGCCTCGTCGACCTTGCCGGCGTCCACGACCTCGGTCCGCAGGCGGGTGATGCAGCCCTCGACCTCTTCGATGTTCTCGATGCCGCCCAGCCCGGCAACGATCTTCTCAGCCTTGGTGGCCATGTCTTCTCTCCCTGATCCGAACCGCTTGTCGCGGTGACCCACAGTTGGCCGAGCTCCGGCAGCACAACCGTCCGACAACTGGTCTACACCACAGCAGGGACCCCCGCCAAGCCCGGAGACCCACCCCCGGCC
>NZ_VJZE01000479.1 GCF_009377205.1 Streptomyces phyllanthi
ACACATCACGAGAGCGGAACCACCAGAGGAATAACCCAGTGGTTCACAGCGTCCTCGCTGTGTTTTCTTCAAAGGAACCTCGTCCCAGCTGATGCTGGAGACGGGGTATCAACATATCTGGCGTTGATTTTTGGCACGCTGTTGAGTTCTCAAGGAACGGACGCTTCCTTTGTACTCACCCGAGAGACTCTCTCGCGGCTTTCCTCCGGGCGCTTCCCTTCGGTGTTTCCGACTCTATCAGATCCTTTCGGGCCCGATTCCCAGTCGGCGGGATTTGCCTTTCGGCTGCCTTCCGGCCTGTTGAGGTTTCCCTCCGGCCTTTCGACATCCACTACGTTAGCCGATTCCCTCGCCGACTCATAATCGGGTTCCGCGGGTAAGGAATTCAGGCATGCGGACACGCCGAATTCGCCCC
Source organism: Streptomyces phyllanthi (assembly GCF_009377205.1). Classification (GTDB taxonomy): domain Bacteria; phylum Actinomycetota; class Actinomycetes; order Streptomycetales; family Streptomycetaceae; genus Streptomyces; species Streptomyces phyllanthi. Next base: position 416 of record NZ_VJZE01000479.1, read on the forward strand.
CGCTGAGGGGAAGACATAGGTAGTGGGTTGGCCGCCTCCGGCTGCTGACTGATCGCAGTACCCGGTTCAAGCGGCTCGGGCTACGTTACGGATCTCGTGGGTGCGCGTCAAGTTCGACGGCGGCGGGGTACATGGGCCCGATACGGGCTCACCGTCAGGTCGTTGGCGATCCAGAAGCGCCACGGGGGGATGCCTCCGTCGCCCGCCACACCGGTGCGGGGGCCGCTGCGTACCTGGTCGGGGGTGGCAGGGGTGCCGGTCAGGAGCCTGAAAGGGCTGTCCGGGCCGGCGCAGGCGTCTGCGCCGTCGAGGGCGCGGTCGACGCCCAGGGCCGTAGCCAGGCGGGCCGGGCCTTTGGCCAGTTCCTTGTCGTTCCGGGCCGAGAGTCGACGTTTGCGGGCGAGTTCGGCGCCCTCGATGACCTCGCCGGCACGCACCAGTACCGCGCCTGCCCGGCCCTCCGGACCGCACACCAGGTTCATGCAGTGCCACATGCCGTAGGTGAAGTAGACGTACACATGGCCGGGCGGACCGAACATCACGCCGTTGCGGGCTGTGCGACCGCGATAGGCGTGGGAGCCGGGGTCGTTCTCGCCGTCGTACGCCTCGACCTCTGTGAGGCGGAGCTCGATCGGACCGTCCGGGGTGGAACGCACGAGGACTCTGCCCAGGAGATCCGGTGCCACCTCGAGGACGGGGCGGTCGAAGAACTTCCGGGTGAGGGGCGTACGGTCGGGGGTCGCGATCATGACGTACGAGCGTAGTCCAGACGGGTGGGTACCCCCGGGTGGCCGGGTGGCTCCCTTCTTGGAAGGGTGAGGGTGCGGAACCGGTCACGGCTGGATCGCGTTTGTAGGGATCAAGGATCCATACCGAACAGGGCTTCACACACAGCACAGGCGATGCCTGGGGAGGAAGAGACATGGGGTTCAAGCGGCTGCTCGCGAGCCTGGGAGCCGGTGGTGCTTCGGTCGAGACGGTGCTGACCGAGGTGAATGTCGTCCCGGGTGGCGTCGTCCAGGGTGAGGTGCGTATCCAGGGCGGCTCGGTGGACCAGCAGATCGAGAGGCTGTCGGTCGGGCTGCAGGCCAAGGTCGAGGTTGAGGGTGGGGACCAGGAGTACAAGCAGGACATCGAGTTCCTGAAGGTGCCGCTCGGTGGTGCCTTCGAGCTCAAGGCCCAGGCGGTCCACGCGGTGCCGTTCGGTCTGGAGATCCCGTGGGAGACGCCGGTCACGATGATCGAGGGCCAGGCGCTGCGCGGGATGAACATCGGTGTGACGACGGAGCTGGAGATCGCGCGTGCGGTGGACTCCGGTGACCTCGACCCGGTCAACGTGCACCCGCTGCCGGCACAGCAGGCGATCCTCGACGCGTTCATCCAGCTGGGCTTCCGCTTCAAGAACGCGGACCTGGAGCGCGGCCACATCCGGGGTACGCGGCAGAAGCTCCCCTTCTACCAGGAGATCGAGTTCTTCCCGCCGCAGCAGTACCGCGGGCTGAACCAGGTGGAGCTGAGCTTCGTGGCGGACGAGCACGAGATGGACGTCGTGCTGGAGATGGACAAGAAGCCGGGACTGTTCAGTGAGGGCAGCGACACCTTCCGCTCCTTCAAGGTGGGGCTGAACGGCTACCAGCAGACCGACTGGGCGGCATACCTGAACCAGTGGCTGTCGGAAGTCGGCAGCAAGCGCAACTGGTTCTAGGCTCGGGGTCAGCGATTCCCGACCCCACAAGGAGGTACCGAGGTGACCGAGTCCAACAGGCCGCCACTCCCGCATGACTTCCATCCGGTCGTGCCGTCGTTCACGGTCGCGAGCGAGGACGTCGAGGAGGGCGCGACGCTGAAGGACGCTCAGGTCTACGCGGCGGGGAACATCTCGCCGCAGCTGCGCTGGGAGGGCTTCCCGCCGGAGACCAGGAGTTTCGCCGTCACGTGCTACGACCCGGACGCCCCGACGGGCAGCGGGTTCTGGCACTGGGTCGTGTTCGACATCCCGGCGTCGGTGACCGAGCTGCCGGCCGGTGCGGGCACCGGCAAGTTCGAGGGGCTGCCCGAGGGCGCGGTGCAGGCACGCAACGACTACGGGACGAAGGACTTCGGCGGTGCCGCCCCGCCGCCCGGGGACCCGGCGCACCGCTATGTGTTCACGGTGTACGCCGTGGACCAGGAGAAGCTCGGCCCGGACTCCGACGCCTCGCCCGCGGTGGTGGGGTTCAACCTGCGGTTCCACACGATCGCGCGTGCTCAGCTGATCGGTGAGTACGCGGCTCTTGCCGAGAGCTGAGCGTCGAAGGTCGCAGACTGACGTTCATTGAACGTTTGCCCGCCTCTGGTCTTGGAATTGATCAGAGGCGGGCATTTTTTATTGCGTTGTCCATCTCGGCGTGCCCGGCCAGAGTTGATCCAAGCCCGCCAGGGGGCGGGCCGATGCACACAGGAGGTGGGCTGGGATGCGGGACACGCTGGTACTGAACGCGAGCTTCGAGCCGCTGTCGACGGTGACGCTGAACCGCGCCGTCGTGCTGGTGCTGCAGGACAAGGCCGTCGTGGAGCAGGCCCACCCCGAACTGCGCATGCGCGGAGCCGCGGTCGACATACCGGCGCCCCGGGTGATCAGACTCTGCAGGTACGTACGGGTGCCGTTCCGAAGACAAGCCCCGTGGTCGAGGCGGGGTGTCCTGGTACGTGACCGGCACAGGTGCGCGTACTGCGGCAGGCGGGCGACGACCGTGGACCATGTGGTGCCGCGGTCGCGGGGCGGTGGGGACACCTGGCTGAACACGGTGGCCTCGTGTGCGGAGGACAACCACCGCAAGGCCGACCGTACGCCGGAGCAGGCGGGTATGCCGCTGCTGCGGCAGCCGTTCGAGCCGACGCCGGCGGACGCGATGCTGCTGGCGCTGGGGCACGACGACGTCGACGCGCTGCCGGAGTGGCTGGCCCAGCCTGCCGCGTGACACAGGCCTGATACGACGATGGGGCCACCTCCTGCTGGAGGTGGCCCCATCGTCGTATCGACTCCGTCAGTCGGTGATCGACGGCTTCTCCCGGCGTTCCGTGCCGGTGCCGCCGGACGCGCCGCCGCCGCCCGAACCGCCCCCCATCGCGCCGAAGTTGCCCATGGCGCCGGAGAGGCCCTTGAGGGCGTCGCCGATCTCGCTGGGGACGATCCAGAGCTTGTTGGCGTCACCCTCGGCGATCTTGGGGAGCATCTGGAGGTACTGGTAGGAGAGAAGCTTCTGGTCCGGGTCGCCGGCGTGGATCGCCTCGAAGACCGTACGGACGGCCTGGGCCTCGCCCTCGGCGCGCAGGGCCGCGGCCTTGGCCTCACCTTCCGCCTTGAGGATCGCGGACTGCTTCTCACCCTCGGCGGTGAGGATCGCGGACTGGCGGATACCTTCGGCGGTGAGGATCGCGGCGCGCTTGTCACGGTCGGCGCGCATCTGCTTCTCCATCGAGTCCTGGATGGAGGTGGGCGGCTCGATGGCCTTGAGCTCGACGCGGTTGACGCGAATGCCCCACTTGCCGGTGGCCTCGTCGAGGACGCCGCGCAGGGCCGCGTTGATCTCCTCGCGGGAGGTGAGGGTCCGCTCCAGGTCCATGCCGCCGATGATGTTGCGAAGGGTGGTGACGGTGAGCTGCTCGATCGCCTGGATGTAGCTGGCGACCTCGTAGGTGGCGGCTCGTGCGTCGGTCACCTGGTAGTAGATGACGGTGTCGATGTTCACGACCAGGTTGTCCTGGGTGATCACCGGCTGGGGCGGGAAAGGCACGACCTGTTCGCGTAGGTCGATGCGGTTGCGGATGGTGTCGATGAACGGGACCACGATGTTGAGGCCCGCGTTGAGTGTCCGTGTGTAGCGGCCGAAGCGCTCGACGATGGCGGCGCTGGCCTGCGGGATGACCTGGATGGTCTTGATCAGGGCGATGAAGACCAACACCACCAGAATGATCAGGACGATGACGACCGGTCCCATCGTGGTTCCCCGTACCCTTCTCCGCCTCGGTGCTTCCGGAGGATCTTGTGCCTGTTGAAGATCTTGCTCGTTGAGTCTGGCAGACCGCAGACTGCCAGGTAAGGCGTTCGGCCAGTTACGTCGTACGAGGTCACATGATGATCGCCGTGGCGCCCTCGATGTCCACGACGTCCACCTCTTCACCTACCTCGTAAGCCTGTGCGGCGTCGAGGGCGCGGGCGGACCAGACTTCTCCCGCGAGCTTGATCCGGCCACCCATGCCGTCGACCCGTTCGAGGACGACGGCGTGCTTGCCCTTCAACGCGTCCACTCCGGTGGCGAGTTGGGGGCGCTGGGAGCGGTGCCGGGCGGCGATCGGGCGTACGACGGCGATGAGCGCGGTCGACACCACGGCGAAGACGATCACTTGGAGCACGATGCCGCCACCGAGCCCCGCGGTCAGGGCGCCGGCGACGGCCCCCACGGCGAGCATGCCCAGCTCCGGCATCGCCGTCACGACGAGCGCGATCCCGAGTCCGGTCGCGCCGACCAGCCACCACACCCATGCGTCGATGCTGTCCACATGGTCATGGTAGGACCGCGATCGTCCCACGGACAGAGCGCGTGTGATCAAGTCGACTGCGCCCGGCCCGGGTTGTGCGGCCCTGTGCTCCAACTTCGCCGTGCGTGCGAGGGATTGGCGGTCAGCCGAGCGGGAGCCCCTGGGCGGTCCAGCGGTCGCCGACCTGTTCGACGACGAGCGGGAGGCCGAAGCAGTGGGACAGGTTGCGCGAGGTGAGCTCCAGCTCCAGCGGGCCCGCGGCGAGGACCTTGCCCTGGCGGATCATGAGGACATGGGTGAAGCCCGGCGGGATCTCCTCGACGTGGTGCGTGACCATGATCATGGAGGGGGCGATCGGGTCGCGGGCCAGCCGGCCGAGACGGCGTACGAGGTCCTCGCGGCCGCCGAGGTCGAGGCCGGCGGCGGGCTCGTCGAGGAGCAGCAGCTCGGGGTCGGCCATCAGTGCGCGGGCGATGAGGGTGCGCTTGCGCTCGCCCTCGGAGAGGGTGCCGAACTTGCGGTCCACGTATTCGGTCATGCCGAGGCGGTCGAGGAAGGCCCGGGCGCGCAGCTCGTCGACCTCCTCGTAGTCCTCGTTCCAGGTGGCCGTCATGCCGTACGCGGCGGTCAGTACCGTCTGCAGGACGGTCTGGCGCTTGGGGAGCTTCTCGGCCATGGCGATGCCGGCCACGCCGATGCGCGGGCGCAGATCGAAGACGTCGACCTTGCCGAGGGTGTCGCCGAGGATGGTGGCGGTGCCCTTGCTGGGGAAGAGGTAGCTGGAGGCGACGTTCAGGAGGGTCGTCTTCCCGGCGCCGTTGGGGCCCAGGATGACCCAGCGCTCGCCCTCCTTGACCGACCAGGAGACCTGGTCCACCAGAGCCCGGCCCTCCCGGACCACGGATACGTCCTCCAGCTCCAGAACATCGCTCATGAGCGCGCTGTCTCCCCTTGCAGTGTCGGCCTGTATCGGCTGTCGGCCTTGTCTCGGCTGTCGCGTACGCCTGTGGGCGCCGGCCTCGCCTGTGGGCGCAGCCCCCATGGAAATCTACGCCACCGGTCGTGCGGTCCATCCCATCGGTCGGTCCTTAGGGTGGGGGCATGCTTTCGGAACCACGTTCAGGGCGCCTGGCCGCCTGGGGAAATGCCCTCTTGGCCGGACTTGTCTCGCCGGATGACGCCGTGCTCGCGATCGTCGGGGAGGACGCCGTGCACCGGGTGGAGGGGCTGCCCGGTGAGTCGGGGCCGGTCGGCCTGACGCTGGCGCTCGGGCGGCTGCGGTCGCTGGGTGCGAGCGGATTGCGGGTGGCGCTGCCCGCGCCCGGGCATCCGCTGGGGCTCAGCGGGCCGCCGGAGTTCAACGCGCGGGCGCTGGAGGCGGAGGAGGCGGTCATCTGCGACGGGGCCGCTCTGGGGCTGGTGCCGGAGGTGTACGAGGCCGGGCCCGAGGGCGATGTGCATGTGGAGGTGGTCTGGCACTGCCTGGGGGTGCGGGAGGCCCCTCCCGCCGATGTGCCGTCCCTCGGGGAGGCCGAGCGGGAGCTGGCGGAGGCGCTGCGGGATGCGACCGAGGTGCTGTCACGGCTGGATGTGGCGGCGTCGGGGCCGGTGGCGGAGGCGGCGATCCACGCGTACCGGGCGCGGGCGGAAAGGGGGCGTGAGGTGCTGGCCCCGGGCTATCCGCCGCGAGCGGTGCGGGTGCTGGAGCTGGCCCAGCGGGTGGGGCTGCTGATCTCGGTGGCGTACGAGAGGGGGCACGGAGGTGCGGTGAGCGCCTCCGAGATGGTGGCGCGGGCGTCGGCGCTGCGGCCGGTGGAGCGGACGGCGCGGCGGGCGCAGGTCGCGGCGTACAACTCCGTTGTGGAGGGGCGGGAGC
>NZ_VJZE01000047.1 GCF_009377205.1 Streptomyces phyllanthi
GGCGTAGGTCGAGGGGGCGGCGCATTTCGGAAACGGGTGTGATCGGGGAACGGCTGGAATCGAGTTGTACGAGACGTCTCGTCTCGCCTAGGGTCGCGTCATGACCACCTCCCACATCGCCATGTTCTCCATCGCCGCCCACGGCCACGTGAACCCCAGCCTCGAGGTGATCCGCGAGCTGGTCGCGCGCGGCCACCGGGTCACGTACGCGATCCCGCCCGCGTTCGCCGAGAAGGTCGCCGAGACCGGCGCCGAGCCCAGGCTGTGGCACTCGACGCTGCCGTCCCCCGACGACGACCCCGAGGCGTGGGGCACCACGCTGCTCGACAACGTGGAGCCGTTCCTGGACGACGCGATCCAGGCCCTGCCGCAGCTGATCGAGGCGTACGACGGCGACGAACCCGACCTCGTCCTGCACGACATCGCCTCGTATCCGGCCCGCGTCCTCGCTCACCGCTGGGGCGTCAGGGCGGTCTCGCTCTCGCCGAACCTCGTCGCCTGGGACGGCTACGAGGAGGAGGTCGCCGAGCCGATGTGGGCCGAGCCGAGGAAGACCGAGCGCGGCAGGGCGTACTACGCACGCTTCCACGCCTGGCTGGAGGAGAACGGGATCACGGAGCACCCCGACCCGTGGGTCGGCCGCCCCGCGCGCTCGATCGTCCTGATCCCGAAGGCCCTCCAGCCGCATGCCGACCGGGTCGACGAGAAGGTGCACTCCTTCGTGGGCGCCTGCCAGGGCGACCGCGCGGCAGAGGGCGGCTGGCAGCGGCCGGAGAGCGCGGAGAAGGTCCTCCTCGTCTCCCTCGGCTCGGCCTTCACCAAGCAGCCCGGCTTCTACCGCGAGTGCGTCAAGGCCTTCGGTGACCTGCCCGGCTGGCACATGGTGCTCCAGATCGGCAAGCACGTGGATCCGGCGGAGCTCGGGCCGGTCCCGGGCAATGTCGAAGTGCGCGACCACGTACCGCAGTTGGCGATCCTGCGTCAGGCCGACGCGTTCATCACGCACGCGGGCGCCGGCGGCAGCCAGGAGGGGCTCGCCACCGGCACGCCCATGGTCGCCGTACCGCAGGCCGTCGACCAGTTCGGCAACGCGGACATGCTCCAGGCGCTGGGTGTGGCCCGCCATGTGCCGATGGAGGAGGCGACCGCGGAGAAGCTGCGCGAGGCGGTCCTCACCCTCGTCGACGACCCCGATGCCGCGCGCAGGCTCAAGGAGATCCAGCGGGACACGGCGCAGGAGGGCGGCACCCGGCGCGCGGCCGATCTGATCGAGGCGGAACTGCGGGCGTGAGCGCGGGCATGCGTGCGGGCGTGCGTGCGGGCAGGACTGAAGGCGCAACTGCGGGCACAACCGGCAAGCGGGATGGTTGCTCCCCAGTCGTGATGTCCTTGCGCATATTGGGTAACGGTCGGATATATCTATAACGCTCGGATAACGCTCGCCTCGTGGTGTCATTCCATCGACCCCACTGAACAGTTCGACCGTTACCCCCTGTGAAAGGTTGCGCCAGGAACTTCTTGTACCTCGGGTGAACGGCTCCCAAGGTGGAGATGTACTCGATTCGTACGCCAGGAAGTTGAGCCATGCGCCGAGACATACCCGACCTCGCAGAGGTACGCCGGATCACGCAGAAGAAGCGCGACGCGTGGTGGACGGTGCTGCTCGTCGACCCGGTCGCCACGCCTCTCGTCAGGCTCACCGCGAGACGGACGAGAATCACGCCGAACCAGCTGACCTGGGGTGCGTTCGTACTGGGTATCGCCTCGGCGGCCTGTTTCGCGCTCGGCGACTGGAAGTGGCTCGCCCTCGGCGGCCTCATCTACCACCTGAGCTTCGTCCTGGACTGCATGGACGGCAAGCTCGCCCGGCTCACCGGGCAGGGCTCCGTTTTCGGCGCCTGGCTCGACTTCGTCTTCGACCGTATCCGGGTCGCGCTGTGCGCGGTCGCGCTGATGGCCGGCCAGTACCAGCGCACCGGTGACGCGCTGTACATCTGGCTGGCCGCCGCCGTCATCGGCCTGGACACGCTGCGTTACATCAACTCACTGGAGATCTTCAAGATCCGCCACTCCATGCGCAAGCAGATCAAGGCCCGGCTGCGGGAGGCCCGCCGTGCCGAGAACGAGCGGGAACTCGCCTTCATGGAGGACCTGCTGCGCGAGAACCCCGAGGCCGATGTCGAGCAGGACCTGCGCGCGGCCTCCGAAGCGGCCACGCGGGCGGAGTCGGCCCAGGGGGCGTCGGTCCATGGGGTACCGAGTCAGGGGACGCCGGTCCATGGGGTGCCGGTCGATGGGGTGCCGGTCCAGGGGGTACCGGGCCAGGCGGAGTCGAGTGGTGAAGTGCCGGCGCAGACGGTGCCGCAGACCCAGGTCGTCGATCTGCACCAGGAGTTCCGCCGCCGCTTCCCCGCCTATCTGCGTGCCCGGTCCTTCCTGCTGCGCCACCGTGTCCGCCCTCATCTGATCAGTGGCGTCGAGTTCCAGATGGGCGTCTTCATGATCGGCCCGTTCCTGGACGAGGTGATCGGGGCGACCATCGTCTCCGGCGCCCTTCTGCTCGTCTTCGAACTCGCCATCATCTACAAGCTGCTGCTGTCGACCCGCGACTTCACCCGCACCCTCGACGCCTTCGACCGCGAGAAGGTCACCAAGGCGGCCTGAGCGTGGGAATGTCATCGGCGGTTGAGGAACGCTGACAGCGCGACGGCTTGGATGGCCATGCTCTGCTTCCACGCGCTCTTGTCCTCTTCCGCGATCGTCCGCCAGAGCGCGGCGTTGGCCGCTGCGAACGCGGCTTTCGCTGCAGGGTCGGCCGCCTGCCAGGAGGGGAGGGAGCGCGCGAACGCGTCGGCTTCCTCGGCGGTGCCGCCGGCTTCCATGAGGCGGAGGATCATCACAGCCGGGTCGATCCAGGCGGCGCCGCGGGTTGGCCACGCCCAGTCGATGATGTGGGCCCGCTGGTCGATGAGGATGTTGTCGGGAGCGAGATCGGTGTGCAGCAACGTGTCCCCGGCGAAAAGGCCGGCGGCGCCGGGTGGGGCGTAAGCGGCCCATCGCTGCTCGGCGGCCTTGATGTCGATGTCGGCCGGGGCGGTGACGTCCTGGAGCTCGGCGATGGCTGTGGCGACGAGGGGGAGGTCGGGCGAGCCGGGCGTGTAGTCGGCTTGCCGTCCGGTGAGTGTCTCGTAACCGAGGAGGATCCAACCGTCCACCTCGATGTGCCAGTACAGCCGGGGGCAGGCGCGGGGCAGGTGCGGGTTGATCGCTGCCTCACGCTGTTGCGCCGGGGCCTGCGGATGGCCGGCGGGGACGCCCTTGACGAAGACCGGGCCGTTGTCGGTATCCAGGAACGCGGCGATGCCGGAGTTCCTCCCGCCGTCGGCGGTCCGGGCGCTCTGGACGGAGCCGGTCTTGTCGGCGACCGCCTGGAGGACCTCGGCGGGCAGCTCCTGGAAGTGGCGGCGGGGCATGGACACGGGGGCCTGTTCCTCGGGTGGTTCGGGGACGGTGCTGCCCCGGCCAGCCTACGCAGCATCCGGCCGGGGCAGCGGCGACCTCTCCGGGTACGACGATCAGGCCGACACCTCTGAATGGCTTGCGTATCAGCAGAGCACCGAGCGGCCAAGCGACTGGCTCACTCGCTGGCTCAACTCCCGGTCCGTCGCGGCGGTCGCCGCCCGCCGGGGCGACCGGGACCGCATGAGCCACTTCATCGACACAGCCCTCACCCGTGACGATGCCGGCGAGGCCGCCAACCTCAACTACTTGATCTCAACATCCACACCGTGTGGTCCCTGTTCCAGATCCGTCCCAACCTGCTGCGTTCGGGAGCGGCGGCCCGGGCCCTGCGCGATGGGCTCCCCGTGATGTTGGATAGCCGAGAGGTCTCGCTGCGCGGGCGCCGGGAGCTCGAAAACATCCGGTACGCGATCCGCCTCGCCGAGGCGTGAGAGGAGTCCGACGGTGGCTGAAGACCTGTCCGCGGTGGCGAGGTTCCTGTACGAGGCGGGAACGCTGAAGCAGACCAGGCGCACCGGGTGGTGGATGGCCGGCGTACGCGACCCCGAGTCGGTCGCCGAGCACTCCTGGCGTACTGCCCTCATCGCGACGATCATCGCGAAGCTCGAGGGTGCCGATCCCGAGCGGGCGGCCTTCCTCGCGGTGTGGCACGACTCCCAGGAGACCCGGACCGGTGACGTGAACTACATCGGGAAGAAGTACGCCACCGGGGCGGATCCACAGGCGGTCACCGCCGACCAGGTCGCCGGTATGCCCGAGATCCTGGCCTCGGCCGTACGGGAACTCGTTGCCGAGTACGAGGCGAAGGAGTCCGCCGAGGCGATCTGCGCCCAGGACGCCGACAAGCTGGAATGCATGATCCAGGGCATCGAGTACAAGGCCCAGGGCTACGAGAATGCCCAGCGGTGGATCGACAACAGCCGCGGACGCCTCACCACCAAGAGCGCGAAGGAGCTCGCCGACGCGATCCTGGAGACCGGCTCCCTGGACTGGCTGCGCACAGCGCTCGGCGAGAAACAGAGCTGACAGCGACCGCGGCAGGCGCAGCGAGTGCCGAAGGCAACGCCATCTTCCGGCGGGTCGACCTCGACGTGTCCGCCACATAAGCCGACTGCTGAGGAGGCGCCCCGGCCGTCAGTGACCGCCCCCGTTGATGGCAAACCTGCATGTCAGAGACGCCTGACCTCAACAATCTGGGAGGTGAGGGGCCTCTGAGCTGGTGCCCCCGGCAGGGGGCGAACCTGCGACACCCGCTTTAGGAGTTCGAGCTTCCCTCGGCTTGGTCGGGGCTCGCCTCGTGAACCGGTGCCGTCCAGGGCTGCTGTGGGCCGCCGTCGTCCGGGGACGTTGATGTCAGCGTTGGATGTCACCGGAACAGCTCGGGCACCGGGCAAGCCTCCAGCGGCCCCTCCGGCTGGTCGGCCCAGCGCCACCAGACGTGCCGACCGGTACACCCCAGCAGTGTCTGGCAGGTCCGTCGGCCATCGTCCTCCCGCTTGACGAGGACGAAGCCGCGGTTGGAGCTCTCTCGGCTCACCTGATGCATCTGTGGTATGCGACAACTTCGCGTCTAATGTGACACTCATCACAAGGATCATGACGCCGTGAGCGGCGTAATGGTGAGCTCGAGGAATTGACTGAACACGTTCAGTCGCTGAGCGGCCGTCTGGCGGCCTCTCTGGGGGCTGGAGGTCAAAAATGACCCCCGAACAAGAAGAGGTTCCGAAATAAGTATGCGCGTAAGTACGGCGATATTTATTGACGGAGCCCAGGGCACACAAGAGGCCCCACATGGCGGCGAGTTGGCGCGCTACGCTCTACGCGCTGCTCCTCTTCCTCCGTAGCGTCCCGGCTGGCAGCCAGGTCGGCCGAAGCTCCCCGGTATCGGGGTGCCCAGAGAAGAGAGGGGCAGCGATGAGGGATCGATCGTTCAAGAAGGCCGGCAGGAAGTGGCCTGACCCGGATCGTTGGCAAGTGATCCTGTCGGCGCTCAGCCTTCTGGTGGCGGTCATTGCCCTCGCGGAGCAAGTAGGGCGGCGGTAAGCCTGGCCGTATGTTGCACGGCCAGGCTCACCTACTGCTCCGCGGGCGCTGGCCCAGCCTGGTTGCCCCCAGGCTGGGCCATGTCACGGAGCCGACCTGAGTGACTCATCGCGTGGTCCGCAAAGTCAAGCTGGGCTTGAAGTTGAACTACAACCTGATGCACAGCCCAAGCTACACGGGAACAGTACGGTCGTGAGGCTGAGCGCAGGCAAGCAAACAGACCGATGGGTGCTCGGACGCTCGATAGCGAGAGGGCCCCTCCGGCAGGGTTCGAACTTGCGACGCCCGCTTTAGGAGAGAGGCTGGGACGCCTTTCCGGTGCCCTGCGGCCTTGCTGCCGGGACTAGCGGCCACGGGTGCGCCGCTAAGCACCCGTGGTGACCGTGGCTGACCCTTGCATCTGGCACGGCTGTGGCACGACGACCCCTTCGCCAAGAACTTTCGGCGGGAGGTCATCGGGGTCTGTTGAGCTGGTCAGTCGGCCAATGGCTGTTGGCGGTCGCCTGCGGTCACGGCGGTTGCTGCACTCCGCTGCTGTACCGCCGTACCCATTGCACCCGATGCGACCTGGTCGTACTCGGCTTCTGCCCTGAGGGTCGGTACGTGATCTGAGGTTGGGCGGGGTGTTGCTCCCCTGCGTCTCAAGGGTCGGAGTGGGCCGGATACCGTTCCCCGACATGAAGATCGCGATCTGGTCCTTCCTTGCCCTGTTCCTCATCGTCTGTGCCATCGGCGGCTTGCTCAGCGCCGTAAATGGACAAGATGCCCCAAGCACCATCCGTGGCCTGGTCATCAGTGCCTTGTTCTCGCGGGGGGCCTGGGGCAGTTGGAAGAGGGCATCTCGCCCCCGGACCCCGGGAATTGCCCGCATGGAAGAACTGCACCTGAGACCTTGGCGGCGACGATGACCCTGCCGCCCGACACCGCCCTGACACCTCCCGACAGTCACGTGACGTACGTCGCTGAACGTGGACACTGGAAGCGCGAAGACTATGTCTTCTTGCCCTGGGTCTTGCCTGGGATCTTGGGTGAGCTGCGTTTTCGCCGGTCCGGGTGGTATTCCCCGACGCCTGAGTGGTCGTCATTGGTCGTTGTCGGCCACTGCTGAGCGACATCGGACGGCCGGGACGGCCCAAAAATCCGGGCCGCCTCATGCCGTGACCTTCTGATCCGTAGCTCTGCAGAGATCGGTCATTGAAGGTCATACAGGCTGCGGGAGAACCCGTGAGGGCCGGTGCGGGGCGCTGCCGGTTGCTGGGGTTGCTGTACCTCGCTGCTGTACAGCAGGATCCGGACCGGGGGTGACGGCATGGAGCGAGAGCAACTCGAACAGCTACTGGGCGGTGGAGACGACACGTCGTTGGCCGCTCTGTCTGCTCTCCGCACCGGCGCTTCTTACGTTGTCTGGGACGGAACGACGTCAGCCGAGTCGCTCGCGACGGTCTACGGGCGCCGACTCCGTCATACCCTTCGGAGGGGCATCGAGACCTCCGGCTTGGCGCGGGCCGTGCAACGCCTCGACCTACACGGCCGACCGGTTCGACTGGGCCAGATCAGGACCGCCGACAGATCGTGGGTCTTCATGCTGTTTCTCGACGAGGACGGCAGCACGCTGGTGGCGTGCACCGGCGTTCGGCAGACCCAACCGGGCTCGCCACGACCAGACACCTGCTGAAGCTCTGCATCACCAACCGCTTTCCAACTGTGTTGGTGGGGTGGTGGGCTGTATGCAGGGGCGTTCACCTGGGTTCATGGGCGGCTGGCTGTCGACGCGGGGACGGCTTCGGGTCTCGCCCGAACGGCAGTGAACGTGGCTGAATGAGACGGATGGACACGCGGGGCTGAGGCGCCCAACCGGCCGGATTGCTGGTCTGACGGCTTCGTCCGTACGAGGATGCTGCCATGCGTCGCACCGACGAAGAGGCCGAGCGGGCCAAGTTGATCCGCCGCTACGTCACGCCCGATCGGCGATACCTCAAACTTGGCGGCGGCCTTCTCGGTATGAGTGGGCGCGACCGAGCCAAGTTCCTGCAGAAGCTGGGCAAGGCCGCCGGTGAGATCAGTCCTGGTGAACTGGGCGTGCTGCTTGACCGAGGATGGCGAGAAGGCAAGACGGCAGCCTGGCTCATCGCCGTTGCCGATAGAACCGAGTTCCGGGAACGTCTCGGCGAACTCCTGCTCGCCAGTGAAGCGCCCTACGCGGGGCACGCGTACTGTGTCGCTCTCGCCGCCTTCGGCACTCCTGCTGACGCCGACCCCTTGGTCGCCTACCTCGACCGCTATCTGCCTCGCCCGGACCTCTACTACGACCAGGAAGCCGCTCTCGGCGCGCTCTTGATGCTGGACGCCAAGCTTGGTACTGACCACGCGGCCCGGTTCCTCGCCCCGGATGGACTCTGGCAGCAGTGGATCGACGGGCCGCCCAGCAAGGACTGCGATACCCCGGACAGCTACCGAGAGTTCATCGGCCAGCTCTGCGCTTTCGCCGATGAAAGTGCCAAGCACTGTCCGACACGCAGACACGATGTGCCCCCTCGCCGAAGGTAGCCCTCCCCCAGCGCCGAGCTGCCCAGATGAGAGAAGCGGATACTCCTGCGTAATCAGGTTGGTCACCGCATAGCGCTCTCAGCTCGGGAAGCTAAGGGCATCTGGGGCTTGCTCCGGGGCTGACCTGCGGTGGAGCGGTGTCGGCGCCTGGCGGGAGGTCGGTTGGCTCCCCGGTGTTCCCCGTGGTTCCCCGCACGATCTGGCACGGGTCTGGCACGACCTCTTCGCCCCGAACTACTGACCAAAGGGGTGGCCCTGCAACGCCGCGTATGCCCGCTCGACCTCGCCCAGGTACTGCTCCAGGCGGAAACGAACCTCCTCGATGGGCCTGCCATCGAGGCCCGGGTACATCAGGTCGGACCAGATGACCGTCTCGCCCCGGAGCCGGACCCGGATAGTCAGCTTGTCTCGCCCTGGCTCGGGCTGCTCCTGGGTTGCCACATCCACTATGCGCGGCATGTCCGTCGGATAGAGCGGTCCGCCTGGGCGGAGCAGTCGCCTCGGATCGAGGCCGGCCATTCTGCTATCGCTGCGCGCAACGAAGTCGAGGCCATCGATGAAGAGGCACGTGTGAACGGCAGCACACGCGGGCGGTCCAGGACACGCGCTGATGAGCAGCGTGCTCACCGCACCATCGCTTTGCCCATGGGGCACGGTGGGCCTCACCTCGCGCGGTGACCTACGCGGCATTCGCCTGATGTGACGTCATCGGCCGATGCTAGCGGCTGGCCACGAGGAAGCAGCCAACGCGAAGATCATAAAGGCGCTGGAGGAGGGTGACGTGGCTTGGCCGCATTCAAACCTGCGCACACGGCTCCGGAGGCCGCATCGCCTGGGAGTGACGCAGCAGGTCGCGGGCCTGTGGACGGCCGACCGGTCGAGGCGAGTCCACAGATAGTCCACGGTCCACTGACCACCGATTCCGGAGAGCGATCGCTCCTCGGCAGTGCCGGAGAACCACTCGGCCACACCCGGTCGCGTCGGGCCCCCAGGAGTGCTGGCTTCGGGCGTCGTTGATGTCACTCGTGGGTGTCAGAGCGAAGCGCCCCTCGCTCGCCGCTGGCACGATGATCCCGGGAGCGACTTCGAGCGCATCACAACAGAGATCGTGGCGTACTTTCGAGTGCTCGATGAGAACGTCACCATGCAGTTCACTTCCGCCACGCCTACAAGGAGGGCAGTCTGTGAACATCGAAGTTGTAGTTGACAGCGGCGAGTTGGTCGTCGCCAGGCAAGCCGAGCTGACCTCAGCTGGCCAACTCCGCCTGTACAACTGAGAGCACATGGAGGCACGAGCACGGCAGCCTGACAGATCAGGCAGTCGAGTCTGAAGAGAAGCAGCTGCGAGCCATCTCCGCCGGAGAGTTTCGGCGGGGTGGACTGGGTGAGCGAGCTGGACTGCTCAGTGCAAGGCCTGGAGAACCGAATGTCAGGGGGACAGAATTGTCGACCAACCCTAGCGCGCCACCTGAACCTCCGGCCCGAGACGAGCAAAAACTCATCACGACCCTTGTGGATCACTACTCTCCAGACTCTCGCGGTCTGCCGAAAAAGAAAAGAATGCTACTGCTTGGCATTTTGGCCAGCGTGGCAATCGCCCTTCTTCTAGGTTCTCTGCTTGTTGAGAACTACTTTAGTCTCTTGTTTTCTAACTCTTCAGTCCGTCGAGAAGATGAGGCTCAGAAAAGGCTCGACATGGAAGGTGAGCCGTTCACCGCTCAAGTAACTGAGCCGGTTTTTGATCCCACGGTCACGCCATTCGACTTCGTATTTGATCGCCCTTTGACGTCTGCGCAAGAAAAGCGCATGAAAGAATTCTCGTCTGCTGAAGTAGATGAACTCTGGTCCTACCTTTCTTCCATAGGCGGCCGTATGGTCGAGTACCCCACCGCCGGTACGGGCGACCAGACTTACTCAGACGTTTTCAACCTGCATTTGCAGAGCGATAGGCAGGCTCCGTTGACCGTGACTGATCTGCGGGCCAAGGTGATTCAGTGTTCCCCATCGAAGGCTGTGGCGGTCGTACAGGTGCCACCTCAAGGCGGCGGTGGCTATATTGGGGTTTTTTTCAATCTCACCGAGCATAAGCCGGTAGCCAGAATCAGTGAACCAACCGAGCGGCATGGGAATCCCTTCTTCCGTGACAATGTGATAAACCTTGGCAATGGCGAGGATCCGGGAAATCTCCGGATCGAAAGTATTGTGGGAAATGATAGCTGTGATTGGGAAATTGGGTTGAACTACTCCGATTCTTCGGGGGTGCATTCGAGAACGATAAGGAACGGAAAGGTGCCGTTCAGGACTGAGGCGCTTCCGCGAAATCCGAAGCAGCATTGGCAGGTCTTTCCAGGGGCCGGGAATGACGCAAAGTGGATTGACTGTGGTAGCAGGAATCGGTCAGTCCAGCGTCATTCATCTTGTTGATGCAGTGTTCCAGGTCTGCCTTGCTCGGATGCTGGCTTTCTGTGGGAGCTGTTCCAGCGGGCGATCCCGCCAGCACGCTGCCATGTGGTCGGTCAGAGCAGGCCACGCCGACGGAAGCATGGCGGCGAGACCTTGGTCGGGCGACGACCTCCTCGTCCCGAAGTAACTGGGGAAGGGCTGCGGGCTTGGGCTGGGGTGCGTCTCACCTGCGCTGACGGTCCGTAGGCGTTCGTATTTTTCCGCCGCGTTCGTCGGCGTTGTCACACCGCGAGGGGAGGAAGCGTCGGGTGTAGGTAGCGCCAGTCGAGCGCGATGTTACGCAGAGCATCCATCACGGTGCCCGATAGATCGCCGATAGCTACAAGGTCCTCGCGCAGGAAATCACTACCGCGACGAACGTCGCCGCCCCCTGTCCTCTGACCGAGGGAGTCGAGGTTGAGTGCGCTCAAGGGCGCGTGCTGCTTTCCGGGGGCGATGTGCAATTCGATGGGCGGCGAGGGAAGGGCAGCAGTGCCGAGCAGGCCCTCCGTGAGGCTGGGCAGGGCATCGTGCACGAGACTGTGGACTGCTTCGTAGCAAGCCTGGACCCAAAGATCACCCGCGACCAGTTGGCCTTTGGACCAGAAGAGCAGATCGAAGAAGACTTCAAGGCTGGTGCCAGCACCGGTAATTGAGGCAGTGCACTCCATCCGTAGAGCTGGGTCCCTGAAGCGCAGGTCATGGCGAAGTGTGTGTCCTGCTTCGAGTCTGACAAACCCCGCGTGCCCACGTTCTGGGTCGATGGCCCACCCAAGAGGGATCTCCTGTGGGTCCACTCGCTGTGCAAGCGATGCCATCCTCTGGCTGACACCTTGCCATCCGTGAGTGTTTGACCCGCCGAGCGCCTTGATGAGTGCAGCAACTGTCGCACCGTGCAATCGGGGCCGGACAGCGTCTGGTCGAAGGGGCCTCGATGCGGCAGCGCGGATGACCAGGTCCGGAGGCGCGCCGCGATAGGCGTCCCGGTTCTCAATTCCCCCATTGTCTGGCGCGAACCGCGGGTCACTGGCGTAGTTGAGAACCGGCGCCTCGGCCGCCTGCTGGAACAAGACCTGTACCAGGCGCCGGTCCGCAATCTCGTTGCGCCCATCGAGCCGGACTCTGACTGCCCCCTGGTGAAGGAGCGGCCGGGGCGCACCGTCGGGGTCGACCCGTACCACCAACAGAAGCTTGCCATCGACGGTGACCGGGGTGACGTCGGGTGTCCACCAGGGCGGGTCGAGGGTCGTGGCCATCTTGCTGACCAGTCGATCCTTGTCCATTGGCTTTACGCCGATCAGGTCACCCGGGAGGTGCTTGTCCTTAGGGTGTGCGTCGACACCGATGAGGACTACGCCACCGTGGGTGTTGGCCATTGCAGCAATGGTGTCCGTTGCAGCTTCGATGTTCCGCTTGTAATCGATGGTGAAGCTCTCCTCCAACTCCAGGGACAGGAAGCCTTGGACCATGTCGGCATCGATCGTCTCGGCAGGGGCACTGAAGAGGGGATGAGCAAGGTTCGGCATGCCTCTCAGGATGACCGACGCGTGGCCCCTGCCGCACGCTGATTCTGCTGCTTTAACCTCCCCGTTTCGCTTCGGGTGGCTGAGCTGGAGTGATGGCTGTGAAGTGGGTTTTCTGATCGCTGGCTGCCGGGCGGGCATGGTCGAGGCCCGACGCGTGGGTCGGTTTCTCCAGGGTTCCTCGGGTCGTGGGCGTGCAGGGACGGTGCCGACGTTCAGGTGGCCGGCCGTGGCAGCGCCGCTAGGCGGGCGAATGCGCTGGTCAGCTCGTTTCGCCAGGGCCAGGTCGCGGCGATCCGCAGGTGCATGCGGCGTCCGCCGCGGGTGATACGGGCAGCCGCATGTAGCAGCCGGTAGCGGAGCTTCTTCGGCTCGGCGGCTGCGAGTTCGCCCTCCAGCAGCAGGAGGCGGGTCCAGGCGAGCAGGTCGAGGGCGGTCAGGGACAGCTCCAGCCACGCTTGATTGACGTGAAAGTGTCGGGAGGGGAAGCGGCCGAAGCCGGTGGTTTTGCCGCAGCGGATGCGGTCCTCGATGCGGGCGTGCGCGCGGTGACGGACTTCCAGGTGCTGCAAGGAGCCTTCGCCGTAGGGGGTGTCGGTGAGGAAGACCTGGTGGCGCATGCCTTCGTCGAGATCGAACAGGGACAGCTGAGCGCCGGGATGCGGGCGCTCGCGGCGGACGATGATCCGAGTGTCTTCAGGCAGGCCCGGTAGGTCGACCAGGCCGGTGAGCTCGGCGACCTGGGCGCCTTGCCGCAGGGTGCCGTCCTGTTCGAGGGCAGGGTGCCAGGCCTGGTCGGGCAGCTGGCGTATCGCTCGGCGGACCGGTTCGGTGATGGACCATCCGACGGAGAAGGATGTGTGGATCCCGCGCGAGCGCAGGGCGCGGATGTGGGCCAGGAACGCTTTGGCGGATCCAGCGCTGTCCGCACGGATGAGGATGCTGGTGCCGTGGCGGTGGGCATCGGGGAGCTGGGCGAGCGCGGCGTCGAGCACGGTGATGTGGTCCTCGGCGGTGTTGGCCGCGGCGTTGCCGGGCCGCAGCAGACCGGCCAGCGCCTCGCCGGTGTTGTCGAGGAAGCACAGCAGCGGGTGGTAGCCGAAACCGTGCTTGTAAGTCGGCGCCGCGTGCTCCTTCTCGGAGTGGCAGGTGACCAGGGTGGCGTCGATGTCCAGGACCAGACCGGGCAGTTCGCGTCCGCCTGCACGGCAGGCCGGTATCGCCTCCCGCCTCTCGTCGGCTTGCAGCCAGGCGACCTCGCGGGCGGCGGCACGGGCTGCGCGCAGAGCGCCGAGTGCGGCCGGATCGATACCCGCCAGCAGTCGCCACGCTGTGGGAGTGGACGCGACCGGGCCGAACACCTCGGCCTGGTCCCGCAGCAGAGCCAGGTCGGCGATCGCCTCCCCGCCGTCGGCCAGCATGACCGCCAAGTCCACTGCCGAACCACGGGATGTTGTCGAGCCGCGCGGTGCCGGCGCCCTGGTCGACGGCCCACAGGCTCTCCACCGATGCCGGGGGGCCAGTCGTCCTCGATCTCAAGCCGAAAGTGCACCTTCACGTACGGGCCTTCGGGGTTCGTCATGGTGCCCAGGATGCACAGTCCTGCCGCGTCTGCCGCAGGTGGGTGAACGGAGGCGTCTGTTCAGGGTGGGCACACTGGTTCGTCTGCGCCCAAGCCGACGAAAGCCAGCCACGACGGCGGGTGCGCCGACCGATTAGGCGCGCGTGTGCATCGCTGCACCCCCACCAGCCTCAGCCGCGCTGCCATGTCGTCGACCAGAGCAAGCTGGGACGACCGCCCCGTAACGACGGCGCCTGAGCCCTCAGCTTGGGAAGCTGTGGGCAGTTGCGGCTGGCTCGGGCGCTGACCTGGGCGAACGTCCAGGGCGTAGCGGCCTTGGGCACTGCGGCTTTCACCGTGGTTCCCCGCTGCTCCCCGCTCTATCTGGTGCGTTTGTGGTGCGGACGTGGTGTCCGGCGCTGGCGTACTCGACAGTCCGGCTCCATGACGCTGTCACGACCGTTGTGCGTGAGGTCGGGGTCCTCTATAGAGTCTCTGGCCTGTTGTCTTCGTGATTAGTTCCTCACACGGTCTGACGAGCCGTCTCTACCAGCCACGCCCTCGTGGTTGTTGCCCAAGTACGTTGCAGAACACGCAAGTAGGCTTGCCGGGTCAGGACGAGGAGGGGTTCGTGGCCAAGGTTGTCTTTGTACATGGTGTCGGCAAGCAGTACCTCAGCGAGGACTCCATGGCGAGGGACGTCGTTCCAGAACTCCTGGGTGGGGCAAGGTTGGCAGGCGGGCCAGTCCCTGCCACAGGCGACGTAAGCATCGCGTTTTATGGCGATCTCTTCCGCCCCCGCGGTACGCGCGCGGGACACGAGCCTGACTACGACGCCACGGATATCCAGAGCGATGACGAGGTACGTCTGCTCATGGAGTGGTGGGTTGAAGCGGCTCGTACGGACCCGGGCGTGCCAGCCCCGAATGAGAGTGGTACACGCGGTCCAGTCGGCTGGGCGCTCTCACAAACGGTCAGGTTCAAACTTGTGCGAGCGGCCTTGGACGCGCTCACCGGTGCCCGATTCTTCGGAGGTGTCCTTGACAGGACGCTGATCGGTGACCTCAAGCAGTTGACGAGCTACTTCAACGACGAGGCCCTCAGAGCCGAAGCCCGTGGCCGCCTGGCTGCTCGGATTACGCCGGAGACCCGTGTGGTTGTGGCCCATTCGTTGGGTTCAGTGATTGCTTACGAAACTCTATGCGAGGAGGCGCACTCCGACTGGCATATCCAGATGCTCGTGACTCTGGGATCGCCACTCGGGATGGGCACGCTCGTACTTGATCGCCTCCGGCCCAAGGCCGAGAACCGGAAAGGAGTGTGGCCCACAGTTGTTCAGAGGTGGACGAATATCGCAGACGCCACCGATGTCGTCGCTGTCGTGCGGGAACTGCGCCCCATCTTCGGATCAACACTGGCCGACGTTGCTGTGTACAACGGGGCGCACATGCACGATGCGACCCGGTACCTCACAGCGATAGAGACGGGTAGGGCCGTTGTCGCGGGATTGCGGCAGGGGGGCGAGGCCACAGCATGCGATATCTGATCGCCGCCGGCACAGCGACGTACCAGGAGGGTTCCGGCCTGCCGGATCTTGATTTGGCCCTTCAGGACGTAGCGAAAGTCGCGGCGTTCTTCACTTCTCCGATCATGGGCTACACGCGCGTCCTGACGAAGGTTTCGACCAATCCGGTAGCCGCCGAGTTCGAGGATGCATTGTCCGAATGGTGTTCGGGCGGCGGACTCACCCACGACGATGTGGTCGTTGTGTATTACGCGGGTCACGGCGACCGGCCAACCCCAGGAGGACCCTATCGCCTCGCCGGTGCAGACAGTCGCGATGGCCGCCCTCGTTCCTGGCTGTCGCCACACAATATGGCGGAGATCTTGGCGGCCTCTCCCGTACGTAACGTTCTCTTCATTATCGACTCCTGCTATGCCGCCGTCGGTTCCGTTGAGATCCAGAGTGTCACCGATAGCATCGTGAGTGCTCGGCCACGCGGCGACGGTTACGGCTCCGGAACGTGGGTGCTCGCTTCCGCCCGCCACCGAGACTATGCCGACGACGGTGCGTTCGTGACCAGGCTTATTGAGGTGTGCGCCCGCGGCGACGGACCATCTCAGCGTTACCTGACCCCCTCGGTCGTAGCCACGAAGGTGAGCCAGGCTCTCGCGGCAGACGGGCGCAGGCAACGCGCGGCCTGTTCCTCCACCCACCAAACCGAGCAACCGCCCTTCTTCCCCAACCCCGGCTATGACCCGGGCGCCGAGGTCGACGACCGAAGCGTGGCGGGGGACATGACGGACCTCTTCTCTCACTTCGAGCCCCGTGGTCGGGGAGTGGAGCATGTCCACGATCCAGGCTCCTACTTCACGGGACGCGAGAGTGCACTCACGGTGCTGCGTGCATACCTGGGCGCGTCGGGGGGCCATGGTGCCCTTGTGGTCACCGCGGCACCGGGATCGGGTAAATCAGCCGTGCTCGGCAGGCTCGTGCTGGAAGGGCACTCGGACGTTTCAGTCAACGCCCGACACCAGACCCTCGAAACCCTCGTGGTCCGGCTTGCGGCCGCTGCGGACGTTCGTGCGGCCAGTTCAGCAGCACTACTCAAGGCACTTTGCGACCGCCAGGCTCCATTCAGGATCGTAGTCGACTCGCTCGACGAGGCTGGGCCAGCTGGAGACAAGGTCGAGGCCCGGCGGATCGCCTGGGACCTGTTGCGCCCGCTGGGTGACGTGCCGTGTGTCCGGCTCGTCATTGGGTCACGCCGGGAACTGCTGTCTTACATCGGTGAGCATCTGAGTACTATCGATCTTGACAGCCCACAGTACGCGGACGACACGAGCACGGCTGAGTACGTGCGTCTCATCCTCATGGCCGCTAATTCTCCGTACGCGGACCGGCCTGCCGAGGCGAAAGCTGTCGCCATGGAGGTGTCCAGGCGAGCAGGGCGCTGCTTCCTGGTGGCCCGCATGACGGCCAGCGCGCTTCTCCGCGGTGGACGCATTGATACGAGCGTCCTTGGGTGGGCAGAGACACTCCCCTCGGATGTGGGAGGGGCTTTCGAAGCTTACCTGCGGCGCCTTCCCCAAGCCCGGTACGAGGCGGCCATGGCTTTGTTGACCGCTCTTGCCTTCGGCGAGGGCCATGGGCTGCCGCGCAGGGTCTGGCTGATGGCGGCGACCAGCCTTTCCGGTGTTGCTCTGCGGGAAACGGACGTCGATGTCCTGGTGGAGGAAGACGAGTCGTACCTGACCTGTGTGAACGTAGCAGGGGCGAAGCACTTCCGCCTGTATCACCAGGAGCTCACCGACTACCTCCGGCAACGCGTTTTGAGACTTCGGGACTTGCGTGACGTTCACGAGCGCTTCGTCGAAATTCTGCTCGGGTTGACTCCCGGACGGGATTGGGGTCAAGCGCTCCAGTATGTACGGGAGCATCTGTCGACGCACGCGGCAGCTGCAGGAGCGATTCAGGGCTTGGTCGAGGATCCTTCCTTCGTTTTGGCGGCCGACCCGGCTGGACTACTTCCCGCAGTGCGGCACCCCTCGTGTGATCCTGTGCTGGCCATGGTGGTTGAGCGATGCGCCGACATCCTAGGTTCCTCGGCTCCCGCTGGTATCGACCGGGCTGCCAGACTCGCCTTCACAGCTGAATCACACGGAGCAGCAGAATTTGCCAGGCGTGCCGAGGAGCTGTCCACGTCGGTGAAGCGCATACGAGTCGAAGCCAGACCGGTGACTCCGCACCGCATTGTGGGCAGGCATGAAGAGGGCACGTATTCGACCACCTCAGGGATGGGCGGATGGCGTATTGACGACTTGGTACTAGCCGATGGAACTCGGGTAGTACTTGCCGCTGCCAGCCGCAGGCCGGACGTTCATGTCTGGATGGTTGACGATCCGTCACGGTCCGGGGTCCTGAGGCATCCAGTAGATGTCACCCACTTGCGAGTGCTCCCCACGGATCCTGGTCCCGCGCTGGCAGTAACCCTGGATGCCGAGGGTGATCTTCGGATATGGGAGGTGAGCGATCAGACAGTCGTGCACCACATGCAAGGGACGGGATACCAGGCGATTCTGGATGTTGGTCGGCTGCAGGACGGTACGTCCGTGGTGGTTTGTCGTGATCAAGAGCATGTCGTGCTCCTTGACTCGGCAGGGGAGCCGCTGTTTCAGGTGCTGTGTGCGTCTCGTCAGAGGATGAGCGCGGCAACCGCTGCTGTTGTGCAGTGTGAAGACGACACGACCCGCCTTGTGGTGTGCGACTCGGAGGTTGGGACCGTCGTTGCGTACGCGGCGGAGGACGCATGGAAGAGGACTGTCCTCCTGAAAGATCTTGCACGACCGGGCTTGTTCGGCCGCCGGCTGGCCGACGCTCCTTGGCTGGCAGTGTGGGAGCCCGGCAATAGGCCGGATACTCCGGGTCGTATTTCTATGCTGAACTGCGTCTCCGGCCGGGTCTTCGATACCGAGCAGCGCATTTACCACGCTCCCCGGGGCGGGTTCGTGCGACATGGTTCGGGCGATATCGTGTTCGTAGCCAAGGATCTTCAGACAATTCACACGTACTCTGTGGAGGCGGGATACTCCCATACGGGGCCTCGGGCTCCTGGCGTTGGCGCGCTCTTCACACCCCTCCCGCCGTCACGCGAGGGTCGTCTCTACGCGATTGACGCGGACTTCGACGGGGGTATCAGCTTCGTAGACTGCTCGACGGGCGCTCCCGTCGGGCAAACGCTTCGTGGGCACGAGAGCGCCGTGGGCGGGCTGCATGTGCTCACATCCCGCGAGGTAGATTCATACGACCTACTCACCGTTGGTAATGATGGCACCGTCAGACTGTGGCATTTGCGCCAGGGCGACGAGGGCAGAGCGCTACAGGGGGAAGAGTATCCAGAGAGCGAGTTCGACAAGACGACGACGGTGCATATTAACGGCTGGTCGGCCCGCTCTAATGAATTCGTCATCGGCTCATGGTTCGGCCTGCGTTTGATTGACGGCGGCGTGCTAGACAAGGATGATTTCACGCCATCGCCATTGATCGCCCGCCGTCTATTCAACACACACATCCCGGATGAAGGGTCTTACGCCGAAGAGGACGGCACGATTCACGTGCTGAGCAAGATTGAGAAAATCGTGGACACGGCCGATGGATCGATAGCCAAGGCGATCTTTCGGTGGCAGCGGCTTCGGCCCGACGGAACTGTGACCAGCACCGATCCTGACATATTCAAGATGGTGCCATGGGATCTTAAATGCCATCTGCTTCCTCCGACTGCTGCGCACTCTAATACTCGAGTGATCGGCTTCGATCCGGTGAACGGTCGTCTCCTCTCCGCGATATCGCCTGACACCGCCGAAGAGGTCGAAAGTCCGTGGTCATTCGACACCCCGTCGACGAAGGTTTGCACTGCCGGCTTTACGGACCGGGCAGGTCATGCTGTCTTGCTGATCGGGGCTCGGGAAGCGGCAGTCGCCGGGGAGTTTGCCAATGATAGCTATGTGGTCAGCGACGGGGAAAATTCCGGTACCTTGACCCATGGGTACTTCTGGGATGCGACGACCCGGTGCCCCCTCTGGGACAAGCCTAAGGAGCTGCCCGCGAAGCTGACGTCGCTGTTGGCGCACTATAACGCTTCTGGCACCCGGTACATCGCCATGGTCTGTGCCGACGAATACGCTGCTGTCTTGGACCTGGACACTAACTCCACCCATCCTGTAAATGCTGCCCGGCCGACGGATCGGCGTAGATACGGCTCTCGGAATCTTACGAATGGAGATGGTTATTTTCTCAGATGGGCCGATACCCGCCAAGGTGACCCCGTTCTCGTCTATATGCCCTTGGCTGGAGATGACGATACTTTCTTCAACCGTGTTATGGTGTGGGATTCGAGCCAACCTGGCGCACCCGCCAGGGAATTGACAAACCGTGCACGAAGGCTGTTGTGGACCGGATTTTCTCCGAGCGGTGATGCTTTGCTGGCGCTGAGTGACGAACACGGGATTAGTCTCTATCGCCTCCCCGATGGAGAGAAGGTATGGGCGACACCTATTCCTGCACTCGTCACCTCGCTCGCCGTTCGCCCCAATAGCCCATATCTCGATCTGGGGGTGGCTACACAGCAGGGCGTCGTCCTGATTCGGCCCAAACTTGCTTCTTTCTGGCGGCGGCAACTTCTGGTATCTCACTGAGTAATTCGGTGCGGCGCTTTGTGGTCCGGACCGCTCTGCTTTCGGTGTCGGTGAGGTGCGACTGGGTCGGCGGAGCGGCTTTGGGGTGGCGCTGCTTTGGCGCGAGTGATCATGGCCCCGTAAGCTTCCGGCGCGTCGGGCAGTCTGTGGACCTGCCCGGTAAAGCACGACGTTGGGGCCATGATCTTCGAGGCTCGCGCCAAGGTGGCTCCGTAAAGCCGCGGAGCCGACCGCCCCAGCCACGACGGAGCTCTTCTCTGGCGTCAGGCGGCTGATTGCTGTGTGCGCGGCACGGGCGCCGGCCGGGCTGGAGCGGGGCGGAGACATGAGCGCAGGCCCGGCCGGGGGCCGGCCGCGCGCGGCGAGCGGAGCGAGCCGACTTGAACCCGTAAAGAAAGTTGTAACTCAGTAGGTCCTACGTTGTTTGTCCGGTCCCGGTAGATGCTTGACACTTCGGTCCCAGCTGATGGTTGACAGTGGCTGTGATCGGCTTTTCTGTGCGCGTCGTTGCGGCGTGTGGCAGGAGGCCGGGATTGGCGCTGGTGGAGTTGTCGGTTGTTGAGCAGAGATACCGGGCTGTTCTGGCGGCGCGTGCGGGTGCGACGGTGACTAAGGTCGCCGCGCGGCTGGGTGTGTCCCCGGCAGACGGTGAGCCCGTGGAAGTCCCGGTGTCCTGCCTGATCACCCTCACGGTGCACACTGCTCGGCGAACAAGTGTCGAGGGATGGGGTGCCAGGATGGGAGCGTTCAGTTGGTGGCGCAGTCGCAGAGAGAACGCCCGGATCGAGCGGCTTCTCGTCGAAGTCAACGCCGGGAGGTGTCTGGCCGCCGACGCGACCGCCCACGAGGCGTCCGGGACACGGAGGGGTATTCCGGGTGTTGTGGAGTGCTGGGATGACATTTTCCAGTTCAAGGCGGACTCGGAACTCACTGCTCCGACCGAGGGCTGGCGCGTTCCGAAGTCTCAGATCGCCGGCGTTCGGGACGGTGATGGGCCCGGTGAGCTGGTGATCACCTTCCGCCCACCGGCACGCTTCGACGCCGTCGTGGTGACGCCTCTCATGCATGCGGACAAGTGGCGGGCTCTGGCCATGGGGTGAGGCAGGGCAGGGCAGGGGCAAGTCGTGGATCGCCTTCGCCTTCGCCTTCGCCTTCGCCGTCTCCGGCACAGGCCGCGGTTCGGCTGTGGCATGGCCGTGGTATGGGCGTGGTATGGGCGTGGCCCGAGTGGTGGTCCCACCCCACCCGGGCCACGCCCGTAGTGCCGGTCAGATCCGTACGGTCCCGTCAGATCCGTGCGGTTCGGTCAGCCCCCGTACGGTCCCGTCAGGCTCGTACGGTCCGGTCAGGCTCGTACGGTCCGGTCAGGCTCGTACGGTCCGGTCAGACCCGTACCGTCTCGCCCTCGTCCTCACGGGCCGGCGGAACCGGCGGAACCGCCGGGGCGAGCGGCGCCGGCGGCTCCGGCTCGTCGTGGGTGAGGTCGGGGAGGCGGTTCATCCACTTCGGCAGGTACCAGTTGCGCTCGCCGAGCAGGGCCATCACCGCGGGGAGCAGCACACCCCGGATGATCGTCGCGTCGATGAGCACCGCGGCCGCGAGGCCGACACCCATCTGCTTCATGGACTGCATGGACAGCGTCCCGAAGATCGCGAACACGGCGACCATGATGACGGCGGCGCTGGTGACGACACCCGCCGTGGTGACCACACCGTGCTTGATCGCCTCGTTCGTTGTACGGCCCCGCAGCCGCGCCTCGCGGATCCGCGAGACCACGAACACGTGGTAGTCCATGGACAGGCCGAACAGGATCACGAACAGGAACAGCGGCAGCCAGGTGATGATCGCGCCGACGCCCTCCGCGCCCACCAGCGAGGCACCCCAGCCGTGCTGGAAGACGGCGACGAGGATGCCGTACGCCGCGCCGACCGACAGCAGGTTCAGCACGATCGAGGTGATCGCGACGGTCAGCGAGCGGAAGGACAGCAGCATCAGCACGAAGGCGAAGACCACGACGAAGGCGAAGACCGGGACGACGGAGCCGACGAGCTGCTCGTTGAAGTCGTGCGAGGCGGCGACCCCACCGGTGATCGGAGCCTGGACGCCGTCGACCCTGCCGAGCGTGCCGGGCCGTACCTCGTCGCGCAGCTTCTCCAGACTCGCGGCCGCCTTGTCCTGGTCGGAGCCGCCCACCAGCGGGACGTACACGAAGGCGAGGTTCTCCTCGTCGTGCACCTTGACCTCGACCGGGCCGCGCGAGGCACCCGAACCGACCGCCTGCTCACGGAAGTCGGCGATCGCCGACCGCACGTCGGGGGCGTTGATGTCCTTGGCCTTGACGACCACCCGGGCCGGTTCGGAGCCGCCGGGGAAGGCCTCGTTGACCCGGTTGTACGTCTGCACGATCGGCAGCGAGTCGCCGAACTCCTGGTCCAGGGTGAGGTTCTGCGTCTTCATGCTCAGCGCGGGCGCCGCGACGGCGAGCAGCGCACCGGCGGCGACCGCCAGCGAGAGCGCGGGCCTGGCGAGGACGACCCGCAGGACAGCGGTCCAGAAGCGGCTCTCGGTGTTCGCGGAACCGTTCGCGGAGCCGTCCACGGAGCGGCCGTTCCTGCGCCGCTTGTCCGGGTGCAGGAACGGGATACGGCCCGTCTCGACCCGCTCGCCGAGCAGCGACAGCAGCGCCGGCAGCACGGTCACGGACCCCACCATCGCGACCCCGACCACCATCAGCGAGGCCAGGCCCATCGCCTCGAACTCGGCGAGCCCGGTGAACAGCATGCCCGCCATCGCCACGCAGACCGTGACCCCGGAGACGATGATGGCGCGGCCACTGGTCGCGGCGGCCACCCGCAGGGCCGTCTGCGCGTCCCGCCCGGCCGCGCGCTCCTCGCGCTCGCGCCGCAGGTAGAAGAGGCAGTAGTCGACACCGACGGCCAGACCCACCAGCAGCATCACCGAGCCGGCCGCGTCGGTCATGGGGATCAGATGGCTGACGATGCTCATCAGGCCCATCGTCGCCATGATCGCGGTGATCGACAGCGCCACCGGCAGCAGCGCCGCCACCACCGCGCCGAACGCGATCAGCAGAATGCCGAGCGCCACGGGTACGGCGGAGTACTCGGCCTTCTGGAAGTCGTCCCCGAAGGCGTCGTCGAACGTCTTCATCATGCTGGCGCTGCCGATCTCCTCGATCCGCAGCTGCTCGTGGCCGTGCCGGACGCCCTCGACGGCCTTCAGTACGGGCTCCACGCGCTCACCCGCGGTCTCCGCCTCGCCGCGCATGTCGAACTGCACGAGGGCGCTGCGGCCGTCCTTGGAGATCGTCTGCGTGTCGTACGGGGAGGTCACGTCCGTGACCCGGCCGGTCTCCTCGACGGCCTTCATGACATCGGCGACGGCGGCCCGGAACGCCGGGTCCGTGGCTTTCACCCCGTCGCCCTTCGCCTGGATCAGGATGGTCTCACCGGCGGGCTCCTTGATCCCCGCCTCCTCGACGATGTGCGCGGCGGTGCTCGTCTCCCCCTTGAGCTGGTCGCTGTCCTTGACCTCGGCCTGGCCCACCGCCGAGCCGATCCCCATCGTCAGCACGACGAACAGCACCCAGATGCCCACGGCCGCCCATCGGTGCCGGGCGCTCCAGCCGCCGGCCCGGGCGGCGATTCCCCGCACCCGTGTCTCTCCGTTCCCCATGACGGGCTAGCCCCCTCGTCCGCGGTGACGGCCCCCTGCCGGCACCCTTCAGCACGAAGGTATGGGGCGGATAAGTACTTCTCTTCGTGCTGCCCGGTGAACCCGGGGGCGCGCATGTCATCCCGTCGGCCCCCGTCGTCTCCGCATCGGGTAGGACAGTGGCCCCTTACATGTAATCCGCGATCTCGGGGTCCTGCATCGGGGCAGGAGCATCCCGGCCGTATGGTGAGCGGATGACGACGTACGCGGCGCTGCTGCGCGGAATCAACGTGGGCGGCAGCAAGAAGGTTCCGATGGCCGACCTCCGTACGCTGCTCCAGGGCCTCGGCCACACCGGTGTCGCCACCTACCTGCAGAGCGGCAACGCGGTCTTCACCACGGGCGGCGGCGACGAGGACGTCCTCGCCGCGGACATCTCCCGGGCCGTCGAGAAGCGCTTCGGCTTCGGCGTCGACGTCATCGTGCGCGACCACGCCTATCTGAGGGCCGTACGGGACGCCTGTCCCTTCCCGGCCGCCGACCTCGAGCCCAAGCAGCTCCACGTCACCTACTTCTCGACCCGGGTCGACGCGGACCGCTTCGCCTCCCTCGACCAGCAGGCGTTCCTCCCCGAGGAGTTCCGCCTGGGCGACCGGGCCCTGTACCTGTACGCCCCGGAAGGGCTCGGCCGTTCCAAGCTGGCGGAGGCCCTCGCTAAGCCGCGCCTCCTCAAGGGCCTGATCGCCACCACCCGCAACTGGAACACGGTCGTCAAGCTGGAGGAACTCACCCGCGGTTCAGGGTGACCCTCCGTACGGCCGTGTAACCGGTGCGCGAGACGTAGGAACCGATCTCGTCCGGGACGGTCAGACGCGGGTCGCGGTACAGCTCCCGCAGCTCCTCGTCCGTGCGGGCCGCCGCGATCATGTCGGTCAGCGCGATGTCCCCCTCGGTGAGCGCCTTGTCGTCGCGGATCTCCGGGCCCCAGAAGTCCCAGGGCAGCAGCTCCACGCCGCCCACTGCGGCGGCCAGATCGGCGAGGGTGTTGGCGCGGATGTACCAGAGGCCCTTGACGTCCTCGATCCCGTCGACGCCGAACGTCTCCGGGTCCGCCCTCCCCTCCCGGCACATCCGCCAGGCGTCCCCGCCTACCAGGAACCGGTCCCGCGGCATGTCCAGCGGGTCGAAGGGCAGGTCGTAGGAGTGGTGCAGCACCTGTGCGTCGGCGAGCCGCCATGTGCCGTCCGGCAGCCGGTACTCGGTGACCCAGTGGTCGTCGTACCAGCCCTCCTTGAAGTAGCCGGCGAAGCCGCAGCGGATCCGGGCGGGGGTGCCGGTGGCCCGCAGCAGCGAGCACAGCAGCAGGGAGAAGTCGCGGCAGGTGCCCACGAAGCGCTCCTCGGGCGCCCGCTCCGCGCCGAACGGCCGGTCACCGTGTTCCCGCACGCGCAGGATGCGCAGCACCTCCGTCACGTACCGGGCCTCCGGATCGTCGTGTCCGCGCTCCTCGGGGACGGTCCAGCCGACACGTTCGCCCTCCGCCCGGTGGACGATCAGATTGCGAACGAGAACGGCCAGTTGACGGGGGTCCCGCGGCAGGGTGCTCGTGTCGAGGTCGCCGGGGTCGCTGAACGGGGTCTGCCCGAGGTGCTCGAGGTGAAGGTCCATGCCCCGGACCCTCGCCCCTGTCCCTGGGGCAAGGTCCACCCCCCGAAGACATGTTCGCTCATTGGCCGATTCACTCCCCACGCCGGTGGCGGACTTGGCACCGTATAACCATGACGAGCACCGAACCGGACGCCCCGGAGGCGACGAACTCCCCTGATACGACCACGAATCCGACAGATTCCTCCGGTCGTGTGAGTGCCGCACAGGCCATGCGCGGCGCCGCCGCCCAACTCGCCGAGCTGCTCGGCACCACCCCGGACTCCGTCTCCGCGCTCCGCCCGTCACAGGACGGCTGGACGGCCGATGTGGAGATCGTGGAGCTGGAGCGGGTCCCCGACACCATGACGGTCATGGCGACCTACCGCGTCACCCTGGATCTCCAGGGCCGGCTCCTCGGCTACGAGCGGGTTCAGCGCTACGCCCGGGGCCAGCTCGACCGACGCCGTTAGGCCTTCGCGTTTTCTCCCGCAACTGATCTTGACTCCACCCTGAACGCGTCCGGTGCCGCCCCCGTACGTAACAGCGGCACGGCGCCCGCCCGTTGCCGGTGCCGTGCCGATCGCGTACGGCACCACCAGGGCAGCCCGGCCGCCGGTGCCAAGTCGAGAACGGAGCCCAGCGAGAGGAACCGCACAGTGACCGTCATGACGCACACCGGCGCAGCGCAACCCGCTGCCGCCACCTCCAGTGGTTCGGGGAGCGCAGGACTCTTCGACATCCTCGAACTCATCCTGGACCGGGGGCTCGTCATCGACGTGTTCGTCCGTGTCTCGCTGGTGGGCATCGAGATCCTCAAGGTCGACATACGGATCGTCATCGCGAGCGTGGACACGTATCTGCGCTTCGCCGAGGCCTGCAACCGACTCGACCTGGAGGCGGGCCGCAAGGCCCCCGCCCGGCTCACCGACATCGTCGGCGACATGGTCGAGAGCGGCGCCCGGGGCAAGACCAGCGGTGTGATCGGCGGCGCCGTGGACGCGATCGGCGACATCTTCGACCGCGACAAGGACAAGGAGGAGGACCGGTGAGCGGCGCCCCGACGACCGAACCCCACGCGGAGCCGCCCGAGCAGCCGGCATCGCCCGAGCGGCCGGAATCGCCGACGACGGCCTCGGAGTCGGAGCCGGAGCCGAACCCGGAGCCGGCACCCGGCTCGCCCCTGTACGTCTACGCCATCACCGGCTCCGACCACCCCCTGCGGCTCGACGGCCTGCGGGCCGTGGGCGCTGCCGGCGGTGCCCCGGGCGTGCTCGTCCAGGGCGGGCTCGCCGCCGTGGTCAGCCCCGCACCGGCGGACCTGCGTCCCAAGCGCAGGGACCTCGGCGCCCACCAGGCCCTGCTGGAACGCCTCATGGCGGACGGGGCGGTCCTCCCCATGAGGTTCGGCCTGCTCGCCCCCGACGACACGGCCGTCAGGACGGCGCTGGGGGAGAGGGGCGAGGAGTACACCCGCAGGCTCGCCGAACTGCACGGCACCACCGAGTTCAACCTCAAGGCCGCACGCTCCCAGGACGACCTGCTGCGCGAGGTGGTCGACGAGTCCGACGAGGTCCGCCGTCTCAACGAGCGCACCCGCGACGGCAACGGCACCTACGAGGACCGCGTCGCCCTGGGACAACTGGTGGCCCGGCAGGTCGACCACCGGCAGCGGCTGCTGGCCGACCAGGTCGTCGAGCGGCTGGCCGGTCTTGCCCGCGCCAGGGTCGTGGCCGCTCCGCTGAAGGACGACTTCCTCAACGTGTCGTTCCTCGTCGAACGCGCCCGTGCCCGCGAGTTCACCGAAGCCGGAGCCCGGCTGGCGCGCGACTACGGCGAGGCCTACGACTTCCGGCTGCGCGGCCCCCTGCCGCCGTACAGCTTCGCCGCCTGACCCATGGGCCTGCTGACCGGCCTCCTCACCCTCCCGCTCGCGCCCCTGCGCACCACCATCTGGGTCGCCGAGCAACTGCAGTACGCCGCCGAAGAGGAGTACTACGACCCGGCCCCCGTCCGCC
Organism: Streptomyces phyllanthi; assembly: GCF_009377205.1. Taxonomy (GTDB): domain Bacteria; phylum Actinomycetota; class Actinomycetes; order Streptomycetales; family Streptomycetaceae; genus Streptomyces; species Streptomyces phyllanthi. The sequence goes on from NZ_VJZE01000047.1 coordinate 27,168, forward strand.
AGGCCCTCGTCGAACTGGAACGCGCCCTGCTGGACGGGCGGATCGACGAGGACGAGTACGACCGCCGCGAGGACGAACTGCTGGACCGACTCGAAGAGATCACCGAGCGGAGACGAGCCCCCCGACCATGACCCAACCGGTAGCAGGCACACGTCCCGGACCACGCTTCCCGTCCGTCTACGACCAGGACACCGGCGGCCAGACCGCCAACCTCGCCGACATCCTCGAACGGGTCCTCGACAAGGGCGTGGTGATCGCGGGCGACATCCGGATCAACCTGCTCGACATCGAACTGCTCACCATCAAGCTGCGCCTGCTCGTCGCCTCCGTCGACAAGGCGAAGGAGATGGGCATCGACTGGTGGGAGCACGACCCCTCCCTCTCCTCCCGGGCACCCCGCCCGGACCGGTCCCTCACCGAGGAGAACGAACGCCTGCGCGCCGAGATCGCCGCGCTGCGGGCAGCCGACAGGAGCCCGGAGTCATGACTGACACAGCCACAGCCACAGCCACAGCCACAGCCACGGACACGGACACGGACACGGACACGAAGACCCTCACCGGCGGCATCACAGCCACCGAGATCGTCTACGCCTACGCGGTGCTGCGCCGCACCCCCGAGGCCGTCGCGGCGGTCGCGGACCTGCACGGCATCGCGGGCGAGCCGATACACCTGCTGGACTCCGCGGACCGCGCCTCGGAACTCGCCGTGGCCGTCGGCCCGGTCCCGGCCGCGGACTTCGACGAGGCGCCCCTGAAGTCGAACCTGGAGGACCTGAGCTGGCTGGAGTCCACGGCCCGGGGCCACCACACCGTCGTCGCCGTACTGGCCCGGTGCGGCGCCACCGTCCTGCCGCTGCGCCTGGCCACCGTCTACCGCGACCAGGACCGCGTCCGGCAGGCCCTCGACGCCCGCCGTGACGACTTCCTGTCCCTGCTGGACCGCGTCACGGGCCATGTGGAACTCGGCGTCAAGATCTACGCCTCCCCGGACACCGCGCCGTCCGGCCCCGTGCGCGATCCGGACCGTGCTCCGGCCGCCCGTGTCCTGGCCGCCGGTGTCGGTGCCGGCCGCGCCTATCTGGCGGGACGCCGTCGGAAGCGGCAGTCCGCCGAGGACGCGTGGCAGGCGGCCACCCAGGCCGCCGCCCGGCTGACCGAGACGGCCGGCGGCCTCGCCGTCGACCGCGTCGCACACCGCCCCCAGCGCGCCGACCTCGCCGGTCCTGTGCCCGGCACCAATGTCAGCAACGACGCCTACCTGGTCGCCGCCGACCGCGTCGACGACTTCCGCACCCGTGTGCTGGCGGCCGCCGAGGGCCTCCCGGGCGTCCGCGTGGAGCTGACCGGTCCCTGGGCCCCCTACTCCTTCGCCATCCCCCCGGAGCCGGTCCTGTGACCGTCTCCCCGTACGCGGACCGGCAGGTCGCCCTCGTCGACCTCCTCGACCGGCTTCTCCAGGGCGGTGTCGTCCTCACCGGCGACCTCGTCCTGTCCATCGCCGACGTCGATCTGGTCCGTATCGACCTCCGCGCCGTCATCGCCCCCGTGGCCGCCCTGGTGGCCGCCGACACCGCCCGACCCACCCCACCGCTGTGAGGCCGAATGACACCGCCGCCGCCCCCGGCCCCGCTCCCGGGGGCCGTCCACCGCATGTCGTCCGACCCGGACACCGTCGAGCGCGACCTGGTCAAACTGGTCCTGACGGTCGTCGAACTCCTCCGCCAGCTCATGGAACGCCAGGCCCTGCACCGCGTCGACAACGGTGACCTCACCGAGGACCAGGAGGAACGCGTCGGCCTGACGCTGATGCTCCTCCACGACCGCATGGAAGACCTCTGCGCCCGCTACGACCTGCGCCTGGAGGACCTCAACCTGGACCTGGGCCCCTTGGGGACCCTGCTGCCGCCGGATGGCCGCCGACCCTGATCGGGGCGTAGGAAACCGCCCGCCTCAGGCGCCGAGTGCCGCCACCGCGGGCGCCCTCACCGCGTCGTACCGCTCCAGCAGCACACGCGCCACCTCGGGCGCGGGCCCCAGTACGTCCGCCAGGACATCCGCACCGGCCGCGCCCCGCGCGATGCGGTCCGGGAGGAAGCCGGGGGCCAGGACGTACGGGGCCACCGCCACGCGTGCGCAGCCCAGGGCGCGCAGTTCCCGTACGGCCTCCTCCGTGCGGGAGAACCCCGCGGGAGATGCAGCGGAGGCGAACGCAGGTCGCACGGCGCACCAACCGGTGTGCCGCCACTCCCGCGCGATTTCTGCGATCACTGCGATCGCCTCCGGGTCCGTGGACCCCGCCGAGGCCAGAACGACCCCGGTCGAGGACTTGGCGGAGCGGGGCAGGCCCGCCTCGTACAGACGGCGCTCCAGGGCCGCCAGCAGCAGCGGCGACGGGCCGAGCACCTCCGCCTGGTGGATGCGCAGCCGCCGCGGGGCCTCCCGCAGTACGGCCGGGATGTCCGCCTTGGCGTGGAAGGCGCGGGTCAGCAGCAGCGGGAGCGCCACCACGTCCCGTACTCCCTCCGCCGCCAGGGACTCCAGCACCCCTTGCACGGACGGGATGTTGAAGTCCAGGAAGCCGGTCTCCACGCGCAGCCCGGGACGCGTCGCCCGGACGCGCCGGACGAGGGCGTGCACGGTCGCGGCATGCCGCGGATCACGGCTGCCGTGGGCGATGACGAGGAGGACCGGGCTGCTCACGGGAGTCTCAGCTCTTCACGAGGAGACCGCGGCTGCGCAGGACCCGCCGCTCCAGCGGGCTGAAGATCAGCAGGTCGATGGCGATACCGACGATCAGGATCAGCAGGATGGCCAGGAAGACCATGGACATGGAGCTGGTGTTGCGGCCGTTCTCCAGCAGCTGGCCGAGACCGACGCCGAGCTCGGGCGAGGAGGCGATGATCTCGGCGGCCATCAGAGAGCGCCAGGAGAACGCCCAGCCCTGCTTCATACCCGCCACATAGCCGGGCAGCGCGGCCGGCATGACGATGTACCAGGCCCCGCGCAGCCCGGTCGCGCCGAGCGTCCGGCCCGCCCGCAGGAACAGCGGCGGCACCTGGTCGACACCCGACACCAGGCCGTTGGCGATCGACGGCACGGCGCCCAGCAGGATCACCGCGTACATCATCTCGGGTTCCAGACCCAGCCAGATCACGGCCGGCGGCACCCAGGCCACCGACGGCAGCGACTGGAGACCGGAGAGGATCGGGCCGATCGCCGCCCGCACGAACCGCACCCGGGCGACCAGCAGACCCAGCGGTGTGCCGATCGCCAGCGCCAGAAGGAAGCCGAACAGACCGCGGGAGACGCTCGTCCAGATGTATCCGAGCAGCGTGCCCTGCAGCCAGGCGTCCTCGATCTCGCCCCACACGTCGGAGGGGGAGGGCAGCTTGGTCGGGTCGTCGACGATCTTGAACGAGATCAGCGCCTGCCACACCACCAGCACGAGCGCGATGGCGAGGAGCGGCGGCAGGATCTTCTTGACGAGGGTCTCACGGAAGGGGGTCCGGCCCGTCTGGACGGACTCCAGGGCGTCCAGGCCCGCTTCGAGGCCCGCCAGGTCGTTGCTGTGCTTGGCGCCGTCCTTGACGCCGTCCCTGGCGGCCGGGCTGTCAGTGCTGGCCATGGCGGCGGATCTCCCCACGCAGTTCTTCGGTGATCTCGACGGACAGCTCCGCCACGGCGGCGTCCTCGATACGGCGCGGCTGCGGGATGTCGACCCGCCACTCCCGCGCGATACGGCCCGGACGGGAGGACAGCAGGATGACGCGCTGCGCGAGCCGGACCGCCTCGCGCACGTTGTGCGTGACGAAGAGGACGGACAGCTGGGTCTCGCTCCAGATACGGGTCAGCTCGTCGTGCAGCACGTCCCGCGTGATGGCGTCCAGCGCCGCGAACGGCTCGTCCATCAGCAGCAGCTTGCTCTCCTGGGCCAGCGCCCGCGCGAGTGCCACGCGCTGGCGCATACCGCCGGACAGCTCGTGCACGCGCTTGCCGTACGCGCCCTTCAGCCGGACCAGTTCGAGCAGCTCCTCGGCCCGGCCGTGCCGCTCGTTCTTGGGAACTCCCCTGAGCTTCAGGGCGAGTTCGATGTTCTTGCCCGCGGTGAGCCACGGGAACAGGGCGTGTTCCTGGAACATCAGGGCGGGGCGCCCGTCGGTCGTGATGCTGCCCGCGGTCGGCTCGTCGAGCCCCGCGACAAGATTCAGCAGCGTCGACTTGCCACAGCCGGAGGCCCCCAGAAGGGTGACGAACTCGCCCGGAGCGACATCGAGGGTGATGTCGTCGAGGACGAGCTGCTGTCCGGCGGGCCCGGCGAAGGACTTCGAGACATGCTCGATACGGGCGGCGTGCTCGACCGCCTGGACGCCGTCAGCGGCCTTGGCGAGTGCGGTGGCCATGGTCGTCACCTCCTGGAGACTCATCGGACTACGTGCTTACCTGACGCCGAGACCGGCGTCATCGACCTCGGACTCACCCGCGGCCTTGAGGACCTTGTTGAGGATCGTGAGGTCGTAGATGCCGTCCAGCTCCGGGTCCTCCAGGAGACCGGCCTTGACCGCGTGCTGCGCCTCGGTGCCGAGGGTGGAGGCCAGCGGGTCGTCGGTGAACCGGATCGACTTCCACGCCGGGTCCAGGACATCGGCCGGCAGCTCCTTGCCGGAGTCCACCTTCAGCTGGGCGTTGGCCGTGGCCTTGGCCTCGTCCGGGTTGGCGTTGATCCACTTGTTGGTGTCGACCGAGGCCTTCAGCACGGCCTCGACGGCCTTCGGGTGCTCCTTGAGGAACTCCTGCGACACGATGATGTTCGTGATCACGAACATCTTGTCCGGCCACAGGTCGGCCTCGTCGAGCAGTACCTCGGCGCCCTCGGCGACCAGCTTGGACGCGGTCGGCTCCGGCACCCAGGCGCCGTCGACGGAACCGGCCTTGTAGGCGTCCGGGGTGATCTTGTTGTCGGTGCGGATGACCGACACGTCGCCCTCGCCGCTCTGCGCGTCGACCTTCCAGCCCTGTTCGGCGGCCCAGTTGAGGAACGCCACGTCCTGCGTGTTGCCGATCTGAGGGGTGGCGATCCTCTTGCCCTTGACGTCCTTCAGGGACTTGATCCTGTCCGGGTTGACCACGAGCTTCACCCCGCCGGAGGCCGAACCGCCGATGATGCGCAGGTTCTTGCCGGCCGACTTGGTGAAGCCGTTGATCGCCGGTGACGGACCGATCCAGCCGATGTCGATGGAGCCGGAGTTGAGCGCCTCGATCTCCGAGGGACCGGCGTTGAAGACCTGGTACTTCGCCTCGGTACCGCCGAGCGCCTTCTGGAAGAAGCCCTTCTGCTTGCCGACCAGGGCCGTGGCGTGGGTGAGATTGCCGAAGTAGCCGATGTCCACCGAGTCGAGACCGTCGATCTTCTCGGCGCCGGCGGCGACCTGGACGGTGTCGTCCTTCTTGGCCTGAGAGCCGTAACCGCAGGCGGCGAGGGCGAGGAGGGGGAGCGCGGCCGTGACCGCGAGCGTGCGGCGGACGGCGGTACTGGCTGGCACGGGAGGTGTTCCTCTCGATGGCGCCCGGTGGGTCACGGTCTCTCAGGCCGCGGCCGGGAGGTCGGCAGGTTTTCGTCTACGGCGGTGGGGGGTGAGGGCGCGCAAGCGGTGCGCGTACGTCATCGCACACATCGCGTCACTCCGCCCTGCCCGCTGCCCAGGGCGCCGCTACCGACCCGGCCGCCCTCCTTCGCGAACATCGCATAGAAGTCTGTGGAACTCATGTCAGAAGTCCCACCCGTCGTCCTCGGCCTCGTCCTTGACCGGCTCCGGCGAGGCGAACGACTCGCCGACCATGCCGGCGGTCAGGGTCGTGCCATCGGCAGGGTCGATCAGGATGAACGAGCCGGTGCGCCGCGAGTCGGCGTACGAGTCGACGGGCAGCGCCTCCGCAGTGCGGATCTTCACGCGGCCGATGTCGTTGGCGACGAGCTGTCCCGGGTGCGGGTGCAGGGACAGGTCGTCGAGCGTCAGCCGGGACGGGATGTCCTTGACGATCGCCTTGACCGTGCGGGTGCCGTGCTTGAGCAGCACGCGGTGGCCCACGGTGAGCGGGGCGTCGGCGACATGGCAGACGGTCGCCTCGATGTCCTGCGTGGTCGCGGGCGCGTCCTTGCTCGGCACGAGCAGATCGCCGCGCGAGATGTCGATGTCGTCCTCCAGCAGGAGGGTCACCGACTGCGGCGTCCAGGCCGCCTCGACCGGCTTGCCCAGCAGGTCGATGCCCGCCACCCTGGTCGCGCGACCGGAGGGGAGCACCGTCACCGGGTCGCCGACACGGAACGTACCGGCCGCGATCTGGCCCGCGTACCCCCGGTAGTCCGGGTGCTCGGCGGTCTGCGGGCGGATCACGTACTGCACGGGCAGCCGGGCGTGGCAGTGCGCCAGGTCGTGGCTGACCGGGACGGTCTCCAGGTGCTCCAGGACCGTCGGACCGCCGTACCAGTCCATGTTCGCCGACGGGTCCACCACGTTGTCACCGGCCAGCGCCGAGATCGGGATGGCGGTGATCTCAGGGACGCCCAGCTCGGTCGCGTACGCCGTGAACTCCTCGGCGATCCTCGCGAAGACCTCCTCCTCGTAGGAGACGAGGTCCATCTTGTTGACGGCGAGGACGACGTGGGGGACGCGCAGCAGGGCGGCGATGGCGGCGTGGCGGCGGGTCTGTTCGACGACGCCGTTGCGGGCGTCGACGAGGATCACGGTGAGCTCGGCGGTGGAGGCGCCGGTGACCATGTTGCGGGTGTACTGCACGTGGCCGGGTGTGTCGGCGAGGATGAACCGGCGGCGGGGTGTG
>NZ_VJZE01000480.1 GCF_009377205.1 Streptomyces phyllanthi
GGCGGCGGGCGGCGGGCGGCGCGGTGACGGTCGCCGCCGCGTCACCGTGGCACCCGGCCCCGGAGGATGCGACCACCGGGACCGGCACCGCGGCTCCGGCCGTGGACGATGGTGCGTCTGCGCGGTGCGCTCACCGGCAGGATGGAGCGGCGTCGCCGGGCGCACGGGCGCTACGCCGAGAACTCCCGCAGCGCCCCGTACAACCGCTCGACCCGGGGCCGGGCATCGGCCATCCGCCGGACGGCCACCGGGTTCGGCAGGACGGTGCGGTGTGGCCGGGACCAGATGTCGGCGGGCAGGGCGGACAGGTCGGACACGGCGCCCAGTGCACGCCAGCCGAGGAGCGCGGCGCCGAACCCGGAGCCGGCGGTGTCTTCCGTGATGCCCAGCGGCATCTCGAGCGCCGCCGCGACGATCTCCGCCCACAGCGACGACCGCAGCGCCCCGCCGGTGGCCCGCACGGAGGCGACCGGTACGCCCGCAGCGACCACCGAGTCCCGGACCAGCGCCAGTTGCTGCCCGACGCCCTCGACCATGGCCCTGGTCATGTGCGCTCTGCCGTGTCCGCGCCGCAGCCCGACCAGGGCGCCCCGGGCATCGGGGTCCCACCAGGGGGCGCGTTCGCCGAGGAGGTGCGGCAGCGCGATGAGGCCCTCGGAGCCGGGCGGGACCTCCGCCGCCTCCTTCAGGAGGTCGGCCACGTCGACACCGCCGAAGGACTCGGCCGCCCACTGGGCGACGACGCCGGCGTTGCTGACCGCCCCGCCGAGCACCCAGAGTCCGTCGGCGAGGTGGTAGCAGAAGACGCGGCACCTGTCGTCCACGCCCGGCTGGTCGCGTACGACGCGCAGCGCGCCGCTGGTGCCCAGCGACAGCGCGGCCGTACCGGGGGCGGTGGCGCCGACCGCGAGGTTGGCGAGCGGCCCGTCTCCGGCGCCCGCGACCACGGGCAGCCCGGCGGGCAGGCCCAGCGCGGCGGCCGGCTCGGGCAGCAGCGGGAAGGTGGCGGTCGGCGGTACGAGTTCGGGCAGCCGTCCGCCGGACAGCCCCGCGGCCTGAAGTGCGGGACCGTGCCAGTCGGTGGTGCGGAGGTTCATCAGCCCGGTGGCGGAGGCACAGGAGTGGTCGGTGGCCACCCGGCCGGTGAACCGGGAGAGCACGTAGTCCTTCATCCCGCACCACACGGCCGTACGGCGGCAGAGGTCCCGTTCATGGGCGGCGAACCAGGCGAGCTTGGTCACCGGCGCCATGGGGTGCACCGGGGTGCCGGTCGCCCGGTGGAGCGCGCTCCCTCCGTCGGCTCGCAGCCGGCGGGCGATGTCGGCCGCACGGGTGTCGGCCCAGCTCAGGGCGGGAGTCAGCGGTTCACCGGAGGAGTCGAGGGCGAGCAGGGTGTGCAGAGCCGCGCTGAAGGACAGGCCCCGGACGGACAGCCCCAGGTGCGTGCAGTGTTCGACGCTCTCCCGCACGGCGTCGACCACCCCGGCCAGCACGACAGCGGGGTCGTGCACGGCCTCGCCGTCCCGCCCCGTGTGCAGCGGGGCGGGGCGTTCGACGGTCGACGCCAAGCGGTACGCGGCGTCCACGGCGACCACCTTGGTGGCCGTGGTGCCCAGGTCGATGCCGAGCACCGCCTCGCCGGCGCGGCGCAACCCTGGCGTTGCGCCGGTTCTGTCACCTTCGGCGGGCCGGGAGGATGTCGTCGCGGGCACCGTCATGGATGCCGCCCTTCCGTCTCACGGACGTGTCACACGCCGTTCATCTGGGGACGTCGGGGACCGTAACAGCATGCCGCACCGAAGCCAACATGCTGGACGAGATTGACACCTCACCCCCTCATTACGTCACTCACGTTGCCAATCACTGACCCTTGGGTCCAATATGCTGTTCTCAGTGCAGCATTTAGTTCAGGAGGTCAGGTGTCAGGACATACGGAGGTAGGCATCGCGGGGCTCGGAGTCATGGGTTCCGCGATCGCCCGCCGACTGCTCAGGCGCGGACGCGCGGTGCGTGTCTACGACATCCGGCCCGAGGCCGCCGCCGAACTCGCACAGGACGGGGCCACCGCGGCCGGTTCTCCCGCCCGGCTCGCCGCGTCGGGCGCGGTGATCCTCTCCCTCAACACCGCCGACATCGTGGAGGAGGTGGTGTTCGGACACGACGGCGTGCTGAGCGCGGCCCCGGACGGCGTGCTGGTGATCGATATGTCGAGCATCGGCCCGGGACCCACCCGCGCGTTCGCCGAGCGGGCCGCGAAGCTGGGCGCCGGCTGGGTCGACGCCCCGCTGTCCGGCGGCGCACCGGGCGCCGGGCGCGGAGAACTGACCCTGATGCTCGGCGGCGAGGAGGAACACGTCGAACGCGCGCTGCCGGTTCTCGGCGCCCTGGCCTCCCGGCTGACGCACCTCGGCCCCGCCGGCTCAGGCCAACTGGTGAAGTCCGTCAACCAGGTACTGGTCGGCTGCGGTTTCGCCGCGCTCGCCGAGGCGGCCGCCCTGGTACGAGCGGCGGGCCTGCCGCCCCGGCAGGTGCTCGCCGCGCTCAGCGGAGGCCGGGCCGACTCGGCGCTGCTGCAGGAGTTCTTCGTCAAGTTCGCGGACGCCGACCTCTCCCCCACCGGACGCGTCGGCAACATGGTCAAGGACCTGGAGGCCGCCCGCGACTACGCGCGCTCGGCCGGTGTACCGCTGCCGGTCACGACCGCCGTCGCGGAACTTCACCGCTGGCTCACCGCGGCGGGGCACGGCAACGCCGACAACGCCGCGCTGATGCACTACTACGCTCCCCTGGAGGTGCGGCCGTGAAGGCTCCCGAGCTGTTCGGCCTCTCGGGCCGACGCGCCCTGGTCACCGGCTCCGGCAAAGGCATCGGCGCCGCCCTCGCCACCGGCCTCGCCGAAGCCGGCGCCGAACTCGTCCTCAACGGCCGCGATGCCGGAGCGCTGCAGCGTGCCCGGGAACAGCTGGCCGAACGCACCGGAGCGAAGGTGCACACGGCGGCCTTCGACGTCACCGACGAGAGCGCCGTACGACGGGCGGTCCGGGAGATCGAGGACGGCATCGGCCCCCTGGACATCCTCGTCAACAACACCGGGGTGCAGCACCGCGAGCCGATGCTGGAGGTCTCGGCGGAGACGTTCGAGCGCGTCCTGCACACCAACCTCACCAGCGCCTTCCTGGTCGGCCGGACGGTCGCCGCCGGTATGGTCGAGCGCGGTCACGGAAAGATCGTCAACGTCTGCTCCGTGCAGACCTGGCTGGCCCGGCCCGGCATCGCGGCCTACGCGGCCTCCAAGGGGGGCCTGGCGATGCTGACCCGCAGCATGTGCGCGGAGTGGGCCGGTTCGGGCCTCACCGTGAACGCCCTCGCCCCCGGCTACGTGGTCACGGAACTGACCCGCCCTCTGGTGGAGGACCCCGCCTTCGACGCGTGGATCCGGGGGCGTACCCCGGCCGGCCGCTGGGCCTCGGTCGAGGACCTGGTCGGCACGCTGGTGTGGCTCGCGGCACCGGCGTCGGACTTCGTCAACGGCCAGGTGATCGCCGTCGACGGCGGCCTGACCGCGGTTGTCTGACGCACCGCGTCCACCGCGTGTGACGAACCGAAGCACAACCGAGGCAGCCGAAGCCGTTCGGAGAACGGAACCAGGACAGGAGCGACATGAACTCAGCGACGATGCGGGCCGTGGTGGCACACGGCGCGGGCGACCTGCGCCTGGAGGAGCGCCCGGTGCCGAAGCCGGGCCCGGGCGAGGTCGCGGTCGACATCCGGTACGGCGGCATCTGCGGCTCTGACCTCCACTACTGGCGCCACGGCGCGGTCGGGGAGTTCCGGCTGCGCGAGCCACTGATCCTGGGCCACGAGGTCGTGGGCAGGGTACGCGAGGCGGGCCCCGGCACCCAGGCGCCGTCGCCGGGGACGCCGGTGGCCGTGCACCCGCTGGCGTCCTGCGGCACGTGCCGGCAGTGCCTCGCCGGGCGGCGCAACACCTGCCTCGACACCGGCTACTTGGGCAGCGCCGCACGGAACCCCCATGTGCAGGGGGGCCTCGCGGACGTCCTGGTGGTGCCCGCCGAGCGTGTGCTTCCGCTGCCCGAGGGCCTCGACCTGCGGCTGGCCGCCGTGGCCGAGCCCGCCGCCGTCGCCTGGCACGCGGTACGACAGGCCGGCGACGTACGCGGCAAGCACGTACTGGTCACCGGCGCCGGGCCCATCGGCTGCCTGGTGGTCGCAGCGCTGCGGGCCGCCGGCGCGGCCGGGATCACCGTGACCGACGTGCACGAGGCCCCGCTGGCCGTCGCCCGGCAGATGGGCGCCGCGTCGGCCGTACGGGTCGGCACCGACGCCGCCGACGGACTGGACGAACTCACCGCCGACATCGCCATCGAGTCCTCGGGCAACCCGGCGGGCCTTCGCACCTGCGTGTACGGAGTCGACCGGGGCGGCCTCGTGGTGGGCCTCGGCCTGCTGCCGCCCGGGGACACGCCGGTGGCCGCGAACGCGCTGATCACACGAGAGCTACGGTTCGCCGGCTCCTTCCGCTTCGATGACGAACTCGCCGAGGTCCTCGGGGCATTGGCCGACGGCCGCCTCCCGGTGGAGCCGGTGGTCACCTCGGTCCTGCCGGTGGCGCACACCAAGGAGGCCTTCGAGCTCGCGGCCGACCCCGCCCGCTCCTGCAAGGTCCTGCTCGACTTCGGCGAAACCGGCACGGCCTGACGCGACGCCCGCCGCTAGGAGGGTTTGGTCAGGTTCAGTCGTGGGTCGCGTGTCTTTTGGTGTGTGGGTGTCGTCAAGGACGGGGACGCCTCGGCGTGTATGTCCCGGCAGTACACCGGCACCGCGGGCAAGGTCACCAACTGTCAGGTGGGTGTGTCGCCGCACCTGGCGCGCGAGCGTGCGTCGGCCGCGAGATCCCGCAGATACCGGCCGGGGCCCGGCTGACCGAGCGGTTGCGGTGCGCGGCCGGACGCCGGGTCCACGATGCCGGCTCCACCGCCGTGCAGGCCGCCCGCGACCTCGATCTGTCCTGGCCCGTGGTGATGGACGCCTTCCGCACCGCCGCTACGACCGTCTCGGTGCCCTCACTCGGTGAATGCGGTGAGCTCCTGCGGGTGTTCGGAAAGGTATTCGCGCAAGTCGGCGGCCTCGGACTCCAGTCTCTCCACATGAGCCGTGATCGCTGCGACGGCCTCCTCCGGCGACATCCCGTCGCTGTTGGCGGGGTCACCCGTCGCGGGGCAGGCGGCAAGCAGAGTCCGCGCGATCTCCCACGGCTCGTGCTCGAACCGCGACCTGTATACGGGCTGGCCACTGATGTCGTCGTAACCCAGGAGGACGTCATGGCTCGGCCCGTCCGCACCGCACTCGAGCCCCAGGCGCCAGATCTGGGCGAGCGCATCACACGCGCGCCCCAGCAGCGCGCGGCCTTCCTCGTCCAACGCGGAAGGCGAGATGCAGCCGTTCCCGTACTCCTGGGCGATCTGCTTGTAGCGCCTCAGCCTCGATTTGGCCTCGCGGCGCACCCGCCATCCGCCGCTCGCGGGGACCACGGGGGCCCCACCGGCCAGGATGTCGCGGGCCGGTGACGGCACGCCGACAGGGACGATGACGTCCGGGGACGATCGGACCATGTCTTCCTCCCAACGCGACCGGGAACCGCACCCGTTGGCCCATTTCCACAAGTGCAGCATTCACCGTCGGGCCACTGCAAGGGTACGTGTCCGCCACAGCAAGCCGGCTCGGCGGTCCGGTCGAGGCCGATCTCGGCGGCCAGGCCGGCGAGGACGTCGTGGTCGCCGACGTTGAGTCCATCGGTGAAGTAGGCGCGGAAGAGCCGCTGGACCATGTCGTGCTGACGGCTCCGGCTCGCGGCGAAGTGGCTCAGCCGGTGGGCAGCGCGCGTGTTGGTCGGGATGGCGGAGTCGAGGTGGAAGTCCAGCCCGATCCGTGCCGCGCGCGGCGACTTGCGTGTTCATCGCCTTGGCCTGCGCCTCGGGGAAGCCTCGCTCCTTCGCCGGCAGTGAACACGCCGTCGTCGTCCACGGGACAACCGGCCCGGGGCCTGCCCCGCGTGGCCGTGGTCATCAGGGCGAGTGAGGACGTGCTCGGTTCGCTGTGGGTCGCGTTCCCCGACGAGGCCGCCGCCACGGACTGCGGGCCCACCCTGCCGGTGGCGGCCCGGGTCGCCGCGCCGCTCTGATGCGGCTGCTGGACCTGACCGCGCTGGCCCCTGCCTGCTCTGATGTCGGATCGGACATCATACGACGCTGATCCATGGCGTTCCCGACATTGGTTCCTGCGCGGTCAGGCATCCATGCTCCTGGATACCGAGGGGCGCTGCCACGTGCCGGCGACGCCCATGGAGCAATTCAAGGAGCACGGCCGTGACCTTTCTGGGCACCCCGACGAGCACCGCGAAACCCGCGGGCATGAGTGACGCGGAGTGGCAGGCGCGGCTCGGACTGGCCGCGTGCTACCGGATCTCCGATCACCTCGGCCGGGTCGAGATGATCTCCCATCACGTCACCGTGCGGGTGCCCGGCGAGGACGGGCACCCGCTGATCCACTCGGACGCCATCGGATCCGTCCTCGGCGGCGCCTTCGCCCCCATTGCCCCTGGACAACGCCGAGGCCGAGGAGAAGAACGCGTGGGCGGCCGTGACCTCCTGAGGAACCGTCGCCCGGCCCTCTGATGGCAGCCGGAGCCGGCCGCTCCAGACCCCGCCCATCTCCCTCCCGGCACCTGCCGATTCCCATCCCCCACATCAAGGAGCCACCCGCATGAACG
>NZ_VJZE01000481.1 GCF_009377205.1 Streptomyces phyllanthi
GACCGAGACCGGGCCGGGCGAGGCTCGTCGCTCGCCCGGCCCGGCCGGTAGGTCCACTGAGGCCTTGAGACCTTGAGACCTTGAGGTTTTTTAGCCCTTTAGCCCCTTAGTTCCTTAGCCCCTGAGGTCCTGGGGCGCTGGGAGCCCTTGGATCAGTACGGCCCGTTGACGTTGTCGATCGATCCATAGCGCGCGGCGGCGTAGTTGCACGCCGCCACGATGTTCGCGACCGGGTCGAAGGGGTCGTTCGCCGTGCCCGGCACGTGGTACGCGGCGAAGGTCGGGTCGATGACCTGGAGGAGACCCTTGGAGGGAGTGCCCTTCGCGGCGTTGGAGTCCCAGTTGTTGATGGCCTGGGGGTTGCCGGAGGACTCGCGCATGATGTTCCGGTAGATGCCGTCGTACGACCCCGGGATTCCGTTCTGCGCCATGATGTCCAGCGCTTCGCGGATCCAGCCGTCGAGGTTGTTCGCGTATGTCTTGGCGGAGGCCGGGGCGGCTTCGGCGGCGGACTGGGCGGACTGGGGTGGCTGGGGTGACTGGGCGGGCGTCGTTGTGGCCGTGGACGTCTGGTCGGCCGTCCCGTCCACCTCGCTCGTCTTGTTCGACTTGCTCGCCGTGCTCGGCTTCGTCGACGAACCCGACTTCTTCGAGGTGCCCAGCTTCGTCCCCTTGAGCACCAGCTCGAGGCCCGGGTGGATCAGCCTCGGGTTGTCGCCGACGGCCTTGCGGTTGTCCTTGTAGAGCTTGCGCCAGCCGCCGCGTACGTCGTACCGGTCCGCGATGCGGTAGAGCGTGTCTCCCTTGGCCACCGTGTACGTCAGGGACTTGGCCCCCTGCGGTACGGCCTGGGCGGACTGCGGTGCGGCCTGCGCGGCGGCGGGGGCCTGGGCCGGCTGTGCGGCGCTCGCCGTGGTCGCGCTCAGGAGCGGGAGGGCGAGTGCGGCGGTGCCCGTTCCGGCGACGACGGCGCCTCGGGTGATGAACGGGTTGGTTCTGGGACGGCGGTGCTTGCCTCGTGCGGCCATGGCGCTGTTCCTCTCCGGCGCCTGCGAGGTGAGCTGTCGGGTTCGGGCGGGGAGGTGCCCGGCCGTGTACGGCGACGCGTCGTGCGTACCGTGCGCGGCTTCACCCCTAGCCGTTCCTTCGGGCGGACCGGCGACTTACCTGGGTCCCCCGCTCCTGCCCTGCGTGAGTGAGTTGGTCAGTGGGGTTCCGGGCGGCGGCAGGATTCGGCGGTCCGTCCGGATGGAACGGGAACGTATGCGAGAGCACATGTCCGGAACAAGGCCGAAAGGGTGGCGGAAGTGCACTTGATCCGGCCATTCTTGAGGGAGAGTTGTCCGATTTTCCCGAATTTGGATTCTCAACTTGCCTTCTGCAAAGCGGGAATCGGGTGGGTGCTCCTGGCGGGCGGTGGCGCCCCCGCGTGACTCAACTCACGGAACGGACCGGGGTGAAGCGACAGTAACGCTGCAATACGGGCAACTCGGGCTTCGGGTGCTCGAGGCCGGGTGCCTCTTACGGTCCAACTCCCCGGCGGTCGACGCCCGCTGGCCGAACCGTGCAGGTCGCGGGGGTGGGCCGGCTCTCGCCGGCCGTTGGCTCGTCCGTCGTGAGCGGGGAACCTCGCGCACGGCGCGTGTCGTTGTCGTGGCGGTCGCCCGGCGTACCAGGGATGGTCTCCGCGGATGCGGGCACCCGTACCGACGGCGGGTGGGAGGCGGAGGTCCTCGTGAGGTGTGCAGTGGGAGGGCGGTCGTGGGAGGGCGGAGGGCGTACGAGTGTGCGGGTCCGGCGCCCCGGAGGCTGCCCGGGGCGTCACGTACCGGCTGATCGGGAACCGAACGCGGGTGATCCGATCCCACCCGGGCGAATGGGGCACCTCCCGGTCGGGCTAAGCCGAGACCGGGGGCGGGTGGGCGCCCGTGGTGATCGAAAGGTGACCGGATACGCTGACTCGGGTGATGGCAGCGACAGATCGACAAACTGTGTCATCGACCGTGAGACCGACTCTGAGACCGACCGTGTGACCGTCAGTGGACGTCAGCAGACAGGAGACCTCTCGTGACCGTCGTCGAGCCGTTCGGGCTGAGGGTGCGGGACAAGGCTCTGGAAGCCGATGTCCAGGCCGGACTGGCGGCTGTCGAGGAAGGCCTGCTCGAGGCCACCAAGAGTGAGGTCCCTTTTATCCAGGAGGCCGCGCAGCACCTGCTCCGGGCGGGCGGGAAACGTTTCCGTCCACTGCTCGTGATGCTCGCCGCGCAGTTCGGTGACCCGGACGCGCCCGGGGTCGTCCCGTCGGCCGTCGTGGTGGAGCTGACGCACCTGGCCACGCTGTACCACGACGACGTGATGGACGAGGCCGACGTACGGCGCTCAGTGCCCAGTGCGAACGCCCGCTGGGGGAACTCCGTGGCCGTCCTGACCGGCGACTTCCTGTTCGCCCGGGCCTCCCACATCCTGGCCGACCTCGGTCCCGAGGCGGTCCGTATCCAGGCCGAGGCCTTCGAGCGGCTGGTCACCGGGCAGATCCTGGAGACCGCGGGGCCGCGGGACGGGCGGGATCCGATCGAGCACTACCTCGACGTGCTCGGCGGCAAGACGGGATCGCTGGTGGCGGTGTCCGGGCGTTTCGGGGCGATGATGTCCGGGGCCGACGAGACGGTCGTGGACGTGCTGACCCAGTACGGGGAGCGGCTGGGCATCGCGTTCCAGCTGGCCGACGACGTACTGGACATCGCGTCCGACTCGCACGAGTCCGGGAAGACACCGGGAACCGATCTGCGCGAGGGCGTGCCCACGATGCCGGTCCTGCGGCTGCGCGAGCGGGCGGAGCAGCTGGGGCTCGCCGAGGACATCGAGCTGTGCGAACTGCTGAACTCCGATCTGAGCGATGACGCGCGGCTCACCGAGGTGCTGACCCGGCTGCGGGCGCACCCCGCGCTGGAGACCGCCCGGCGGGACACCGTGCGGTACGCGGAGGAGGCACGGGCGACGCTCGCTCCGCTGCCGGAATGCGACGCGAAGTCGGCGCTCGTACAGCTGTGCGATGCGGTGGTGCACCGGGCGGGGTGACCTCCGCGCGCCTGTTGTCGTCGGCCGGTCGCCGACCGGTCGCCGACCGCCGGGCGCGATCTTGGGTGCCGTACCAGGCGCGATCGTGGGTGCCGTGCCAGGCGTGATCGTGGGTGCCGTACCAGGCGGACCAGGTGTTCCTGAAGCGGTGATATCCGGCTGAACGGGCATCAGTCAGGCGGCGTACTCCCCTACGACCCCTACGGGTTGGGGGAGGCGCCGCCTCTCCGTGTCATCCCACAGCAGTACGTGGAGTTGATTCCGGGGTCTGACGCTTCTGGATGGCCGATTTGGTCAGATGGAAAGCACCACTCCTCACCGATTCGGGTGAGAATGGCGGCTCGGGGTGGACGACGACGAGTGCGAGTTACGACGAACAAGCCGCCGCCTACGACGGAGGTAAGGCACACATGGCACCGTACGAAACCGACGACAGCGCGAAGGCCGGCGAGGCCGAGGACGTGCGCGCCGGACGACGCAAGGCCGCGCGGTACGTCGTCCCGGTCACCGTGGTGGGAGTGGCGGCCGCGACGATCGGGTTCGTCCCGGCGTTCGCCGGCTCGGGCGACCCCGATCTGCCGAAGATCAGCGCTCAGGAACTGGTCGAGAAGATCGCCGCGTCGGACGTACAGCGGCTGTCCGGCACGGTGAAGATCAGTACGGATCTGGGGCTGCCCGACCTGGGCGGACTGGAGAACAGCCTCGGGTCGGGAGCGGCCGGAGGACCTTCCCGCGGTGACGGCGGCTCGTCCGCCGACCCCTCCTCCAAGCTGCTCGAACTCGCCTCGGGCACCCACACGTTGCGCGTCGCCGCCGACGGCCCCGAGAAGCAGAAGCTGTCGCTGCTGGACGAGGCCGCCGAGTACAGCGTCATCCACAACGGCGACGACATGTGGGCGTACGACAGCGGCTCGAACGAGGTGTTCCACACGACCGGCGCTGCCGAAGGCAAGGACCGGAAGTCGGACAGGGCCGTGCCCGAGGACGTTCCGGCCACGCCCCAGGACCTGGCAGAGGAGGCCCTGAAGGCGGTCGACGACACCACGTCCGTGACCGTGGACGGGACCGCCCAGGTCGCCGGCCGGGACGCGTACAAGCTGCTCATCAAGCCGAAGGAGTCCGGCTCCACGGTCGGCGCGATCTCGATCGCCGTGGACGCGAAGACGGGGCTGCCGCTGAAGTTCACGCTCACCCCGGCGAGCGGGGGCGCGGCCGTCGTGGACGCGGGCTTCACCCAGGTCGACTTCGGCAAGCCGAGCGCCTCCACGTTCGACTTCAAGCCGCCCAAGGGCGCGAAGATCACCGAAGGGGACGAGGCCGGGCCCCAGGGGCGCCACGACAGCGCGGCGCCGTCCGGTGAGGACCTCGGCAAGGAGCTGGAGGGCGGTGGCCTGAAGGTCATCGGTGAGGGCTGGAACTCGATCGCCGAGTTCGACACGGGCGGCGAGGGCCTGCCGTCGGGAGACACCGGCAACGGCGATGTCGACGGGTTCCTGAACTCCCTCGGCGACCAGGTCAAGGGCGACTTCGGCTCCGGTACGGTCTTCAAGACCCGGCTGATCAATGTGCTGTTCACGGACGACGGCAAGGCGTACGCCGGCGCGGTCACCAAGGAAGCGCTGGTGAAGGCGGCCAACGCCGCGAAGTGAGCCCCGTACGGGGGTGAGTCCCTCACAGGGCGAGCCCCTTACGGGGGGTGAGTCCCTTACGCGGGTGAGTCCCCTACGGAATGGTGAATCGAGGTAGTCGATGGAGGAACTGTCCGCCCCGGAGCCGGAGCCGGAGCCGGAGCCGGAGCCGGAGGACGCGGGTGACGCGGTCATCGCCACCCGCGGGCTCACCAAGCGCTACCGCGGCGGACAGCTCGCTGTCGACGGGCTCGACCTGGCCGTCCCGTCGGGCAGCGTCTTCGGCTTCCTCGGGCCGAACGGCTCAGGGAAGACCACCACCATCCGCATGCTGATGGGCCTGATCGAGCCCACGTCGGGCACGGCCCGGGTGCTCGGTCGGCCCATGCCGGGCGCCGCCCGCGCCGTACTGCCGCATGTGGGCGCCCTCATCGAGGGGCCCGCGCTGTACGGCTTCCTCTCCGGGCGGGACAACCTCCTGCGGTACGACGCCGCCGACCCCACCGCCGACCCGCGTACCCGGCGTACGCGGGTCGCCGCCGCGCTGGACCGGGTGGGCCTGACAGCGGCCGCGGGCAAGAAGGCGAAGGCGTACTCGCTGGGTATGAAGCAGCGGCTGGGTCTCGCGGCCGCACTGCTCCAGCCGCGCAGGCTGCTCGTCCTGGACGAGCCGACGAACGGCCTCGACCCTCAGGGAATGCGGGAAATCCGTTCCCTGGTGAGGGAGTTGGCCTCCGACGGCACCACGATCTTCCTCTCCTCACACCTCCTCGACGAGATCGAGCAGGTGTGCACCCACGCCGCTGTGATGGCCCAGGGGCGGCTGATCACCCAGGGCCCGGTGGCCGAGCTGGCGGCCGGGGCGCGGGGGCGGCTGGTCGTGACCACACCGGACGCGGGCGACGCGGCCCGGGTGCTCAAGGAACAGGGGGTCGGCGACGTGGTCGTGACGGAGGACCGGGTGACCGCTGAACCGCCCGACGGCGAACTCGCCGAGGTGAACGCGGCACTGGTGGCCGCCGGTGTGCGCGTCCGCGGTTTCGGAGTGGAACGGGCTTCCCTGGAGGACGCGTTCGTGGCGCTGACGGGGGAGGGCTTCGATGTCGCGGGCTGAGACGACACCTCGTACAACACCTCGTACGGCACCTCGTACGGAGCCGGAGGTCCGGACGCCGAGTCCGCTGTGGACGTTCGGGCTCTTCCGCAGCGAGCTCGTCACCACCTTCCGCCGCTGGCGCACCCTCGCGCTGCTCGCCGTGCTCGCGGCCGTACCCGTGCTGGTGGGCGTGGCCGTCAGGATCGAGACGAGTGACGGCTCCTCGGTCGGCGGTGGCGGAGGCGGGGGAGGAGGCCCGGCCTTCATCACGCAGATCACCAACAACGGTCTGTTCCTGGTGTTCACGGCGCTGGCAGCGACCCTGCCCTTCTTCCTCCCGATGGCGATCGGAGTGATCGCCGGGGACGCGATCGCGGGCGAGTCCAACGCGGGGACGCTCCGCTATCTGCTCGTCGCGCCCGCCGGCCGTACCCGGCTGCTGCTCACCAAGTACGCGACGACGATGACGTTCTGCCTGGTCGCCACGCTGGTGGTGGCGGTTTCGGCGTTCGCGGTGGGCGCGCTGCTCTTCCCCCTCGGCGAGCTGACGACCATCTCGGGAACACGGATCAGCTTCGCCGAGGGGCTGGGCAGATCCCTGCTGATCGCCCTGGTGGTGGCCGCGTCCCTGACCGGCGTGGCGGCCCTGGGCCTGTTCGTGTCGACGCTGACCAACAGCGGCATCGCGGCGATGGCGACCACCGTGGGCCTGTTGATCACCGTGCAGATCCTCGACCAGATCCCCCAGCTCGACGCCCTCCAGCCGTACTTCTTCTCGCACTACTGGCTGTCGTTCGCCGACCTGATGCGGGACCCGGTCTACTGGGACGACCTGGTGCGCAACCTGGGGCTGCAGGGCCTGTACGCGGCGGTGTTCGGCTCGGCGGCGTGGGCGCGGTTCACGGCGAAGGACATCACGGCGTAGGGGTTGGGGCGTGGGG
>NZ_VJZE01000482.1 GCF_009377205.1 Streptomyces phyllanthi
CCCCTCGGGGCCCCTTCCCCCTCGTATGGAACGGACGGAACCCGCGCATGACTGAGATCCGCGGCAAGGCACGACACCGCAGGCGGCGTACGGCCGTGGTGGCCGGAGTCCCGCTGGCCCTGGCCGCCGCCGGAGCCATGGCCTACGGCAACGGGCTCGGACTCTTCGGTGAGGACGCGCAGCAGACCGCGTCCGCCGCGACGGCCGCCCCCGCATGGGCCGATGACGTGGCGGACGGGTTCGCCTCCGTCAACGCCAAGGGGCAGAACGGCACTTACGGTGGACGGGGCGGCAAGACCGTCACCGTGAAGACGCTCGCGGACCTGGAGAAGTACGCGACCGCCGCCGAGCCGTACGTCATCGTCGTGGCCGCGACCATCAACATGAACCCGGTCGGGAAGGAGATCAAGGTCGCCTCCGACAAGACGATCGTGGGCCAGGGAACGGCCGGGCACATCGTCGGCGGCGGGTTCTTCCTCGGCCAGGGCGTGCACAACGTGATCATCAGGAACCTGACGATCCGTGACTCGTACCAGGGCACCTGGAACGACAAGGACCACGACTTCGACGCCATCCAGATGGACGGCGCCCACCACGTGTGGATCGACCACAACGACCTGCGGCACATGGCCGACGGGCTCATCGACAGCCGCAAGGACACCACCAATGTGACGGTGTCCTGGAACAAGCTGAGCAACAACAACAAGACCTTCGGCATCGGCTGGACCGAGAACGTCACCGCCGATCTCACGATCCACCACAACTGGTTCCGCGAGACCGAGCAGCGCAACCCGTCCACCGACAACGCCGCCCACGCGCACCTCTACAACAACTACCTGGAGGACGTCTCGGGCACGAGCATCAACTCCTCCTACGGCAACTACTCTCGCGGCAGGACGAAGATGGTCCTGGAGAACAGCTACTTCCAGGGCATGAAGAACCCCGTCCAGAAGGACAGCACCGCCGCCGTCGTGCAGCGCGGGAACGTCTTCTCCGGCACCAGCGGGCGCAACGAGAGCGGTGGCACGGCCTTCGACCCGAAGTCGTACTACAGCTACACGCTCGACAAGGCCGCCGACGTCCCGGCGCTGCTGAAGTCCGGTGCGGGGCCGCGGAGTTCGATCGGTACGGCGAGTACGACGGGTACGGAGGACACGAAGGCCGCAGCCGCCACCACCCTCACTGTCGCCAAGGACGGCAGCGGCCAGTACACCAGCGTCCAGAAGGCCGTCGACGCCGTCCCCGCGAACAACCCCTCCCGCGTCGTCATCGCCGTCAAGCCCGGCACGTACCGCGAGGTCGTCAAGGTCCCGGCGAACAAGCCGCACGTCACCATCCAGGGCACCGGCGGCAGCCGCAAGGACACCGTCATCGTGTACGGCAACGCGGCCGGGATGCAGAAGCCGGACGGCTCCGGCACCTACGGCACCCCGGGCAGCGCCACCGTCAGCATCCAGTCCGACGACTCCCAGGTCCGCAACCTCACCGTCACCAACGACTTCGACGAGGCCAAGCACCAGGACATCGCCAACCAGGCGGTGGCGCTGCTGACGTCCGCCGACAGGATCGTCCTCGACAGTCTCATCATCAACGGCGACCAGGACACCCTGGAGCTGGAGACCGCCGCCAAGGACAAGCTCGGCCGCGTCTACGTCACCAACTCCTACATCACGGGCAACGTCGACTTCATCTTCGGCCGGGCGACGGTCGTGATCGACAAGTCGGTCATCACGCTGAAGAAGCGCTGGAACGGCACCTCGGCCGGCTACGTGACCGCCCCGAGCACCCCCGCCGACCGCAAGGGCATCCTGATCAACCGCTCCACCATCAACGGCGACGTGTCCGCGGCCTCCTTCCACCTCGGCCGCAACTGGCACCCGGGCGGTGACACGACCGTCGATCCGCAGACCACGGTCCGCAACTCCACGCTGAGCGCCGCGATCAAGTCCACGCCGTGGTCCGACATGGGCGGCTTCTCGTGGAAGGACGACCGGTTCGCCGAGTACAAGAACACCGGCCCCGGCTCCGGCAGCGCGAGCAGCAACCGCCCGCAGCTCACCGACGCCCAGGCCACGGGCCAGGAGGTCGCGGACTGGCTGGGCAACTGGACCCCGACGGCTTCCTGACCTCGGGTGTTGCTCGCGTCGGGCGGCGGCGGATCGTTCCGCCGCCGCCCGATCGGGTGATCGGACGACATTTCCCCTGGTCAGACTCAAGGCGGCACCTACCGTGATCGCGTTGCTTGTGCCGCGAGCACGCCCGGCCCACACTTGAGGAGGAGGTGCCACCTTGACCGCTCTCGCCCATGAGAGGCCCAAGACCATGTCCGAGGCCCAGGCTGAACTCTCGAACGAACCCGACCTGGACGAGGTCCTGTGGCAGGCATGGAAGGCCATGGAACTCCCCGAGGGCTACCGCGCTGAGATCATCGAGGGAGCCATCGAGGTGTCGCCCACCGGTCGCCTTACCCACGCCCAGATCACGAACCGCGTACGGCGGGCGCTGGACAGATTCCTGGACGGCGGCGAGCACGCGTGCCACCAGGACACCAACGTCATCCACAAACGCAAGGGGTGGATTCCTGACGCCTTCGTCGCCCCCGAAGACCTGGAGCCGCATGCCGACGAGGAAGGGCTGGGGGTGAAGGCCTCCGCCATTCTTCTCGTCGTCGAAGTCGTCTCCCCCGGCAAGCGCAACCAGGACCGCGACCGCGTCGCCAAGCGCCGCGAGTACGCCCGCGCAGGCATCCCCGTCTACGTGATCATCGACGACTACGACGGCCAGGGCGCCGTCACCCTCCTCACCGGTCCCCGCCCCGACAAGGCCGACTGGGAGGACATCCACCGCGTCCCGTACGGCACCGAGGTCACCATCCCCGAAGGCCCCGCCAAGGGCTTTGTGATCGGAGAGGCGATCACCGGCCCCAAGCGGGGCTGAGGCAGGTGTGCGGGCATGCGGCAGACGTCAGAGCCGCGCGCCGCGCACCTCAGTGGCGAGCGCGCGACCGCGTCACCGCCCGACCGCGTCACCGCCCGACCGCCAGCCCCGTACCGCTGAGGCTCACCCGGATCCCGTCCTCCTCGACGCGTACGTCCCGCAGCCGTACCTCTCCCTCCTGCGGCTTCGGCAGGCTGAACCCGAGGGAGAGGCGGTCGGCGAGGACCGGGCGGGTGAGGCCGGTGAGGGCGTCGAAGAGGGCGGGGTCGACGCCGAGCAGGCGCTGGAGGACCTCGGGGTTGTCGGCGGCGACATCGATGAGGTTGAGGTCCATGGCCTGACGGGCGAAGCGGTCCGAGCCGGTCAGTTCGGCCAGCCGGGTGTCGTCCTGGAGCGCCGCCCGCACGGCCGGCTCCGGAACACCGAGACGGTCCACGATGGACGGAACCGACAGCAGTTCCCTCGCCTTGCGGGTCTCCTTGGCGAGGAGCCCCGCCGCCTTCGGGGTGAGATGGAGGCCGTCGGACCGCCCCGCGCCCGGCCGGTACGTCGCCAGTTCCCCTATGTCCAGGCGCATTCCGTCGATGTCGGTGGCGATACCGCGCTCGCCCTCACGGCGGATCCGGGCGTCCGCGCGGACCTTGAGGTCGTAGCCGGCCACGGGCAGCGTGCCGCGCGCCCGCACCTCGTCACGGCCATGGCCGGTGAACGTCACCTGGGAGGCGCCGAGTTCGCGGTTCAGGTCGTCGAAGGAGAGCAGTACCTCGCCGTCCAGCTCGGGAATCGCGGCACCGCGCACGGACGTGAGCCCGTCGGTGTCGAGCTTTACGTTCTTCGCCGTCGCCGACACCTTCGCCAGCGACACCCGGTCCGCCGCCACGTCCGGCACGGTCAGCGTCACCGAGTCCAGCCGGTCGTCGGCGAGCTGGGTGACAAAGGGGAAGCCCTCGATGCCGACCTCGGGGGCCGCGCTCAGGTCCAGCTGGTTCTTCAGCGCCTCGCCCGCCTTGTGCTCGGCGTAGAGCACCGCCCAGCGGTCGCCGAGGACGAGGAACGCGGAGAGCCCGACGACGAGAACGAGTGCCTTCAGGGCCAGGGGAAGCCCGGCGAAACGTTTTCGCCGACGACGGGCACCGCTCCGGTGGTTGGGTGGTGTCCAGTCGTCGGCTTCATGTCCGGGATCGGACTCGGCGTCGGCGTCGGCGTCGGTCGTCGCGGTCCCGGTCCCGGTCCCGGTCGCGGTTTCGGCGGGCCCGGTCTCGTCCTCCTGGAAGAACTCCTCCAGCGGTCCGTCGTCCAGAGCGCCCAGCTCGTCGTAGGGGTTCGGGCGGGGATGCGTCGGTATGTCGTGGGGGGTACGCATCACCTCATCCCACCACGCGCCCCGCCCCCACTCGCAAGTCGGTCCGGTGACAAGGGAGATAGCTCACGGTTCCCCGCGCCGTTGAACGCGGCGCGGGGAATCCGCATCTCTACTGGTTTCTACCGCTCTACCGCTCTACCGCTCTACTGCTCTACTGCTCTACTGGTTCACGACCGTGATCCGGTTCGCCGCCGGAGGCGTGATCGGGCTCGCGGCCGAGGAGTTGGCCAGCAGGTACTTCTCCAGCGCGGCCAGGTCGTCCCCGCCCACCAGGTCGTTCGTGCCCTGGCCCAGCGTGGTGAACCCGTCGCCGCCGCCCGCGAGGAAGCTGTTCGTCGCGACACGGTAGGTGGCCGCCAGGTCGATGGCGGAGCCGTTCAGCCTGATCGAGTCGGTGACCACACGGTCGGCACCCGACTTGGTCAGGTCCAGCGTGTACGTCAGACCCGCCGAGACCTGGAGGATCTTCGGCGCGGCGGTGTTGGACCCGCTCACCTGCTCCTTGAGCACCTGGATGAGCTGGGCACCCGTGAAGTCCTGCAGATTGACCGTGTTGGCGAACGGCTGGACCGTGAAGGCCTCCCCGTACGTCACCACGCCGTCGCCCTCGGAGCCCTTGGCCGCGTACGTCAACGGGGCCCGGATACCACCGGGGTTCATCAGCGCGAGGTCGGTCCCGGCGTCCAGCTCCTTGCCGTACGCGAGCTGCGCGTCGGCGATGAGGTCACCCAGCGGGGACTCGCTGCCGATGTTGTTGATGTCGGCCGAGACGTAGCCGATGGGACGGTTGCCGATCGGAGCGGCGAGCGCGTTCCACCGGGTGATCAGCTCGGTCATGTCGGGCGCCTTGGGGACGTCCCGGGTGACCACGTGGTTCGCGGACTCGACGGCCGTACGGGCGATGTCGCCGGTCCAGCGGTCGTACGTCAGCGTGGTGTCGGTGTAGAGGCGGCCGAAGGACGCGGCCGAGGTGACCGTGCGCGGCTTGCCCGCCGGGTCGTTGATCGTGCAGGCGTACGCGGTGTGCGTGTGGCCGGTGACCAGGGCGTCGACCTTCGGCGTGATGTTCTTGGCGATGTCGACGATCGGGCCGGAGATACCGTCACCGGCGCCCGGCGAGTCGCAGTCGTAGTTGTACGCCGTCGAGGCCGGGAACCCGCCCTCGTGGATCAGCGCCACGACCGACTTCACGCCCTGGCGCTCCAGCTCCTTGGCGTACTTGTTGATCGTCTCGACCTCGTCCTTGAACTTCAGGCCCTTGATGCCCTCGGCGGAGACGATGTCCGGGGTGCCCTCCAGGGTCACACCGATGAAGCCGATCTTGACGTCCCTCTTCTGCCACACCCAGTAGGGCTTGAGAATCGGCTTGCCGGACTTCTCGTTGACGACGTTCGCCGCGAGGTACGGGAACTCGGCGCCCGTGAACTTCTCGCCCCCGTAGCAGCCGTCGGTCGGGTGGCAGCCGCCCTTCTGCAGCCGGGCCAGCTCCTTGGCGCCCTCGTCGAACTCGTGGTTGCCGACGCTCGTCACATCGAGGTCCAGCTTGTTCAGCGCCTCGATGGTGGGCTCGTCGTGGAAGAGGCCCGAGATCAGCGGGGAGGCACCGACCATGTCACCGCCGGCCGCGGTGACGGAGAACTTCTGGCCCTCGCGCGCCTTGCGCAGGTGCGTGGCCAGGTACTCGACACCACCGGCGTCGATGGTCTTGGTGGTCCCGTCCTCATGCACCTCCGTCACCCGGCCGGAAGAGCCCGCGGGCGGCTCGAGGTTGCCGTGCAGGTCGTTGAACGACAGCAGCTGCACGTCCTGGTAGCGGTTCGGCAGCGGGTGGCCGGGCTTGGTCTTCGCCTCACCGGCCGAGGCCGGGATCGCGGCGGCGAGGGCGCCGACGGTGGCGATGCCGGCGGCCACGGCGAGGATGCGGTGCGTACGGCGTCTGCGGCTATGCGCATGGGGTGTGGCTGACATGTGCCCCCCTGTGAGTCGAGTGAGAAACAGGCCCCGTCGGCCCGAAGCGTAGGGTCAACGCGCGTAGCGCGACAGGGGGTTCATGGTTACGACTGGATTGCCGTCGAGGATGATCCACCACAAAGGCCGCACATACCGCCTCTGAACGGACCGCGAGGGACGGCACCCCCTTAAGGGCGGGGGGAACCGCGCGACAAGCCACAAACAAGCCGCAGTCCCGCAACCACCACAACCACCCCGCCCGGCCGAGCACGCCGCACCCCCGCCAAGCGCTTCGCCAGGAACCCCACGCGCCGTAACCTCATACCCATGACCAGCCACGACACCGCCCCCACCGGCGGAGCCCGAAGCATCGAAAGCCTGGACGCGCTCACCCCCGCCCAGACCGAGACCGTGCTCGCCCTGCTCGCGGAGGCCGCCCGGACCGACGGGCAGCAGGCGGTGTCCGAGCAGGGCCGCCTCCAAC
>NZ_VJZE01000483.1 GCF_009377205.1 Streptomyces phyllanthi
GCACCCCGGCCACTCCGGGGAGCACCCGCGCGGGCCGCTCGACCAGCTCGGGGTCGACCTGGGGCACGGGCCGCGGCCGCACCGGCCCGGACAGCCCCTGGCGCACCCGCGGCTGCTCCCCCGTCCCGCGCCGCCGCCCCACGATCGCGGGCGCCAGCGGCACGGACACCGGGTCGGGGTCGTCCCGGAACAGCAGATGCACGGGGATCTCGGTGGTCGCCTCGTTGCGGATGAGCCGGTGCGGGTGGGTGAGCCGCTCGGGCTCGGGTGTCTGCGAAGTGGTCGTACTCATACATGCCTCCGTGCCTCATGCCTCCGCGCCTCGGGGCTCCACGCCTCCGCCGCAGCCACGGCCCGTCAGGAGAACAGCCGCCGCCATGTCTCCGGCCCCGGATAGCCGTCCGCCGCCCCGCCCCGCCATCCCTGGGCCCGCTGGAACGCCTCCACGTTCCGCCGGTCCGCCTCACCCCAGCGCGGCCCGGGACCCGAGGTGTAGTACCTGCCGAACCCCTTCCTGACCAGCTGTTTCCCCAGCCGGGTGACATGCTGGTTGTAGGCGCCGGGCCGGAACATCCCGCGTCCGGGATAGTCGGGGACCTCCTGGGAGTCGAACTCCTCACGGTCGTCGGAGGCCTCGGACAACTCGGGCCGGCCACCCGCCGACGGGATGTCCTGGCCCAGTTGGCCGACCAGGTACGCCCAGGTCATCGCCCCCGGCAGACCGTCCGCGTCCGCTCCGCTCCACCCCTGCGCCCGCTGGAACGCCTGCGTGGCCCTGCGGTCGGCGTCCGACCAGCGCGGCCCCGGACCGGTGGTGTAGAAGCGCGCCCCACCCCGCTCCACGAGCATGCGCCCCAACCGGGTGACGTACGCGTTGTGCGCGCCCGGCCCGAAGTACGCCGTCCCGGGAAAAAGGGCACTCTCCGCCCCGGACGACACATCCGGCATCGGCCCCGCGCTCCCCGCCACCAGCCCCTTGTAGCGGTAGGGCACATAACGGTCTGAATGGCTCGAGTAGGCGTACGGGGTGACCTTTCTCCGGGCGTGCGGACGGGTCGACTCGTAGGCGGTGTAGTAGGTGTGCGAGGAGTCCGTCCAGCCACCGAAAAGGACCACGTGCGAGCCGTCCTGCGGGTCCTGCGGATTGTGGAACAGAAGCATGTCGCCGGGCTGCAGTTCCTCCTTGGAAATGCGCACACCGAACTTGTCGAGGCTGCCCGTCCATTCGTTCCTGCCCAGATTCCAGGCCATCGAGACGAATCCCGAGCAGTCCTGCCGGTAGCCGTCACGCCAGTACGCGGTCATGCTGTAGGGAACCGCCGAGGAGATCCATTTCCCCGCCCGGTTCATGATCTCCGACCGGGTGGTCACGGGGAGCTTGTCGGTGGTCTGCGGTACGTCTCCGGGAGCCACCGCCTTCCCCGCGGGGCCGAACAGCGGCGACCTGGCCCCCTGGGGCGTATCAGGCTCGTCACGTGCGGGAACGCCCGGCTGGAGGGGGCCATGGGCAGCCGCGACCGCCGGCCCGGTGTGCCCCGCGCCGAGCGCCGAACCCGCCGCGGCGGCCAGCACGAGGGCACGGCAGGCCGCCGGGCGACCGGCGTTCCCGTACGCCGGGGAACGCGGCAGGATCCGCCGCCATTGCATACATCCGGGGCATTCGCAGTCACTCGCGGGATCGAATTCCTCGAATACCGGAGTCTCCATGCGATTCCCTTCACCCACCACCTGGAAATGTCCGCTTCTCCGCACGGTCGCCAGTTTCTCAACCATCACCGGGTGTCGCATGTTGACGGTCCGAATGATGTACGGGCGTTCTCGAACGAGGTACGCCGACGAGGACGGTGGGAGGCCGGAGACCGGCTCCGGGGACGGTCGCGCGGACGGCGGTCGGGAGCACGCTTCCGGGTCCGGTAGAGTTCTCCGGGTCAGCAGGCGCCGCTAGCTCAGTTGGTTAGAGCAGCTGACTCTTAATCAGCGGGTCCGGGGTTCGAGTCCCTGGCGGCGCACCGACCGAAGGGGCCTCTCGCACGGCGAGGGGCCTCTTCGCTGTTCCGGGGGCTTCCCGCCTTCGCTCCAGGGGGCTTCCAGTCGCCACTCCGGGGCGCTCCCCGTCGTCCGCCGGCGCACACCACCTCCGCACGCCCCTGCCGTGCATCTCCGCACACCCCCTCAGGCATATGCCAATGTCATCATTCAGGCACACAAACGCCCGAAAGAGCACATGAGAGCCCCCCAATATGCCCGTATGACCGGCAACCGCCATCTTTCACATCTTGCGATCATGCCGAGCACCATAGAACCCTGACCCGGTAAGAAGCTGCGGATACATGGCAGTTGGGGGGCTTGGGCCGGATTTGGGCCCGGGCGGGGGAGCAGAGGGCCTCGTTCGAAAACCGATGCCGAGGGGGGCATCATGCAACCGGAAGCTTTGCGTCCCGTGTCTATACAGTGTGGATGATGTGGTGACGCAGGCCTGCCACTGATGCGTCCGGGAACGGTCGAGGGGGACCCGAGCCGGGCGGAAGAACCGACGAACACACACTCATGTGTGTGCGGGGGGATGACTCATGACGTCGACGCCGACGGGCGCCCGGCCGAACTTCGACCCGTCCGAGACAACCCAGCTCAGGGTGGAGTCTCACCGGACCGGCAGCTTCCGCAGAATCAAGAAGACGCTGCCCAGATACGACTACGAGCACTACAGCCGGCTCGCGGGCCCTCTCACCCAACCCGATCCGACCAGGCCGTACAAGGTCCAGTACCGCTCGCTGCTCTCGCAGGAGCCCCACCGGATACGCGCGGCCCTGATGCTGGGCGCGGCTCCGGTGCTCTCCCTGGTGCTGCTGTTCTGGCTGCTCCAGCCGGAGCACTGGACCGAACGGGACTACCCGGCCTACGACTTCCTGCCCGCGCTCGACGTCGTGATGCTGGTCTCGATCGGTCTGATCGAGTTCTTCCGCTGTATGAACGTGCTGTCGAACGCGCACGCCACGCTGGTCGCCCGCGACCCGGTCCCGGTCGTGCCCGAGGTCGGCACCAGAGTCGCCTTCCTCACCTCCTTCGTGCCCGGCAAGGAGCCGCTGGAGATGGTGACGAAGACCCTGGAGGCCGCGGTGAGGATCCGGCACCGGGGTCTGATGCACGTCTGGCTCCTCGACGAGGGTGACGACCCCGAGGTGAAGGCCGTCTGCGAGCGCCTCGGCGTGCACCACTTCTCCCGCAAGGGCATAGCGAAGTGGAACCAGGCCAAGGGCCCGCACCGCGCCAAGACCAAGCACGGCAACTACAACGCCTGGCTGGACGCGCACGGCGACGACTACGACTACTTCGCCTCGGTCGACACCGACCACGTCCCGCTGCCCAACTACCTGGAGCGGATGCTCGGCTTCTTCCGCGACCCGGACGTCGGCTTCGTCATCGGCCCCCAGGTGTACGGCAACTACGACAACCCCATCACCAAGTCCGCCGAGTCGCAGCAGTTCCTGTTCCACGCGCTGATCCAGCGGGCCGGAAACGCCTACGGCGCCCCGATGTTCGTGGGCACCTCCAACGCCGTACGCATCAAGGCGCTGAAGCAGATCGGCGGTCTGTACGACTCGATCACCGAGGACATGGCGACGGGCTTCGAGATCCACCGCCACAAGAACCCGGCGACGGGCAGGAAGTGGCGCTCGGTCTACACCCCGGACGTGCTCGCGGTCGGCGAGGGCCCGAACGCCTGGACGGACTTCTTCACCCAGCAGATGCGCTGGTCGCGAGGGACGTACGAGACGATCCTCAAGCAGTACTGGAAGGGCTGGTACTCGCTGCCGCCGAGCAAGCTCTTCAACTACACGATGATGATCATCTTCTACCCGATGTCGGCCCTCAACTGGATCCTGGCGGCGCTGAGTTGTGCGCTGTTCCTGGGCCTGGGCGCCTCGGGTGTGAACATCGACCCGACGATCTGGCTGATGCTCTACGGCAACGCCTCCGCCCTGCAGATCGGCCTCTACGTCTGGAACCGCCGCCACAACGTCTCGCCGCACGAGCCGGAGGGCTCCGGCGGTGTGGCCGGCATGGTGATGTCCGCGCTGTCGGCGCCGCTCTACGCGAAGGCGCTGATCGACTCCGCGCTGCGCCGCAAGAGCAAGTTCGTGGTCACCCCCAAGGGCGACTCGGCCAGCCCGGACACCTGGTTCGGGACCTTCCGGTACCACTGGTACTTCATCGCGATCTTCGGTGGTTCGATCGGCGCCGGCTTCCACTTCGGCCACGCCCACCCCGCGATGATCATCTGGGCGACGTTCGCGCTGCTGATCACCGCCTCGCCGATGTTCGCCTGGCGCTGGCAGATGCGGCAGGACAGGAAGAAGCGTTCGGGTGCGGCTCCGGCCGGCGAACCGCAGGACGCCATCTCGTCGACACAGCCGCTGCCGGCCCAGCAGGCGGCGCCGTACGGGGACCAGGCACCGTACGCGGGTCACGGGCCGCACTCGGTCCATGTACCGCAGCAGGCGGGTCACGCGTCGCACGCCCCGCAGCAGAAACCGAGCTGGGCGGCCACCAACGGGGGCAACGACCAGACCATGCAGATCGCCCTTGGGGGACGTAAGAAATGACAGACCGTGCAGGCCGCCGTCGTGCTCGCCGTCTGGCGATAGGCGCGGCGGTGGTGCTGGCGCTGGCCGGGATGAACGGGCCGTGGCTGTACCGCTTCAGCTCGGAGAAGTACCACCAGTACAAGATCAACAAGCCCGAGTACAAGGCCGCGAACGGCAAGTGGGAGATCGTCGAGTTCCCCGAGGAGTACCGGCAGAACACGATCCACGCCGCCCTGCTGCGCACGGGCAAGGTGCTGCTGATCGCGGGATCGGGCAACAACGCGGACAACTTCGACGCGAAGAAGTTCGACACCCGGATCTGGGACCCGGTCAAGGGCACCATCAAGAGGGTTCCGACACCCAAGGACCTGTTCTGCACGGGCCACACGCAGTTGGGCAACGGCAACCTGCTGATCGCGGGCGGCACCAAGCGGTACGAGAAGCTCAAGGGTGACGTCACCAAGGCCGGCGGCCTGATGATCGTCCACAACGAGAACCCGGACAAGCCGATCACCCTGCCCGCGGGCACCAAGTTCACTGGCAAGGAGAACGGCAAGACCTTCATCTCGAAGGACCCGGTGCTCGTGCCGCGCGCCGAGAAGAAGTTCGACCCGGCGACCGGCGCGTTCCTCGGCAACGACCCCGGTCTGGGCCGTATCTACGTCGAGGCGGCCAGGAGCGGCAAGAAGTACGAGACCGGAACCGAGGACAACTACCGGATCCAGGGCCTGACGGGTACCGACGCGCGCAACACGTACGGCATCGCGCAGAAGCTCGCCCTCGACAAGAAGGACTTCCAGGGCATCAGGGACGCCTTCGAGTTCGACCCGGTCGCCGAGAAGTACATCAAGGTCGACCCGATGAACGAGGCGCGCTGGTACCCGACGCTGACCACGCTGTCCGACGGCAAGGTCCTGTCCCTGTCCGGGCTGGACGAGATCGGCCAGCTGGTGCCGGGCAAGAACGAGGTCTACGACCCGGCGACCAGGTCGTGGACGTACACGCCGAAGACCCGGCAGTTCCCGACCTACCCGGCGATCTCCCTGATGCAGAACGGCAAGCTGTTCTACTCGGGAGCGAACGCCGGTTACGGCCCCGACGACGTGGGCCGCGACCCGGGTATCTGGGACCTGCGGAGCAACAAGTTCACCAAGGTCCCCGGCATGAGCGACAAGAAGCTGCTGGAGACCGCCGGTACGGTGCTGCTGCCGCCCGCGCAGGACGAGAAGTACATGGTGATCGGCGGCGGCGGGGTCGGCGAGTCCCAGCGGTCCAGCAAGAAGACCCGCGTCGTCGACCTGCTGAAGGACGACCCGGAGTTCGTGGACGGCCCGTCCATGGAGAAGGGCACGCGCTACCCGCAGGCCTCGATCCTGCCCGACGACACCGTCCTGATCTCGGGCGGCTCGGAGGACTACCGGGGCCGCGGTGACTCCGACATCCTCCAGGCGCGGCTCTACGACGCGAAGAGCGGCGACATGCGGCGGGTGGCCGACCCGCTGGTGGGCCGCAACTACCACTCGGGCTCGATCCTGCTCCCCGACGGGCGGGTGATGTTCTTCGGCTCCGACTCGCTCTACGCGGACAAGGCCAACACCAAGCCGGGCAAGTTCGAGCAGCGCATCGAGATCTACACGCCGCCGTACCTGTACCGGAACGCGCGGCCGTCGCTCTCCGGGGGCCCGAAGACGGTTCGGCGGGGCGCCTCGGCGACCTTCACCACGCAGCACGCCTCGGAGGTCAAGACGGCCCGGCTGATCCGCCCGTCCGCCTCCACCCATGTCACCGACGTCGACCAGAAGTCCATAGCCCTGGACTTCAAGGCGACCGGCGACACCCTCAAGGTCACCGTCCCGAAGAACCGCAACCTGGTCCAGTCGGGCTGGTACATGCTGTTCGTCACGGACGACCAGGGGACGCCAAGCAAGGCGCAGTGGGTGCGGGTTCCGTAGAGGCCGAAGAAGTGGCCCCCGGCGCTCGGCGCGGGGGGCCACTTCTTTCAGGGGCGCGGGGAACCGCGCGTTCTTCAGGGCGAGGGGAACCGCGCGTTCTTCAGGGGCGCGGGGAACTGCGCGACCAGCCACAA
>NZ_VJZE01000484.1 GCF_009377205.1 Streptomyces phyllanthi
ATCCGCTGGTGCTGATGTTCGCGCTGGACTGCCTGGTGGTGGCGTACGGCTGGATCAGCGGCCAGTACACGTACGGCAGGATCCTGGGGCTCACGGCGGTGCCGCCGCACTTCGCCCTGGCGGTGGAGCTGGCGGCGCCCCGGCCGTGGGGGTGGGCGAGACGGTTGCTGGGCGCGGCGGCGGCCGCCGGGGCGTGCGTGGGGTTCCTCACCGCGCAGGCGGGGGCGGTCGTGCCGCGCTCGCTGGACCCGGTGGGCTTCGAGCAGCCGCCGCGCTGGCCTTCGTACGGCTGGGCGGCACGGCACATCGGGCCCGGCGAGGTGGTGATCGCCGACGGGTACGAGGCGACCCACGCCATCGCCGGATACGGGCCGAACCTCGCCGCACCCCTCTGGCCCGACCCCGCCCTCGACGAGCGGGAGCGGGCACGGCGCCTCGCCGATGTCCGTGCCTACCTGGACCCGGCGTCGACCCGCGCCGCCCGCTCTGCCGTCGCCGAGCGGTACGACGTGCGCTGGCTGCTGCTGACGCGGTGGCGGAAGGTGCCGGAGGAGGCGGTGGTGGTGGACTGGAGCCGGCGGACGGGTGAGGTGCTGGCGAGGCTCGGCCGCTGAAGCGTCTCTGGAACTCTTACTCGACTACCGACTACCGACTACCGACTACTCGATGACGAGCTCGACCGGGACGTTGCCGCGGGTGGCGTTGGAGTAGGGGCAGACCTGGTGGGCCTGCTCGACCAGCTTGCGGCCGGTGGACTCGTCCACGGAGTCGGGCAGCTCGACGCGCAGCGTCACCTTGAGGGCGAAGCCCTCGCCCTGCTTGCCTATGCCGACCTCGGCGGTCACCGCGGCGTCGCTGACGTCGACCTTCGCCTGGCGGCCGACGAGGCCGAGGGCGCTGCCGAAGCAGGCGGCGTAACCGGCGGCGAAGAGCTGTTCCGGGTTCGTGCCCTGGCCGTTGCCGCCCAGCTCCACCGGCATGCCGAGGGCGAGGTCCAGCTTGCCGTCGGAGGTGACGGCGCGGCCCTCGCGACCGTGGGTGGCGGTGGCGACAGCGGTGTAGAGCGCGTCCATGGAAAACCATCCCTCTCGAAGTTCACGTCGTTCGCGTCGGGCGGCCGGTCCCGGCCGCCGTCAGGACATGAGTACATCACACAATTCAATTGTGCACAACTCAATGGCGCGCAGAAGGTACCCTGGAACCATGACTCCGACCCCCGCCGTCGACCCGGCCGACCTGCTCCGCCTCGACAAGCAGATCTGCTTCTCGCTGCACGCGGCCACGCGCGCCTTCAACGGCGTCTACCGGGTGCTCCTCAAGGACCTCGGCCTCACCTATCCGCAGTACCTCGTGATGATGGTGCTGTGGGAGCACGGCGAGCTGCCCGTGAAGAGGCTGGGCGAGCATCTGCGCCTCGACTCCGGGACGCTGTCGCCGCTGCTGAAGCGCCTTGAGGCGGCCGGCCTGGTACGGCGCGAGCGCAGCACCCGCGACGAGCGGTCGGTGGAGGTGCGGCTGACCGAGGAGGGCCAGGCGCTGCACGAGCGGGCCCTGGAGGTGCCGCGCCGGATCGCGACCGTGACCGGGTTCGACCTGGACGAGCTCCGCGACCTGCGCTCCCGCCTGGACCGGCTGACGACCGCACTCGACGAGGCGGCACTGGAGGAGACGCCGGGCTGCCGATAGGAAGCACGCCGGCACCTCACCCCACGGGCGCCACATGATCCTGTTTGCACCATTAGTGACATCTTCATGGCGATGATCGGCGTATTGTCGCATTTATAACACCGGTGCGGTTTACGATCCCCGCCTGATGAGATCCCGCACCCGCCTCCGGACTCCGCCCCGGCCCCGCCGTCGACCCCGGCTCGACCGCCGCCGCCGGTTCGACCGCCGGTTCCCCTTGCCCGCACGAGCTCCGGCGGGGTGCGGCCGCACGCCCCCGGACAGGGCGCGGAGGACATCCCGGATCCGGCGGCCCGGAAACCAACCGCATCAAGCGGAACCCGGCTTCCGCTCCCACCATCTTCCCCATGAGAGCCCAAGTGCCCCATAACGGGAAATTATGAGTGATACCTACTATTCCGACTCGTGGAGCCATGCACCCTCACCACTCGCAGGTCAGCATCGTCGTCATCGGCTACGACGACGCCGCCCACGTGGCGGACGCGGTCGGCTCGGCGCTCGCGCAGGGCCCGGCCGTCCGTGAGGTGATCGCGGTCGACGACTGCTCGACGGACGGCAGTGGGCAGCTGCTGGAGCTGCTGGCCGCCGGTGAGTCGCGTCTGCGGGTGATCCGCCGCCCGGTCAACAGCGGCGGCTGCGGCACCCCGCGCAACGCCGGCATCGAGGCCGCGGCGGCCCCGTACGTGATGTTCCTGGACAGCGACGACGTGCTGCCCCCTGGTGCCGTGAACGCGTTACTCGGCGCGGCACTCGCACACGACGCCCAGGTCACCGCGGGTCTGTGCGTGCGTCGGGAGCTGCCGTCCGGGCGCGAGACCCCGTGGCAGCCCGAGCTGTACACGGAGCCGGCCGTACTGGCCCGCCCGTCCCTGCGCCCCCGCCTCGTCCACGACACGCTCTGCGTCAACAAGCTCTACCGCGCCGACTTCCTGCGCGAGCACGGGATCCGCTTCCCGGAAGGGAGGTTTCCCTACGAGGACTTCGTGTTCACCGCGCGCGTGCTGGCCGCCGCCCCGCGTACGGCACTCGTTCCGGACCCTGTTTACGTCTGGCACGTACGCCGTTCCGCGTCCCGGCTGTCCATCTCGCTCGACCGCACGGGCGTCGAGAACTGGCGGGCGCGAACCGAGGCCCACCGGCTCTCGTACGACATCCTCCTCGCCGCCGGCGAGAAGCAGCTGGCGCGGGCCGCGCGCGCGAGGTTCCTCGACCACTCGCTGCGGATGTACGCGCGCGAGCTCGACCAGCGCGGCGACGGGTACCGGCGCGAGTGGTGGACGCTCACCCGCGAGTACCTGGCGACGTTCGACGCGGCGGACTTCGCGCTGGCGCCCGCACCGGGGCGCGTCCTGGCGCGCGTGATCCTCGCCTGCGCCGAACCGCGCGACCTGTCCCGCCTCAAGGAGCTCGCCGCCCGTCCGGCCCGGCTGAACCCGCCGTACGCCCGTGCCGCCGACGGCACCCCGGTGTGGTCGGCGGACCTGCCCGGAGTGGAACTGGACCACCTCCTCGAACGCCCCATGCGTCTGCTGCCCGTCGCCGTGGACGCCGAACTGCGCCCCCGCGCGCGGGGCACTCGGCTCCGGCTGCGCCTGCACGAGCTGTACGGACGGATGGAGGAGGCCGGGCCGGAGGCGGTGGACGTGGAGTTCACGCACCGGGACGGCGGCCGGGTGGGACTCGCCCGTACGGCCGCTCTCACGGCCGAACCGGAGTTCGACGACTGGTCCGCCGAGGTGCCGCTGGATCTCGGCGCGTTGGGCTCGGGCACCTGGGACCTGCGGCTGCGACTGTGCTTCCAGGACGGCACGAGCCGGGAGACCACCGCCCATGCCCTCGCCGGGCCCGGACTGCTGCGGCGCACCGCCGTACCGAGCGTGCGCCACGGGCTTCTCCTCGTGCAGCCGTACGCGACCCATGCGGGAGCGCTGGCGCTGCGGCTCGCGCCCGGATGGCGGGGACTGACCGGCGTCGTCCGCAGACGCCTCAAGCGCCTGTTCCACTGACGACTGCTCAACTTACGCCCGTTCACTGACGACCGCTTTCTGACGCACGTTCACTGACGACTGCTCACTCATGACTGCTCACTGACGACTGCTCGCTGACGGCTGCTCCACTGACGCCTGCTTCACTTGAAGACGCGCCCTCGCGGCAACGCACACGCCACAGCTGACCCCCGATTCACGAGGAGACGGCCTCCATGACCTGGCTGATCACCGGCGGCGCCGGCTACATCGGAGCACACGTGGTCCGCGCGATGCGCGAGGCGGACGAAGAGGTCGTGGTCTACGACGACCTGTCCACCGGGATCGCCGGGCGGGTGCCCGAGGGGGTGCCGCTGGTCGAGGGATCCACCCTGGACGGCGAGCTGCTGTCCCGCACCCTGACCGGGCACGGCATCACGGGCGTGGTCCACCTGGCGGCGAAGAAGCAGGTCGGCGAGTCGGTCGACCGGCCGCTGCACTACTACCGGGAGAACGTGGAGGGCCTGCGGGTCCTGCTCTCCGCCGTCACGGAGGCACAGGTCCCGTCCTTCGTCTTCTCCTCCTCGGCGGCCGTGTACGGGATGCCGGATGTGGACCTGGTGACGGAGAGGACACCGTGCGTGCCGATGAGCCCGTACGGCGAGACCAAGCTCGCGGGCGAGTGGCTGGTACGGGCCACGGGCCGGGCAACCGGCCAGTCCACGGCGTGCCTCCGCTACTTCAACGTGGCGGGCGCGGCCGCACCCGAACTGGCGGACGTCGGCGTCTTCAACCTCGTCCCCATGGTCTTCGAGAAGCTCACCGACGCAGCGGCGCCGCGGATCTTCGGTGACGACTACCCGACGCCCGACGGCACGTGCGTCCGGGACTACATCCACGTGGTGGACCTGGCGGAGGCCCACGTGGCGGCGGCCCGGCGGCTCAAAGCCTCGCCGGGTACGGACCTGACCCTCAACATCGGGCGCGGGGAAGGCGTTTCGGTCCGCGAGATGATCGACCGGATCAACGCGCTCACCGGGTACGACCGGCACCCGGTGGTGACGGAGAGGCGAGCGGGCGACCCGGCACGGGTCGTCGCATCGGCCGACCGCATCGCGACGGAACTGGGCTGGAAGGCCCGCCACGACATCGACGACATGATCTCCTCGGCCTGGGAGGGCTGGCTGCGACGGCACCCCGAAGCGACCGCGTCCTGACCGGTGACCGCCATGTCCACCTCCACGGACCAGCGCGCACGGCGCGCCGTCGGTGCCGTCCTCGGCTCCGCCGTCGGTGACGCGCTGGGCGCTCCCTTCGAGTTCGGGCCCGAAGGGGCGTTCTCGGCGCGGTTCCCGACGGCCGGGTACGGCGGTGAGATGTGCGGGGGCGGCGGCTGGGACCGGGGTGAGGCCACCGACGACACACAGATGGCCGTACTGGTCGGGGAGTCACTGCTGGAGCACGGCGGCCTCCACCTCCCCGATATCTTCGGGCGGTTCCGGCGCTGGGCGGCCGCCGACCCCAAGGACATCGGCCTCCAGACCGAGGACGTCCTGACCAACGGCGAACCCTGGGACCTGGCCGCCGCCCTCCACTTCCAGGTCAACCAGCGGGCCGCGGGCAACGGAGCGCTGATGCGGGCTGCCACCTCGGCGGTGTACTTCGCACCGCACGGCACCGGAGCCACCATGGACGCGGCCCGCCGTATCGCCGCGCTCACCCACGGAGACCGGGCCGCGTGGGAGGGAACGGCCGTCTTCCACGAGCTGGTACGGGTCGCCCTGGCCGGCGGGGACCCGCTCACCGCCCTCCCCGGGATCCTCGACACGGTCCACCCCGGCCACCGCCCCCGGTACGCCGTCGTCCTCGCCCCCGACTGGCACCCCGACCGGGCGACGGAGTTCAACGGTGCCGTCTGGCCCTGTCTCGGCTCCGCCGTCTGGGCCCTGCGGACCACCGGCTCGTACGAGGCAGCCGTCCGCGCCGCCGTGGACCTCGGCGGCGACACGGACACCGTCGCCGCCGTGACCGGAGGCCTCGCGGGGGCCGTGTACGGGGCCGGTGACATCCCCGAACGGTGGGTCGAGCCACTGCACGTACCGTTGCCGGGGTGGCGGGGGCGGGTGCTGCGCGCCGCGGAACTCACGGACCTGGCCGAAAAGCTGGCCGGCGCTCGGGCCGGCTGACCAGCCCACCTCTCTCCCCCCAGGCCCCGGAGCACCCCCTACAGCGCCCGCAGCGCCGCCGTGGTGGCCCGGGCCAGGCTCGCGAGGTACTCCTTCGGCGACTTCGGCCCCCGTACGACCACCGCGCGCCAGTACAGCGGGCCGGAGACCAGGTCGAGCGCCAGGTCCTCGTCGACGCCCTCCCGTACCTCCCCGCGGGCGACGGCGGCCGCGACGATACCGCTCGCCACGCTCTGCTGCCCCTCCCGCAGGGCCTTCTGCATGGCCTCGGCGATCTCCGGGTTGCGGGCGGCCTCGGCCTGGAGGTCGGGGATGATCTGGCCGGCCACGGGGTGGCGCAGGGCGCGGGACGTGACCTCGTACAGCAGCCGGAGGTCACCCTCCAGCGAACCCGTGTCCGGCATCGGCAGGCCCTGGATCGCCACCGCGGAGACCAGGTCCAGGACCAGGTGGAGCTTCGAGCGCCAGCGGCGGTACACCGCGGTCTTCCCGACGCCCGCGCGGCGCGCGATGCCCTCGATGGACATGCGCCCGTAGCCGACGGCCGCGAGTTCCTCGAAGACCGCGGCCCGGATGGCCTCGGTCACGTCCTCGCGCAGCACGGCCGCCCCGGCGGGGGCCCTGCGGCGGGGCCGTGACGGCTGCGCTTCGGGGGCGTCGGCGTTCGAAGTCATGCGGACAGCATAAGGGCGTTACGACGAAACGGTTGCGTTCCGACGTCGTTTCGACCTACGCTCACGTTACGACGATACGGTCCCGTCCCGACGTTGGCGCGAGGACCGAGAACCGAGAACCCCACCACTCCCACCACCCCCACCG
>NZ_VJZE01000485.1 GCF_009377205.1 Streptomyces phyllanthi
CCTTCCCTCCCCCAGGCTCTCGGCTTCGCTCGAGCAGGGGGGACCCCCATCGTCCCCGGGGGCCGCCGCCCCCGGACCTCCGCTTTCGCCCCTGAACAGGCCTCGTTCTCGAACGCCCGACGGGCTGGTTGTCGCCGTTGCCGGAGGAGAGGCGTTCACGTTCTCCTACGCCGAGCACGCCGAGCTTCTTCGTGCCGCCGGCGCCGAGGTCGTCCCCTTCGATCCGTTGCGGGACGAACAGCTGCCGAGCGACACCCGCGGGCTGGTCATCGGTGGCGGTTTCCCCGAGGTGTACGCCGCCGAGTTGTCCGCCAACGAACCTCTGCGCAAGGCCGTCGCAGCCCTCGCGGAGAGTGGCGCGCCCGTCGCCGCCGAGTGTGCCGGACTGCTGTACCTGTGCCGGGAGCTCGACGGTCAGCCCATGTGCGGGGTGCTCGACGCCACCGCGCGGATGTCCGAACGGCTGACGCTGGGCTACCGGGACGCCGTCGCCGTGAGTGAGAGTGTGCTCGCCGAGCCGGGGACCCGGATACGCGGGCACGAGTTCCACCGGACCGTGGTCGAGCCCGGCGCGGGGGCGGCGCCTGCCTGGGGAGTGCGCGCCCCGCGTAAGCGTGTCGAAGGGTTCGTACAGCAAGGCGTGCACGCGAGTTATCTGCACACGCACTGGGCGGCCGCGCCCGGTGCGGCCCGTCGGTTCGTGGAGAGGTGCCGGACGTCATGAGCAGCAGGCTGATCGGGGTCGGTGTCGGTCCGGGCGATCCGGAGCTGGTGACCGTGAAGGGGGTCAACGCGCTGCGTGAGGCCGAGGTCGTCGTCGTACCGGTCATGGATACCGGGGAACGCGGGCGCGCCGAGGCCACCGTGCTGCACTACGTGCCGGAGGAGAAGGTCGTACGGGTCGTGTTCGCGCTCAACGAGCGGACCGACCGGGCGCGGCGTGAGGCTGCGTGGGACGCCGCCGGGACGCGGGTGGCCGGGTTGCTCGAACGTCACTCCGCCGTCGCGTTCGCCACCATCGGGGACCCGAACGTGTACTCCACCTTCACCTATCTCGCGCAGACCGTCGCCGGACTGGTGCCGGGGACCGTCGTCGAGACGGTTCCGGGCATCACCGCCATGCAGGATCTCGCCGCCCGCTCCGGTGCCGTACTGACCGAGGGGACCGAGCCGCTCACGCTCGTGCCGGTGACGGCGGGGGCCGCCGTGCTGAAGGAGGCGCTGGGCGGGCCGGGCACGGTCGTCGCTTACAAGTTCGGGCGGCAGGCGAAGGAGGTGGCCGAGGCGCTGCGGGAGACCGGGCGGATCGAGGACGCCGTGTGGGGGTCCTCGCTCGGGCTGCCGGACGAGTCGATCCGTTCCGCCGACGGGCTCGACGACGTCCCGCTCCCCTACCTGTCCACCCTCATCGCGCCCGCCCGGCGCGACGGCGGACGCGGCGGAAAGCTGTGAGCGGCAACGGCAACGGCAAGGGTTCGGGAGTGGCGTCAGCCGCCCGCCACTCCCACCACCGGCCGGATGAACGCCGCTCCCGCGAGCGTCGCCGGCAGCGTGGAGCGGGCCGGGTGCTCGTGGTGCGCCTCGGGGAGGATCCCGGCGGCGGCCAGGTACGGCGAAGCGCCGCCGAAGAAGCCGAGGCAGCAGCCGAGCGCCTGTTCCGGGACGGTGACGAGCAGGGTCGGGGCCGCGCCGGCGACCGGGGCCGCCGCGTCCGCGAACAGCATCGCGAGCGCCCGGCGGCACGGCGTCCGGCGGCATGGCGTCCGTCGCACCGTGGCCGACCATCGCGACGGCGGCCGTCCGGCGGGCGTTCACGCACGCGGCACCCCCTATGACCCACCGCCACCCCTGGAGCGGTACCAGCACCGCCCCCGGACCTGACCGGGACCCGCCCCGGAGCACAGGCCGCTCCCGGCCCCTGACCCTGGCACCACCCCGGAGCACTACCAGCACCACCCCCAGAGAGGACCGATCCCATGGCCGATGCCCCCACCGGCACGGTGACCTTCGTCGGTGCCGGCCCCGGCGCCGCCGACCTGTTGACGTTCCGTGCCGCGCGCGCCATCGCGGAGGCGGACGTCGTGATCTGGGCGGCCAGCCTGGTGCAGGCGGAGGTCCTCGACCACGCGCGCGAGGGCGCGGAGATCCTGGACTCGGCGACCATGTCGCTGGAGGACGTCGTCGCCGTGTACGAGCGGGCCCGCGAGCAGGGGCTGAAGGTGGCCCGTATCCACTCCGGTGACCCGGCCCTGTGGGGCGGTACGCAGGAGCAGCTCGACCGGTGTGCCGAGCTCGGGATCGCGACGGAGGTCGTGCCAGGTGTGTCGTCCTTCTCGGCCGTGGCCGCGCTGGCTCGGCGCGAGTTGACCATTCCGGAGGTCGCGCAGTCCGTGGTCCTCACCCGGCTCGGCGGGGGCAAGACGCCCATGCCGCCCGGGGAGGAGGTGCGGGAGTTCGCCCGGCACGGTACGACCATGGCGGTCTTCCTGTCGGCCGCGCGGAGCGGTCAGCTGGTGCGGGAGCTGCTGGAGGGCGGATATCCGACGACGACGCCCGTGGTCGTCGCGTACCAGGCCACCTGGCCCGAGGAGCTCGTCGTGAAGTGCACGATCGAGACGCTGGAGGAGACCGTCAAGGAGCACAGGCTGTGGAAGCACACGCTGTTCCTGGTCGGTCCGGCCCTCGACGCGCACGGCACGCGCTCGCACCTGTACCACCCGGGACACTTCCACGGGTACCGGAAGGCCGACCCCGCGGCCCGCAAGGCCCTGCGGGAGGCGCGGCGCGACACGGCGGACAGCGCCCGGCGAGGGGCCACGCCGTGATCACCGTCATCGGTACGGGGACGGGGGCGCCCCTCACCCCGGACGCGAAGGAGGCTCTGGCCGGGGCGGCGGTCGTCGTGGGTGCCCGGCGGCATCTGGAGGCCTCCGGGCTGCCGCGCACGGTCGAGCGGATCGTCCTCGGCCCGCTGGCGCCCGCTCTGGACGCGATCCAGGAGCACCTGGAGAAGGACGAGGGGCGGCGGATCGTGGTCCTCGCCTCCGGCGACCCCGGCTTCTTCGGGATCGTGCGGGTGCTGGCCGAGCGGTTCGGGGCGCGCGGGCTGGACGTGCGGCCGGGGGTGTCGTCCGTCGCCACCGCGTTCGCGCGGGTCGGGCTGCCCTGGGACGACGCCGTGGTGGTGAGCGCGCACGGGCGCGATCTGCGGACCGCGCTGAACGTGTGCCGGTCCCAGCCGAAGGTGGCGGTGCTGACGGGTCCGGGTTCGGGGCCCGCCGAGCTGGGCGCGGGGCTCCGGTCGACCGGGCGGGTGCTCGTCGTGGCGTCCGCGCTCGGTGACCCCCGGCGCGAGCGCGTGGAGCGGGTGACACCCGCCGAGGCCGCGGGCCGCGGCTGGGACGGCGCGGTGAGCGTCGTGCTGTGCCTGGACGAGGAGCGGCTGGTCGCTCCCGTGCGGACGGTGGCCGGTCCGGCGCCCCGGCCCGTCGGCTGGGCCCTCGGCGAGGACGCGTTCGCGCACCGGGACTCGATGATCACCAAGTTCGAGGTGCGGGCGCTGGCGCTGGCCCGGCTCGGTCCGCGCCTCGGCGACCTGGTGTGGGACATCGGCGCGGGCTCCGGTTCCGTGGCCGTGGAGTGCGCACGCCTCGGCGCCGCCGCCGTCGCGGTCGAGAAGACACGGGACGGGGTGGAGCGGATCCGCTCCAACGCCACGGCGCACGGCGTCGACGTACAGGTGGTGCACGGGGCGGCGCCCACCGTGCTGTCCGATCTGGACGATCCGGACGCCGTGTTCGTCGGGGGCGGGGGGCGTGAGCTGCCCGCGATCGTCGCCGCGTGCGCGCGGCGCGCCCGGCGGACAGTCGTGGTCGCCCTGGCGGCGCTCGACCGGGTTCCGGCGGTGCGGGACGCGCTCACCGGGGCCGGGTTCGGCTGTGACGGCGTCCTGTTGCAGTCGTCGCGGCTGGCGCC
This sequence comes from Streptomyces phyllanthi, assembly GCF_009377205.1. Classification (GTDB taxonomy): domain Bacteria; phylum Actinomycetota; class Actinomycetes; order Streptomycetales; family Streptomycetaceae; genus Streptomyces; species Streptomyces phyllanthi. The sequence goes on from NZ_VJZE01000485.1 coordinate 3,976, forward strand.
GCTGCCGGGGGACGTGTCCCGGCTGGCGGCGACCAACCCCGTTTTCCTGCTGTGGGGCGTGAGGCCCCCGGCGCGTACCGAAGGAGTTGCCCATTGAGTCCTCTCCCTCGCGCACGAGGGAGATTTCTGGCTCACGCTGCTCGTCGGCTCAGCGAACCATTGAGTCTCACGCGATCAGCACCAGCCGGGTTGAAACCAGCCCGGTTTATTAAGTTTTGGGAGGTTACTGCTGTGCTGGCTTGGTTCTCGCTCAGCAATTCACGACGCTACCAGCCACCGTGCGGAGGTACCCAGTGATCGGCCTGATTTCCGCCACCGCGGCGGGCGCGGCCGCCCGTGACCGGCTGGCCGCGGCGTGGCCGGACCGCACGCGCGTGTACGACGGGCCCGTACGGAACGCCGTGCGGCGGGCGTTCGGGGAGTGCGAGCAGCTGGTGTGCTTCCTCGCGACGGGCGCCGTGGTGCGGCTGGTGGCACCGCTGCTGGGCGACAAAGCGTCCGACCCCGGGATCGTGTGCGTGGACGAGGGCGGGCGGTTCGCCGTGTCGCTGGTCGGCGGGCACGGGGGCGGCGCCAATGAACTCGCCCGCGAGGTCGGTGGGTTGCTGGGCGCGGAGCCCGTGGTGACCACGGCGACCGATGCGGTGGGCGTGCCGGGCCTCGACACGCTCGGGTTGCCCGTGGAGGGCGATGTCGCCGGGGTGACGCGGGCCCTGCTGGACGGGGAACCGGTCGCCCTGGAGGCGGAGGTGGCGTGGCCGCTGCCCGCGTTGCCGGTGGCGGGCGAGGGGGCGTACGCCGTTCGTCTCACGGACCGCGCGGTCGATCCCGGTGAGCGGGAGGTCGTCCTCCGTCCGCCGTCCCTCGTCGTCGGTGTGGGTGCCTCCAGGGGTGCGCCCGTGGAGGAGGTCCTCGGGCTGGTCGAGGGGGCGCTGCGGGACGCGGGCCTCTCCGTGCGCAGTGTCGCCGAGCTGGCCACGGTGGACGCCAAGGCCGGGGAGCCCGGGATCGTGGGGGCGGCGGAGCGGCTCGGGGTGCCCGTGGTGACGTACTCCGCCGAGGAGTTGGCGCGGGTGACGGTGCCGAATCCCTCGGACGCGCCGCTCACGGCCGTGGGCACGCCGTCCGTGGCGGAGGCCGCGGCCTTGGTGCGCGGGGGTGAACTCCTCGTTCCCAAGCGGAAGTCGGAGCGCGCGGACGGCCTGCCCGCCATGGCGACCTGTGCCGTCGTACGGCGCCCCGGGCGCGGTCGGCTCGCGGTCGTCGGGCTCGGGCCGGGCGCCCGTGACCTGCTCACCCCGCGTGCCGAAGCCGAACTGCGCCGCGCGTCCGTGCTCGTGGGCCTCGACCAGTACGTCGACCAGATCCGCGACCTGCTGCGCCCCGGCACCCGGATCCTTCAGTCCGGGCTCGGCGCGGAGGAGGAGCGGGCGCGGACGGCGGTCGCCGAGGCCCGGCGCGGGCGGGCGGTCGCGCTGATCGGCAGCGGGGACGCGGGTGTGTACGCGATGGCGTCGCCCGCGCTGGCCGAGGCGTCCGACGACATCGACGTGGTGGGTGTGCCGGGTGTGACGGCTGCGCTCGCGGCCGGGGCGATCCTGGGCGCGCCCCTGGGCCACGACCATGTCTCGATCAGCCTCTCCGACCTCCACACGCCCTGGGAGATCATCGAGCGGCGGGTGCGGGCGGCGGCCGAGGCCGACATCGTCGTGACGTTCTACAACCCCCGCAGCCGGGGCCGGGACTGGCAGCTGCCCAAGGCGCTCGCGATCCTCGCCGGGCACAGGGAGCCGACGACGCCGGTCGGTGTCGTACGCAACGCCTCACGCCCGGACGAGTCGAGCCGCCTGACGACCCTGGCCGCGCTGGACCCGGCGATCGTCGACATGATGACCGTCGTGACCGTCGGCAACACCGCGACCCGCGAGATCGCGGGCCGCATGGTCACGCCGCGCGGCTACCGCTGGCAGGAGGGGGAGGCCGAGTGAGCGCAGGAGGAGGCCCGGTGAGCCAGGTGTTCCCGGAGGAGCGGGTCGTGCACCCGATCGAGGCGGAGTCGTTCCGGCGGCTGCGGGCCCGGCTGGACACCTCGCACTTTCCGCCGCTGACCCGCGCGGTCGTGGAGCGGGTCATCCACTCGGCGGCCGACCTCGAGTACGCCACGGATCTGGTGACGGACGAGGGCGCGCTGGAGAGGGCGCACGCCGCGCTGCACGCCGGGGCGCCGGTCGTCGTGGACGTGGAGATGGTCGCGGCGGGCATCACGCGCCGGGAGACCGTCTGCCGTCTCGGGGACGCGAGGTCCGGCCCCGGTCTGACGCGCTCGGCGCACGCGATCCGCCTCGCGCACGAGGAGGTCGGGCCGGGCGCGCTGTGGGTGATCGGCTGTGCGCCCACCGCCCTGGAGGAGTTGCTCACCCTGGACGCCGACCCGGCGCTCGTCATCGGTCTGCCGGTCGGTTTCGTCGGCGCGGCCGAGTCCAAGGCCGCGCTGCGCGAGAGCGGGTTGCCGGCCGTCAGCAACGTGTCGGAGAAGGGTGGTTCGGCGGTGGCGGCGGCCGCGTTGAACGCCCTGCTGTACCACCCCGTATCGTCACCGTCCATATCGTCATCCGTATCGTCGGAATCATTCGTGGCGCCAGTACCGCCCGTCCCGGAGGAGAAGTCGTGACC
>NZ_VJZE01000486.1 GCF_009377205.1 Streptomyces phyllanthi
CCCGCGACCTGGGGCCGCGGCGAACTGGCCACCCGCACCACCGGCTCGGCCCACGGCCTGGACGACGGAACCCTGCTGGCCCGTCTGGTCCTGCGCGGTATCGCACTGGCCCAGGGCGTCGAGTTCCCGACCGACGCCCCGGGCCGCCGCGCGCTGTGGCGCCGGGTCTCGGTCACCCCGGACGAGGTCTCCAGCACGGTCCTGACGTACGGCCTGCGCCCGACCGGCACCACCTGGCAGGAGGCAGCCCTGCGCGAGCGGGCGGCCCACCACCTGGAGACACATCTGACGCTGCGCGAACTACGCACGCTGCACCTGGAGTTGCCATCGCGCACCCGCGTCCACGTCTGCGAGAACCCGCGCGTCGTGGAGGCCGCGGCGGACGCCGGCTGCTCAGCCACCCTGATCTGCACCTCGGGCAGCGCGACGACGGTCGTCCTCACCCTCCTGGACACCCTGGCCGCGACCGGCTGCGCCCTCGCCTACCACGGCGACTTCGACTGGCCGGGCATCGCCCTGGCTAACCGCGTCATGGGCCGGTACGGGGCAGAACCGTGGCGCATGACGGCGGGGGACTACGAGTACCTCGCCACGCGCGCGGAACTCCAGGGCACGCCGCCGCTTCCGCTGGGCGGCACCCCGGTCGAGGCGACGTGGGACACGGAACTGGCCGCGACCATGGGGGCGCTGGGGGTCGCGCTGCATGAGGAGGCGGCGCTGGACCTTCTGTTGGAGGACCTCGGGACGGCGGCGTCCTCTGAGCGCGGGAAGACCTGAGCCTGTGAGCGCGGGAAAACCCGAGCCCGTGAGCGCGAGAAAAAACACGCGCCCCGTCAGCGCTCCGTGAGGTAGGTTTCCAGCCGTTCGAAGGGGGGCGAGATGACGAAACTCAACCAGATCATCGCCGTGGAAAAGGGCGTCAAGAGCAAGTCGTTCCAGGACATCACCGCGGCTCACCACAAGGTGCAGAAGCCGGCGCTGCTGTCGGGTATCTCGCGGACGTACCAGCCGAAGGACGAGGAGGGCGAGCAGCTGCCGCCCGAGTCCACGCGGGTCCAGGTCAAGGCCGAGGACGTGCTGCGGGAGATGGCCGCCTCGCTGACCCGGCTGTTCGACGTGACCGCCACCAAGGACTGGGCGAACTGCTCGGCCCGCGCGGACGTCGTCGTCGACGGGCGGACGGTCGTCGCCGACGTTCCGGTCAGCTATCTGCTCTTCCTGGAGAAGCAGCTCGTCGACCTGCACACCTTCGTGAAGAAGCTCCCCGTGCTCGACGCCGCCGAGTCCTGGTCGCTGGACCCCTCGACGGACTGGTGGAAGACGGACCAGGTACGCACGATCCGTACGAAGAAGGTCCCGCGCAACCACGTCAAGGCCGAGGCCACCGACAAGCACCCGGCGCAGGTCGAGGTGTACTACGAGGACATTCCCGTCGGGTACTGGACGACGGTGAAGTTCTCCGGAGCGCTTCCGGCACGGCGGGTGAACGAGCTCCTGGAGCGGGTCGAGAAGCTCCAGCAGGCGGTGAAGTTCGCCCGCGAGGAGGCCAATGGCGCCGAGGTCACCGACCAGCGTGTCGGTGACGCCGTGTTCGGCTATCTGTTCGGCTGACGGCAACCGGGCATCGGGCATCGGGCACCGGGCAACCGGGCAATCGCCCACCGCACCAGCCGCAGGTAGCATTTCTGATCGCCCCCGCGTGCGAGCGCGGGGGTGCGCTGCAGGGCGCGGGCCGGAATTGAGGACCGGTTCGCGTGCGGAGCGCAAGCTGAAACTGAAGTTCAGCCTGACGACGCGGTCACAGTGAAGGTTCGAGTCCTTCCCCCGGCACAACGGCACGACGGAACCACGGGCCGGGGTAGCCCAACCGGTAGAGGCAGGCCGTATCAAGCTCAGACTCTCGCTCCAGCTTCAGCATCGCCACCGATCGCCGGATCGAGTGGGGACGGACGAACGCCGTCGGATGCGAGTTCGAATCTCGTCTGCACCTCTCCGTGGTGCGGTAGTTCAAAGGCAGAACACGACGGCCTGATGACTGATCCGTCCTCTTAAACGCCACTGGCGTGCGCAATTGGGTGGCATCCCCAGGGGCCCGGGAGCTGGATACGACTCCCGGGCTCCGCCACGTCCGGCAACGGTGTACGTGGTCTCACCGATGTGCGACCGCCACTCCGAGACCGCCGGCTAGATGGACAACGGTCGTCTACTCGTCGTCGGTGCTCTGCGACCCGGTCGTGTCGTTCGCCGTGCCGTTCGTCGTGTCGTTCGTCGCGGCGCTCTCGTCCGTGGGGCCGGAGAGGCTCTGTGCGGCGAGGGCCGTTCCGGTCGCGGGGGCGCCGCGTTGGGCGGTTTCCAGGGCGTGGAGGCGGCGTTTGATGTCCCGGAGTTCCGTGAGGAGGCTGTCGGGGCGGTTGATCCTGGTCAAGGGGTGCTCCTGAAGGGCATGACGGTGAGCTGGACCTGTTCCTCGTCGGCGTCGTTGCCGGGGGTGACCTGAATACCGGTGATGCGGACGTCGAAGTGGGTGCCTTCGGGGAAGTACACGTCCTTGATCACGACGGTGGCGTCATCGCCCACCTGGTAGGAGCCGAGCACCGGCTCGAGGTCGGCGCGGACGGTCAGTTCGGGCAGGACGACGGGGGCGGACACGGCGGCGAGGGCGGAGCGGGCCTGCGAGCGGAGGATCGCGGGGTCGCCGACGTGTACGTAGGAGACCTCGGTCTCGGTGAGGGGACGGCCGGTCGTGCGGTCCTCGGCGACGGCCACCACCTGGCTGTCGTCGCTCTGGGCGCCCAGGGCGAAGACGCGGCTCGCGGTGGAGGAGCCGTCGGCGGGCCAGGTGTAGCCGGTCAGGTTGGCGCCGTACTCCCACACATGGGGCGTGCCCTGCTGGCCGAGACGGGGTGTGCCCACGCGCAGCCGGCGGACGGGGTGGCCGTCGGTGCCGTACGCGACGTCGATGAGGAAGTCGGGGCCGTCCTCCAGGCTGGCCAGTTCGCGCAGTGCCTCGCCGGTGCTCTTCAGCTGGCTGCCCGGATAGGTGAGGGTACGGACGATGCCGGACCGTTCGGACGAGGCGGGGCGTACCCGGATGTCGCCGCCCGGGTGGGCCTGCGTGATGCGGACGAGCTCGCGCGCGATGTCGCTCTGGTCCCACTCGGGGAACGGGACGTCGACGCCTCCGAGGTCCGTGGTGGTGGCCGGGTCGAAGCCGGCGGGCAGGACGCGGCGGTGGTCGAAGTAGGAGAGGAACCCCGCCGCCCCGATCTCCAGGTGGCGGTCGGAGGACGTGTACCGCACGGTCCAGATGACGCCGCCCCAGACGAGTACGCCGTCGCGTTCGACGTAGAGCCCGGCGCGTCCGGGTTCGGTGAGTTCGCGGGGGCGGTGCACGGTGATGCGCGGGTCGCCGAGGGCGAGGCGGCCGCGGAACTCGCCCGCCTCGTTGAGTTCGGTGCTGAACGTGACGTCGTACAGGGGGAGTTCGTCGGCGACGGCGCCGGTGGCGAGGTCGGCGATGTAGTAGGTGTAGCGGGCCTGGGCGCGGGTCACTAGCCCACCAGCCAGGTGGTGTTGATGTAGATCAGCTGGTTGGCCGGCAGTGCGGTGGAATGGGGAAAGACCAGCAGGTTGCCGTCGGGGGCGAGCAGGAGTTCGACGCCTTGCCTCGAATTGCCCAGCGGCGCGTAATAGTGGTGCCGTACCGCCGGGCGGAAGCCGGCCGGGACGTTGATGACGGAGGTGGAGTTGGCCGATATGGCGACGCTGGTGATGAGGGCGCCGCGCAGGTGGACGGTGGACCCGATCCGGCGTACGGCTGGTGTCTCGCCGAGGTACACGGTCCAGTTGGGGAGGAGGCTGAGAGTGGTCCAGCCGGTGTCCTCGTACACCGTGCGCCAGGTGTCGCCGCCGGTGTACACCTCCAGTCGATGGGTCTGCACATGGTGGACGTACAGGCCGATGTGCGGGTTGGCGGGGCGCTCGTTCCAGACCCGGACGACGCCGCCCGCGGCGGCGGTGTAGGGGCGCTCGTCGAAGATGTTGGCGGCTGTGATCGTCGTGGCGTTGGCCGGGACGGAGATCCGGGCGAGCCTGATGTGGTCGCCGGTCACCTCCGGGACGACGGGGTTGGGGTCGGGTTTGCCCGGGACCAGCTCCACACTCATTCCGGTGCTCGCGTCGCCGTACTGGGCGTCCCTCTGGCGGGCGACGATCAGGTCGAAACGAGGGTTCGCTGTTGCCGGTGCCGTGCCCAGCACGTCGATGGTCTTCGTCTGGTCCATCGTGACCAGGTACGCGCCGGCGGCGGTTGCCCGTGTCCCCTGGATCACGGCCTGGAACGGGTTGACGGTCACCTTCCCGGACACGGTCGCCGTGGGGAAGACCTGGCCAGGGTTGCCCGCGGCGGGCTTGACGCCGCTCCGGGCCTGGATCGGTCCGTCCCCTGGCGCGGCGAGCACGCCGGTGGCGAGGCGGGCGTCCTCGGCGTCGACGTGACCGCCGGTTATCCAGCCGGAGTCGCGTTCAGGGGTGGGGGTGGTCATGAGATCGGTCCTCCTAAGGACAGGCCGGTCGGACGGTCGGGGACCGACGATCAGGGGACGGGGAAAGCCAGGATCCGGAGGCCGGAGTAGACGGGGATGGAGAAGGCGGCGTGGACGGTGAGTGTTCCCGCACCCGCCACCCTCGCGAACTGCTGTGTGATCACAAGTGGTTGGGTGCCGGCAGGCAGGAGGCGGTGGGCGGTGGCGACCGTGGTGGCGATGCCCGTGGGCGTGCAACCGAAGGCGCTGATGGCCAGACTGCCGCTCTCACCGACCACCCTGAGGAAGTGGTCGAACCTGGCCTCGGCGGGCGTCTGCGCCGTCGCGGTCAGCTGGCCCGTACACAGCAGCATCCTCGGATACGGCGCGGGAGGGATCGTCACCTGGTTGAAGACGTACGCCGTGGCCTCGGTGGAGCCGGGCTTCGGCCAGCCGGGGTCGGAGGGGCCGAAGAACTGGATCTGCCCGGTCACTGCGGGGCGCCATGAGTTGCCCCGGCGCACCATGTCGAGTTCGTTCTTCACGTCGTACACGTGCTGGCCGCCGTAGCCGTCGGCGGGCAGGCTCTCGTGCGGCTTCAGGGGGAGTACGCCGCCGGCGGCGACAGTGGAGACGCGCAGGTCGGTGATGTCGGCCTGGGTGATCGCGCCCGCGCCGGCCGCGATCTTGATCTCGGCGAGCGGCAGGAAGTCGCCGGTGACCGTCGGGCGGACGGGAGTCACGGCCGGGTCACCCGGAACCACTCGCACGACCATGCCGTCGGCCGGGTCGCCGTACTGCCGGTCCGTCTGCTGGGCGACGACGAGGGCGAGCCTGGGGTTGGACGTGTGCGCCGGGGCCGCGGCCAGCACGTCCAGGGTCTTCTGCTGGGCGAGTGTGGCCAGGTAGGGGCCGGCGGCGGAGGTGCGGGTGCCCTGGATGACCGCCTGGAAGGGGCGTACGGTCACGAAACGGGACGGCGTGCTCGTGGCCTCGACGTTGCCGGGGCTGCCCGGCCCCGGCTTGAGTCCGGTGCGGGAGGCGACCGGGTTGCCGGGGTCCGACGCCGCCGCGGCGAGCACACCCGTGGCGAGGCGGGCGTCCTCGGCGTCGACGACGCTCCCCGACAGCCAGCCGGAGTCTCGTTCGAAGTCAGCCATGCGAGCGGATTCCTTTTCTCACGGTCAGAGCCATGCGTCGCGCCATTCGGCGGACAGCCGGGCGACCGGGTCGTAGTCGCGGGCGCGGAAGAGGACGGGGGTCGCGCCCGGGCGCAGGGAGAACCAGTCGGATCCGGGGAGCAGCGCGGAGCGGCGCGACGCGGTCCCCTGGAGGAGCACGGACCGGGCGTCGGTGTCGACGATCAGGAACTCGCCGTCCTGGAGCGTGAGTCCGAAGGCCAGTTCCTCACCGCTCGCGGTGTTGGCGATCACCGGTTCCACGCACGGCCCGCTGATCCGCCAGACCGGCCAGGTGGGGACCGTGCCCCGGTTCTCCAGGAGCAGGCGCCCGCCGGAGGAACCGGAGCCGAAGTCCAGAGGGAAGGCGAGCGGGAAGAACAGGCCGCCGCTGGAGGAGGGGAGCGGGCAGGCGGCCGTGTTGAGCCCGTGGGAGTAGCGCAGGGGATCCGGGGCGGTCATGGTCAGCGAGAACTCGAAGGCGCCCGCCTTGCGGTCGGCGATCTTCGTCTCGGCGGTGAGGCGTACGAGGGCGCGGCGGATACCGTGCGGTTCGGTGACCAGGAGCGGGAGCAGGGTGCTGCCGTCGGCGAGCACGGCGGCGAGGCGGTCCTTGGCGGCCTCCTTCGTCGCGCGGTCGGGAGCGACGGCGGTGCCCTCCAGGGTGATGACGCGGGGGCCCCGGTAGGAGGGGGCGTCGAAGGCGCCGTTGCGTTCGGGGCGGTCGGCGAGGGTGACGCGCAGGGGAGGGGTGGAGGCCCAGCCCTGTTCACTGGTGACCCACCATTCGACACCATCGGCGTCGACGGTGTTTCCGGCCCAGCCGTCGACCTCGAACACCGGCTGCTGGAGTTGCTGACCGGCGCTCATCGCTTGCCTGCCCAGGCCAGTTCACGGGCGGTGATGCGGCCGATCTCGTACTCGGACTGGCCGGGGCGGGGG
>NZ_VJZE01000487.1 GCF_009377205.1 Streptomyces phyllanthi
CCGCCCCACGGGCCCCCGCCCGCTCTACATCGGCACGTACACCTCGGCCGAGGGCGGCGGCGACGGCATCCGCGTGGCGACGTACGACGCGGAGACCGGCCGTATCACCGGCGAGGAGACCATCACCGGGGTCGCCGACCCGTCGTATCTCGCGCTCCACCCGGACGGCCGCACGCTCTACGCGGTCAACGAACGGGAGAACGGCTCGGTGACCGCCGTACGGCTCTCCGACCGCCGTGTCCTCGGCACCCGGAGCACCGGGGGTGCGGCGCCGTGTCATCTGTCCGTGCACCCGCGCGGGCGCTGGCTGCTCAGCGCCGACTACGGCTCGGGCAGCGTGGCGGTGCACCCGATCGACGGTTCGGGCGCGCTCGGCGAGCGTACGGACCGGGTCGTGCACGACAGTCCGGAGCCCGGTCCCGGGCAGGAGGGGCCGCACGCGCACCAGTTCGTGACGAGCCCCGACGGTGGCCATGTGCTCGCCGTGGACCTGGGCACGGACACCGTGTACACGTACCGCCTGGACGAGTCGAAGGGCACGCTCAGGGAGGTCTCGCGGGCCCGGACACGGCGGGGAGCCGGGCCGCGGCATCTGACGTTCCACCCCGGCGGCCGCCACGCGTACCTCGCCAACGAGCTCGACGACACGGTGGTGGTCTGCGCCTACGACCCGGACAGCGGCAGGCTGACGCCGGGCGACCCGCAGTCCACGGGCACGGGCTCCGGCACGAACTACCCCGCGCAGCTGCTGGTGACGGCCGACGGGTCGTACGCCTATCTCGCCAACCGCGGCCACGACACTCTGACGCGCTACGCGGTCGAGGCGGGCGGGGCGCGGCTGAGACTGCTGGACACGGTGCCGGTGGGCGGGGACTTCCCGCGTCAGATCGCGTTCTCGCCCGACGGGACGCTGCTGTTCGCGTCGCTCCAGCGGTCGAACGCGGTCAGCGTCTTCCACGTGGACGGCGAGAGCGGTGAACTCCGGCGCGCGGGCGAGCCGTTCGCGTCACCCGTCGCCGTCTGTGCGCTGCCGCTGTAGCGCGCGGGGCCGGGCGGCGGCGCCGGCCTGGGCGAGCAGGACGTGCATGCGCTCAGTGAGCTGCGCGAGGGTGTCGGCGGGCTGGTGGAACGGCAGGCGTACGTCGCCGTGGTCGCGGGCCCGCTCGATGCGCAGGGTGAGTCCGTGCCGGTCGACGGCGAGCGGCTGGACGCGGACGGCGCCCTGCAGGCTGCTCGAGTCGACGAGGCGGGTGAGCCGTTCGACCGCGTCGGGGTGTGCCTCGGCCAGATGGGTCAGCAGGTGGAACTCGGCGGTGACGAGCGGGTCGGGCGTGGCGGCGGTGTACTCGTCGAGGTCGACGACGACCGCGCCGGACGTCGGGCGCAGCACCACGCGCGTGGGCCGGAAGGCCAGCCGCCCGTCCTCGGCGGCGAACCAGCCGGCCATCCAGAGCCGGGCGCGGATGCGGTTGCGTACGGACACGGGCGCGACGTCGGCGAACTCCAGCACGGCGGACGGCTCGCCACGCGGGGCGCAGATCGCGGCCGCGACGAGCGCGCTGTCCTCCGGCACGTCGAGGAGTACCTGTCCCTCCTCGGTGACGGTGTGCGCGCCGACGAACTCCTCCCGGCCGCCCTCCGCGGTCACCGCGCAGGACCATGCCGTGGCGAGCACCGAGCGGGCGCGCTCCGCCGCGGCGGGCGCGGCTGTCCAGGTGTGACGGTCAGCCATCCGAACCTCCCTTAGGTAAGCCTTGCCTAAGCTATCGGAGATCGCGGCGCACGCCAACCATGGCCCGCCGAAGCAGGAAAGACCCCGCCCGCACATCGGGACGTCTCAGGGCGAAATGGCACCCAGCAGCGCCCGCGCACACAGGTCCCGCACCTGCTCGCGGGTCAGACCCGCGCCGCTGACCCACTCCAGGCAGACCGCCCTCGTGAAGGCCAGCCACCCCCGGACGGCGATCCGCAACTCCGGCCGCTCCTCGACGGTCCAGCCGAACTCGGAATCCGCGGCGATGGCCGCCAGGATCCTGCGCTCCTGTTCCGCCATCGACCGCCGGTAGATCCTCCGCACCGCCTGGTCGCCCGCCGCGTCGGCCCGGTGGAAGGCGCGGTAGCCGTGTGCGTGCGCCTCCACGTACTCCAGGAAGGCGTCGAGTCCGGCGCCGAGCTGCTCACGTGCCGGAACTCCCGGTACGGGGGCCGTCATCCGCAGCATCTGCTCACTCTCGCGCTCCATGACGGCCGCGAAGAAGTCCCGCTTGGTCGGGAAGTAGTGGTACAGCAGCCCACGCGAGACCCCGGCGATCTCGGCGACCCGCTCGATCCACACGTCGTCGTACGGACTCTCCGAGAAGAGCCGCGCCCCGACCGACAGAAGCTGCTCCCTGCGCTCCTCGGTGCTGAGCCGACGGCGCGTGCGTTCTCCCCGCTGACCGGCCATGCCGTCACTTTACTTGACATCGGTTCAACAACAGGACGACGCTGGCAGCGCTATTGAACCCACGTACAACAGATGTGGGCCGGTACGGACGCGAGGGAGACGGCGTCATGACGGAGACGGCGGGGGACACGGCCGTGAAGGGGTTCCGCGGGGCGGAGCTGGGCTGGCCGGAGCTGCACCGCATCCCCCACCCGCCCTACCGGGTGCCCGTGATCGGGGACGTGGTGGGCGCGCGGCTGCGGGCGCCCGTGCAGGACACGATGCGACTCGGCAGCAGGCTCGGACCGATCTTCCGGCGCAAGGGGTTCGGCAAGGAGATCGTCTTCGTGGGCGGCGCGGACCTCGCCGCCGAGCTGGCCGACGAGTCGCGCTTCGCGAAGCACGTCGGTCTCGGCATCGCCAATCTGCGGCCGGTCGCCGGGGACGGGCTCTTCACCGCGTACAACGAGGAGCCCAACTGGCAGCTCGCGCACGACGTCCTCGCCCCGGGCTTCAGCCGGGAGGCCATGGCGGGCTACCACCCGATGATGCTCGACGTGACCGAGCGGCTGATGGACCGCTGGGACGGCGAGCAGCGCGCGGGCCGGGCCGTGGACGTCCCCGGCGACATGACCAAGCTGACCCTGGAGACGATCGCCCGCACCGGCTTCGGCCACGACTTCGGCTCCTTCGAGCGCACCCGGCCGCACCCCTTCGTGACCGCCATGGTGGGCACCCTGACGTTCGCTCAGCGCCGCAACGTCGTACCCGAGCCACTGGCCCCTCTCCTGCTGCGCCGCGCCGCCCGCCGGAACGAGGCGGACATGGCGTATCTGAACCGCACGGTGGACGCGGTGATCGAGGCGCGGCGCGGCTCCGGTGGCCGGGACGGTGACGGTGACCTGCTCGACCGCATGCTGGAGACCGCGCACCCGGAGACCGGGGAGCGGCTGTCCGCCGAGAACGTCCGCCGCCAGGTCATCACCTTCCTGGTCGCCGGCCACGAGACCACCTCGGGCGCCCTCTCCTTCGCCCTGCACTACCTGTCCCGGCATCCGGAGTTCGCCGCCCGGGCCCGCGAGGAGGTGGACCGGGTGTGGGGGGACACGCCCCGGCCCGGTTACGAGGAGGTGGCCCGGCTGCGGTACGTCCGCCGGGTCCTGGACGAGTCGCTGCGGCTGTGGCCGACGGCACCCGGTTTCGCCCGCGAGGCCCGGCACGAGACCGTGCTGGGCGGCGTCCACCCGATGCGCCGGGGCGCGTGGACGCTGGTGCTGACGGCGATGCTGCACCGGGACACGACGGTGTGGGGCGCCGACGCCGAGCGGTTCGACCCCGACCGCTTCGACGCGAAGGCCGTACGGTCCCGGCCGGCGCACACGTTCAAGCCGTTCGGCACGGGGGCGCGGGCCTGCATCGGCCGACAGTTCGCCCTGCACGAGGCGACGCTGGTCCTGGGGCTGCTGCTGCGCCGCTACGAGCTGCGGCCGGACCCGGCGTACCGGCTGCGGGTGGCCGAGCGGCTGACGCTGATGCCGGACGGGCTGGAGCTGCACCTGGAGCGACGTCGTGGCATCACCGCCGACGCTGCCGCGGACGACCGGGCGACGGACGCGCGCTCGGAGCCGCGCCGCCCGGTCGCGGACGCCCCGTCAGAAGCCCGCTGTCCAGTGACCGGGGCGGGTGACTGAGCCCGGCAGTCTCGTGCCGGCACTGCCCCGGGCCGCGTTGATCTGGGGCTGCGTCAGGAAGAAGGCGCCGGTCAGGTCGGCATCGGTGAGATCGGCGGCGCGCAGGTCGGCGCCGATCAGGTCCGCGCCCCGCAGGTCGGCGCCCGTCAGGTCCGCGGCGATGAGGTAGGCACCACGGAGGTTGGCCTTCCGCAGATCGGCCTCCTTGAGACGGGCGCCCATCAGGTCGGCGCCCCGCCGCTCCTTGCGGCGTCGGGCGCCCGCCCGCATCAGCTCGCTCGTCCGCAGCAGCAGGACGTTGACCCGCTGCCGGTGCGCGCCGACGTCCAGCTCCCCGAGCTCCTCGGGCGTTCCGCGCGTGAGTCGCTCGGTCTCGGCGAGCATGCCGCGCAGATCGGCGTGCAGGGAGCGGGCCGGGCGCAGGGTCAGGGCCTCGTTCAGGTACCAGAGCAGTTCGTGGAGCTGGCGTACGACGGGGAACACGTCGAACATCCGCCGGGCACGGTCACGCGGCGCCGTCCGCCAGTCCTGCCCGCCGAACGTGACCTGGGAGACCCGCTGCCCGGCGCCGAAGCAGTCGTAGACCGTGCAGCCGGTGAAGCCCTTCCCCCGCAGCCCGGCGTGGATCCCGCAGCGGAAGTCCTCGCGGAGGTTGGCACACGGCTCCCCGGCCGCCTTGTCGGTCGCGAAGTCGGCGGAAGCCGCGAAGGGCAGGGCGACGCAGCACAGCCCGAAACAGCGGGCGCAGTCGGCGCGCAGGTCCGGGAAGGGGCCGGCAGAGGTCTGTTCCATACGGTTCACCCTAATGAGGGGGCGGACTCACCCCTGCACCCCGGCAGGCGCCATGGACTCCGCCAGGAGTCAAGAACAAGCCATCCCGCGCGGCCCGCATGACGGAAGTGATCGAATCCCTGAGCGAACGGCCGGGCCGGAGATAGCCTCGTTCTTCGCGTGGGGGCGAACTGAAATACAGGTGACATCACTTCGGGGGGGTTCTTTGTCGGAGCAGTTGCCGGCGCCACGGCGCTCATCACCGGACTCGCCGACGTACGAGCCCGACGCGCTACGGAACACCGGTGCCGTACCGTTGCGGCCCGCCGATCCGGGCCGTGTCGGGCCCTATGTGCCGCTGGGGCTGCTGGGCAGCGGTGGCATGGGGCGGGTCTATCTGGCGCGTCCCGTGGACGGCGGCCCCGACCTCGTCGCGGTGAAGGTGATCAGGCCGGAGTACGCGGAGGACCCCCGGTTCCGGCGCCGCTTCGAGCGTGAGGCGTCGGTGCACGCCCGGGTCCGTACGCCGCACACCCCGAGGCTGTGCGGCACGGGCTTCCGGGAGGAACTGCTGTGGATGGCCACCGAGTACATCCCGGGCCTCGATCTGGCGGATGTCGTACGCGGGGACGGTGCCCTGGAGGCGGCCGCGGTCTGGCGGCTCGTGGCGGAGCTGGGGCGGGCGCTGGCCGACCTCGCCGCCGCGGAGATCGTGCACCGGGATCTGAAGCCGTCGAACGTTCTGCTGTCCGTCCGGGGCGCGCATCTGATCGACTTCGGCATCTCGAAGGCCGTGGACGCGAGCGCGATCACCGGCACCGGCAACCGTGTGGGGACCCCCGCCTACATGTCGCCGGAGCACCTGAGGTCGGGCCGGTCCGACACGGCGTCGGATGTGTTCTCCCTGGCCGGGACGCTGGTCTACGCGGCGGCGGGACATGCCCCGTTCGGTGACGGCACGGGTGTGGACGTGATGCACCGGGTGGCGTTCGAGGAACCGGATCCGGAGGTGATCGGCCGGGTCACGGCGGCGGACGCGGCGCTCGGTTCGCTGCTGTCCGCGTGTCTCTCCAAGGAGCCCGAGCGGCGGCCCGCCCCACGTGACCTGATCGACGCGGCCGCGGCGCGCGTCGGCACGTCCGTCTGGCCGGAGCCCCTGGGCGGCAGGGTGCTGGCCCGGCAGCGGGCGTACGAGACGCTCCAGCGCCTCGCCCTCGAACGGACGGATCGCTCCCGGACCCGCGACCGGTCACAGGCGAAGCCGCCGGTACCGGCCGGGCCGGCGATCCAGCCCGCCTCGCCCGCCGGTTCCGGAGCACCGGGTCAGGCCGCGGGTTCCCCCGCCGTGGCACCGGCGGGGCGGTCACGTCCCGCCGGTGCCCGCGGCTGGGCGCGCAAGAAGCCCGTACTGGCCGTCACGGCGGGCATCACCCTCGGCGCGGTGGCCGCGGCGGTCTTCGTCCTCACGCGCCAGGACGCCACCGCGAGTGCCTCCCCCCAGGCCGATGTGACGACCGCCGTCGGCACCGCGCCCGGCGATCGCGCGTCATCAGCGGCGCCCGGGGGCTCGGACGGGACGGGCGGCCCGGGTGCGTCCGGCAAACATGCCGACGGCGCCGCCTCGCGTCCCGAGGTCACCGGCTCTGTCGGAGCCGAAGCCGACGGCGACGGCAACGGAGACGGCGACACTGGGCAGCGAAACGATTCCCCCGCTCCCGGTTCCGGCACCTCTGCCGACCCCCCTTC
>NZ_VJZE01000488.1 GCF_009377205.1 Streptomyces phyllanthi
GTTCGGTGGGTTCGGGGCGTTCTGTGTGGCTCGCCAACGACAACTCCCCGCGGCAGGTCGTCCTTTCGGGGCGTGCGGACGCCGTCGCCGAGGTGGAGCGGAGGTTCGCCGAACAGGGGATGACCGTAAGGCGGTTGAAGGCGTCCGGTGCCTTCCACAGTCCCCTGATGGGCGACGCGGGCGAGCCGTTCGCGGCGTTCCTGAGGGAGCTGGACCTCAGCCCGCCGAAGACCGACGTGTACGGCAACGCCGACGCCGAGCCGTACCCACGGGACGTGGAACAGCTGCGGGAGCGCCTGGCCGGGCATCTGCTGTCCCCGGTGCGCTTCACCGACGGGATCGAGGCGATGTACGCGGCGGGCGTGCGCACGTTCGTCGAGGTCGGGGCGGGCGCCACGCTCACCGGACTGGCCGGGGAGATCCTCGGTGACCGCGCCCACCTGGCGGTGAGCCTGGACCGGAACGGCCTCAACGGCGTCACGGCGTTCCAGCAGGCCCTCGGCGCGCTCGTGGTCGCGGGTGTCGCGGTGGACCTGGAGAACCTCTGGACGCCGTACGGCACGGCCGGTCGCGATGACCGGAAACCGCCGCCCCGGATGGCCGTACGGATCTCCGGGGTCAACCACGGCAGGCCCTACCCGCCACCCGGGGGAGCGGAGGCGCTGCCCGCGCCGGTTCCGGCCGAGGCGGCGTCGAACGGTGGCGTGGTGAACCCGCCGCCGACGGTTCCGCCCGTGGGGGACGTGATGCCGTCGCCGCCTCCGCCGGTGGCAGCCGCGTCCGCGCACGCGCCCGCGGCGGACGCGGCACCTGCCGACGCCTGGCTGCGGGCCTTCCAGGAAACGCAGCGTCAGACGGCCGAGGCCCACGCGGAGTTCCAGCGGACCATGGCCGAGAGCCACGCGATGTTCCTGAGGGCGGCCGAGGCCTCGTCCCTCGGCCTGGTCGGTCCGGCGGGCCCGACGGCCCTGGAGGGTGCCGGGACACCGGCGCCGCTTCCCGCCCCCGTGTTCGCACCGCACCCGCTTGCCGAGGCGCCCGTGGCGCTTCCGGAGGAGCGTGTCCCACTCCCGGAGCGCGCACCCGATGCCACGCCGCCGACCGCTCCGACGGCTCCGACCGCTCCGGCCCCAGAGCCGCCCGCGCCCGCGCCGATGCCCGCGGCCTCCGCGGAGGTGGACGTGGAGTCGCTGCTCATGGAGGTGGTCGCGGAGAAGACGGGGTTCCCGGTCGGGATCCTGGAGTCCTGGATGGACATGGAGGCCGATCTGGGGATCGACTCCATCAAGCGCGTGCAGATCCTGTCCGTGCTGCGGGACCGTGTCCCTTCCCTCGCCTCGGTCGAGGCGGGCGAGCTCACTCCGCTGCGCACGCTGCGCGAGATCGCCGACAAGCTGTGCCGAACCGAGGACACGGCGGCCGAAGCCGCTGCCGAAGCGGTCTCCGCGGAGGTGGACGTGGAGTCGCTGCTCATGGAGGTGGTCGCGGAGAAGACGGGGTTCCCGGCCGACATCCTCGACCCCCGGATGGACATGGAGGCGGACCTGGGGATCGACTCCATCAAGCGCGTGCAGATCCTGTCCGTGCTGCGGGACCGTGTCCCTTCCCTCGCCTCGGTCGAGGCCGGTGAGCTCGCTCCGCTGCGCACGCTGGAGGAGATCGCCGGCAGACTGCGCCAGGCCGGCGGCCCCGACGTCGTACGCCATCCTGCCGTGCCGCCGCGCGAGGACGATGCCGCTCCTCCGCCACGGCTCGCCCGTACGGTCAGCAGGATGGTGCCCGCGCCCCCGCCGGGTCTGGAACTGGCAGGCCTGCGGGACGGGCCCCTGGTCATCACCGACGAGGGCACCGGGGTGGCGCGGCGACTGGTGGAGAGGCTGCGCGATCACGGGATACGGGCCACCACGGCGGCGGAGACCGACGAGGACAGCCATGGCATGGTGCTGCTGACCGGCCTGCGCCCCGCGCCCTCGCCCGAGGAGGCGACCGCGGTCAACCACGAGGCCTTCCGCGTCGTACGGTCCGCCGCGCGGCACATCGCCGCCCGGGGCGGGTTCCTCGTCGTCGTCCAGGACACCGGGGGCGACTTCGGGCTCGGCGGCGGGCACGGTCACCGGGCCTGGCTCGGCGGACTCGCGGGCCTCGCCAGGACGGCCGCGAAGGAGTGGCCCGAGGCCCGGGTCAAGGCGGTCGACTGCGAGCGTGGCGACCGCGACGCGGACGCCCTCGCCGGCGTCATCGCCGCCGAACTCCTCCAGGGAGGATCGGCCTCCGACATAGGACTGCGCGCCGACGGAACACGCCACGCGCTGAGGGATGTTCCCGAGCCCGAAGGGGGACCGGGGCACGCCGACGGCCCCGGTCACCCCGGTCACCCCGGTCACCCCGGGCACGCCCGGCAGCGCGGACCGGTGGGGCCGCTGGGGCCCGATTCGGTGATCGTGGCGACCGGCGGCGCCCGGGGTGTCACAGGGCTGGCGCTGCGCGCCCTGGCCGAGGAACACCTGCCGTCCATCGTGCTCCTCGGCCGTAGCGAACTCACCGACGAACCACCCGGGTTGAGTGGCGCCAGGGACGAGAAGGAGCTCAAGAGCCTGCTCGCCGACCAGGCCCGCCACCACCGGGACGGAGTCGGTGGCGACCGGGCTGGTGGCGACCGGGCTGGTGGCGACCGGGCTGGTGCGGGGAAGCCGCCGAGCCCGGCCGCACTCGGCGCCCTGGCCGCCCGCGTGCTGGCGGTCCGCGAGATCCGGGCGACGCTCGACGCCATCGAGGCCGCGGGAGCCCGGGCCCTCTACCTGTCGGTGGACACGCGGGACGAGCGGGCCCTGGCCCGGGCGCTCGACACGGCTCGTGAGGAGTTCGGGCCGATCAGCGGCATCGTCCACGGCGCCGGAGTACTGGCGGACAGCCGTCTGTCCGAGAAGAGCGACGAGCAGTTCGACGCGGTCTTCGACACCAAGGTCGAGGGCCTGCGGGCCCTGCTCGCCGCCACCGCGGACGACCCGCTCGACATGGTCTGCGTGTTCTCCTCGGTCGCCGGGCGCTACGGCAACACCGGCCAGGGCGACTACGCCATGGCGAACGAGGTGCTCGCCCAGGTCGCCTCCACGGTCGCCGCGGACCACCCGGACCGCCTGGTGAGGTCGATCGCCTGGGGGCCCTGGGACGGCGGCATGGTGGGCCCGGAACTGCGCGAGCACTTCCGCGGCCGCGGAGTGTCGCTCATCCCGCCGGAGGCGGGCGCACGAGCCCTCGTGCGAGAACTGAACACCGTCTCCGACCCCGGCGCGGGCTCCGACTCCGGCTCCGGTCCGACCCGGGTCACCCTCACCGCGGGCGATCCGTCCACCTCGCTGGGGGAGCCCGGGCCCGGTGGGACCGCCGGCGAGGTGTCCGGTGACATCGAGGTGAGCGCCCGCTCCCACCCCTATCTGGCGGACCACGCCATCGCCGGGATCCCCGTGGTGCCGATGGCACTCGTCACCGAGTGGTTCCTCGGCGCGGCCCGCGTCTGGCGCCCCGACGCGCCCGGATTCGTCCTGCGCGATCTGGAGGTGCTCAGCCGGATCGCGCTATCCGCCTTCGCCGACGGGGGCCACCGGCTCGAGGTCCGGGGACGGCCCGTCCCGGGCGCGCAGTCGCGGCTCCTCGCCCTGGAACTCACCGGTGACGGCGCCCAGCCGCACTACCGGACGACGGTCGAGGCCATGACGGAACCGCCGCTCCCCAGCCGCCTCCGGCCGCTGCCCCCGCACGACGACGACCGGTCGGCGGCGGAGACCTACGACGGTCACGTGCTCTTCCACGGACCGGCCTTCCACGCCATCATCTCCGTGGACCGGCTCTCCGCCTCGGACGCCGAAGCCCGGGTGCGCGGCGTCCGCGCGCTGGAGTGGCCCGGCGGGGACTGGCACACGGACCCGGCCGCCGTCGACGCCGGCCTCCAACTGGCCCTGAAGTGGGCCGAGCACGCACGAGGCGGCGCCTTCCTCCCCATGGGCGCGACCGAGATCCGTACGTCGGTACGCGGCCCCGTCGGAGAGAACGCCCGGTGCCTGGTGGTCGCCGGCGAGGGCACGGGCGAGTTCGAGACCTCGTGCGACATCGTCCTGCTGGCCGACGACGGCTCGGCGCACACGGAACTCCTGGGCGTCACCCTCGTCAGGCGCCCCGACCCCGCGCCGCCCCTGGACGCCGTTCCCGCTCCGGCCCGAGCCGCGGTGGTACGGAAGTGACGGCGGCCGTGCGCTTCGAACCGATCGCCGTGGTGGGGCGAGGCTGCGTCCTGCCGGACGCCCCGGACCCGGACACGTTCTGGGACAACGTCCTCGCGGGCCGCACCAGCCTGACCGATGCCCCCGAAGGGCGGTGGCGGCTGTCCGACACCTGGGCGGTCGGGGATCCGGCCGGGGACTGCACGGACCGTACCTGGAGCCGGACCGGCGGCTATGTCAGGGACTTCCGCATCCCCGCGGACGGGTTGGACCCCGCCCTGGACCCGGTGTTCCACTGGACGCTCCACGGCGCCGGTGCGGCTCTGCGCGAAGCCGGACAGGAGCGCCTGGCGCACCGTACCGGGCTGGTGCTCGGCAACCTCTCCTTCCCCACCACCGGGATGACGGCCTACGCCGAGCACGTCTGGTTCGGCGGGCGCGGGCGCGGGGGCGCCCGGCCGGACCCCCGCAACCGCTTCATGTCGGGCCTGCCCGCCCACCTCGCCGCCCGTGAACTCGGCCTCGGACTGGGTGCCTTCGCACTGGACGCGGCCTGCGCCTCCTCGCTCTACGCGGTGGGCCTCGCCTGCCGGACGCTGCACGAGCGCCGGGCCGACGTGATGCTGGCCGGGGGAGTGAACCGCGCGGACGACCTCTTCCTGCACATCAGCTTCTGCAGCCTGGCGGCACTGAGCCGCACCGGACGGAGCCGGCCCTTTCACCGGAGGGCCGACGGGCTCGTGCCCGCCGAGGGCGCCGGCTTCGTCGCCCTGATGCGGCTGGAGGACGCGCTCACCGCCGGGGCCCCGGTCTTCGGGGTGATCCGTGGTGTCGGTCTGTCCAACGACGGGCGGGGCAGCGGACTGCTGGTCCCCTCCGCGGAGGGCCAGGAGCGGGCCATGCTCCAGGCGTACGAGGCGGCCGGGGTGCCGCCGGAGAGCGTCCGCCTGCTGGAGTGCCACGCCACCGGCACCCCCGTCGGCGACGCGGTGGAAGTACGCAGCGCGGCGCGCGTGTTCGCCGAGGCGCGCGACCTGCCCGCGGGATCGGTGAAGTCCAATGTGGGGCACCTCATCACCGCGGCGGGCGCGGCCGGGCTGCTGAAGACCCTCGGGGCGCTCCGCTCCGGGGTCCGGCCCCCGACACTGGGCGCCGAGGAACCGCTCGAAGCCCTCTCCGGAACACCGCTGCGGTTGCTCCAGGAGCCCGAGGACTGGACGGGAGTCCGGCGAGCGGCGGTCAGCTCCTTCGGCTTCGGCGGCAACAACGCCCACCTGGTCGTCGACGCCTGGACCGGCGACGACTGCGGCACCCCGGCGGTACCGGCCGCGCCCGTGGGGCAAGCGGAACCCGTGGCCGTCGTGGCCGTCGGTGCCCGGGTCGCCGACGGCCGGGATCTGGACGATCTGCGGCAGGCCCTGCTGACCGGTGCCCGCCATGGCGAGGCCCGAGCCACCGTCACCGTGGCACTGGACGGGCTGCGGTTCCCGCCCCTGGACCTGGAACACGCGCACGCCCAGCAGTTGCTGGTCCTTGAGGCCGCGCGGGAGGCCGCCTCGCGGACGAAGCTGTCCGGGGAACGGACCATGGTGCTCGTCGGCATGGGCTGTGACCCCGAGGTGGCCCGGTACGTGGCACGCTGGCGCGCCCCCGAACTGCTCGGCGCAGCCGCAGCCGGAGCCGCAGACACAGACGGAGAGGCAGACGCAGACGGAGTCGGAGAGGCAGACGCAGACGCGGGGCGCGCGGACGCGGACGTACGGACCCTGCGCGACGCCATCCAGCCACCCCAGTCCTCCTCCGCCGTCGTGGGCACGATGCCCAACGTCGTGGCCAACCGGATCAGCGCCCAACTGGGCCTCGGCGGCCCCGGTTTCACGGTCAGCGCGGAGGAGGCCTCCGGTCTGGTGGCGCTCGACCTCGGTGTCAGTGCCCTGCGCGCCGGCGACGCCGACGCCGTCCTGGTCGGCGCGGTGGACCTCTCCCACGAACCCGTTCACCAGGCGGCGTTGACGGAACTCGGCCGGCCGGCCCCGCCCGGGGACGCGGCGGTCGTCATGATCCTCAAGCGCCTGACCGACGCCCGGGTCGAGGGCGACACCGTACTGGCCGTCCTCGACCCGGAGCCGGGGGCGAACGGGGCGAATGGGGCGAACGACGCGCACGAGCCGACCGAAGCAGGAGCCGTACCGGAGACCGGGCCCGCACCGGAAGCAGGAGCCGTACCGGAGGCCGGGCCCGCACCGGGAGCAGGAACCGCATCCGAGTGGACCGTGGGTGACCCGCCCGGGACCGGTGCCGCCCCGGACCACTTCGACCCCCGCGACCTCTTCGGCCGACCCCACGCGGCTGCCGGACTGCTCGCCGTGGTGACCTCGGTGCTGGCGTTGCACCACCGGGCCGTCCCCCGCG
>NZ_VJZE01000489.1 GCF_009377205.1 Streptomyces phyllanthi
CCGGGGGAGTGACCGGGGCGTGGGGGAGCGGCGGGCCCGGGTCCGCGGGCAGCCGGTCGGCCAGGAAGCCGTACGCGCGCCGCAGCCCGGGGTCCTCGAGGGACCGCCACCACCTGTGGACGCCGTACCAGCCGGGCGCGGCCAGGGCGCCGCCGTGGTGGCGTACGGACAGGCCCGCGGCGAGCACCGCGAAGCGCAGCCGCTCCTGAAGGGGCCAGCCGCCGAGGGAGGCCGCGACGAAGCTCGCGCCGAAGACGTCCCCGGCGCCCGTCGGGTCCAGCACGTCCACGTCCACGGCGGGTACGTCGACGTACTCGCCCGTCGTCTGGTCCACGGCGACGGCGCCTTCCCCGCCCCGCGTGACGACGGCCACCGGCACCAGCTCCGAGAGCGTGCCGAGCGCCGCCACCGCGCTGTCGGTGCGCGTGTACGCCATCGCCTCGGTCTCGTTCGGCAGGAAGGCATGACACAGGGAGAGCTGGTCGAGGAGGTCCGAGGACCAGCGCCGGGTGGGGTCCCAGCCGACGTCCGCGTAGATCCGCGTACCGTTCGCCGCCGCCTTGGCCAGCCACTCGCGGGGCTCGGCCTCGAGGTGCACCAGCGCGGTGCGCGCGTCGGGCGGGTCGCCCATCAGCGCGTCCTGGGAGTACGGGGGCACCTGGCCGTGGGTGACGAGCGCCCGGTCATGACCGTGGGCGAGGGAGACCGTGACCGGCGTGTTCCAGCCGTCCGCCGTACGGGACAGGGAGAGATCGATCCCCTCCTGGCCGTCGAGGACGTCACGGCAGTACTCGCCGTAGAAGTCGTCCCCGAAGACCGTGGCGAGCGAGGTGCTGAGACCGAAGCGCGAGGCGGCCACCGCCAGGTTGGCGATACCGCCCGGACCGCAGCCCATGCCGTCGGTCCAGATCTCCTCCCCGGGCGTCGGCGGCTTCCCCAGCCCCGTGAGGACGAGGTCGTAGAAGAGCAGCCCGGTCAGCACCACGTCGGGCCGGTCGTCGTCCACGCGCACATCTCCCGTCAACTCTGCGTCTCGGTGCACAGGATCGTGCGCGTCCCCCGGGGGATTTGGCAAGAGTCAAGCAGAAGTGAGCATGGAAATGATTGAAGATGACGAGTACTGTTCAGCGCGTGCTGGCGGAAAGACGACACCAACTGATCCTGCGGGCCCTGCGCTCAGGCGGCCCCGCGGCGGTCACCGACCTGTCCGAGCAACTCGGCGTGAGTGCTGCCACCATCCGGCGCGACCTGGTCAAGCTGGAGGAGGAAGGACTGCTCACCCGTGTGCACGGAGGAGCGGTCGTGGAGGAGGGCGACCAGCCCTTCGCCGAGGTCGCCGAGGTGCGTGTGTCCGAGAAGGACGCGATAGCCGCGAAGGCCGCCTCCCTCGTCCGGGACGGCCAGTCCGTGCTGCTCGACATCGGCACGACCGCCTACCGGCTGGCCCGGCAGCTGCACGGACGCCGGCTCACCGTGATCACCAGCAATCTGGTGGTGTACGAGGAGCTGGCCGACGACGAGGGCATCGAACTGGTGCTGCTCGGCGGTGTGCTGCGGCGCGAGTACCGCTCGCTCGTCGGCTTCCTGACGGAGGACAACCTGCGCCAGCTGCACGCTGACTGGCTGTTCCTCGGGACCAGTGGGGTGCGGCCGGGCGGGACGGTGATGGACACGACCGTCGTCGAGGTGCCGGTCAAGCGCGCCATGATCAAGGCGTGCGACAAGGTCGTCCTGCTCGCCGACTCGGCGAAGTTCCCGGGCACGGGCATGGCACGGGTCTGCGGACCCGAGGAACTCGACATGGTGGTGACCAACGGTCCCGTGGACCCGACCACCCGCTCCTCGCTGGAGGACGCGGGCGTGGAGGTGGTGCCGGCGTGAACCGGGCGGCCGGTGCGGACCGCGTTCGCGGTGTCCGTCGTGCCTCCCCTTCCGGCTGTGCGCCGGGCCGGGTCGCGCATCGGGGACGAGCCGTGCAGCGTGGTGACGGCGGGCACGGTCGCGATGGACGCGGGCACCGGGACGCCGGGCTCGGGCACGGCGGGCATGATGGCCGGGCGCGCCGCCGCACCGGTGATCGCCGTCCCGGCGGTCCTTCCGGCCGTACGAGCCCTGAAAGCCCTCGTCACGGGCGTTCGAGCCGTGACATCGCGAAGGTGGTAGATGCGTGAAGCTGACGATTCTGGGCGGCGGCGGGTTCCGGGTGCCGCTCGTGTACGGGGCGCTCCTCGGCGACCGCGCCGAGGGCCGGGTTACTCGTGTCGTCCTGCACGACCTGGACGCGGAACGGCTGTCCGCCGTGACCCGCGTCCTGGCCGAGCAGTCCGCCGGTGTGCCCGACGCGCCCGAGGTGACGGCCACCACCGACCTCGACGAAGCCCTGCGCGGCGCCGACTTCGTGTTCTCCGC
This sequence comes from Streptomyces phyllanthi, assembly GCF_009377205.1. GTDB lineage: Bacteria > Actinomycetota > Actinomycetes > Streptomycetales > Streptomycetaceae > Streptomyces > Streptomyces phyllanthi. The sequence goes on from NZ_VJZE01000489.1 coordinate 2,410, forward strand.
GATCCGCGTCGGCGGCCTGGAGGGGCGCGCCGACGACGAACGCGTGGCCCTCGCGCAGGGTGTGCTCGGCCAGGAGACCGTCGGCGCGGGCGGTATCGCGTACGGGCTGCGGACCGTGCCCGTCGCCGTGGACATCGCGCGACGGGTGGCGCGTCTCGCCCCCGACGCCTGGGTCATCAACTTCACCAACCCCGCCGGCCTGGTCACCGAGGCGATGTCCCGCCACCTCGGCGACCGCGTGATCGGCATCTGCGACTCGCCCGTCGGCCTCGGCCGCCGTATCGCCCGGGTGCTCGGCGTCGCCGACCCGCGCGAGGCCTGGATCGACTACGTCGGCCTCAACCACCTCGGCTGGGTACGCGGACTGCGCGTCGCGGGCCGTGACGTGCTCCCCCGCCTGCTCGCCGACCGGGACCTGCTCGGCTCCTTCGAGGAGGGCAAGCTCTTCGGCCCCGAGTGGCTCCAGTCCCTCGGTGCGATCCCGAACGAGTACCTGCACTACTACTACTTCAACCGCGAGGCCGTACGCGCCTACCAGGATGCCGAGAAGACCCGCGGCGCCTTCCTGCGCGAGCAGCAGGCCCACTTCTACGAGGAGATGCGGCGCCCCGGCGCCGAGGCCCTGAAGACCTGGGACCGCACCCGGGCCGAGCGCGAGGCCACGTACATGGCGGAGAACCGGGAGTCGGCGGGCGCCGGAGAGCGCGACGCCGACGACCTCTCCGGCGGCTACGAGAGGGTCGCCCTCGCCCTGATGCGGGCCATCGCCCGCGACGAGCGCACCACGCTGATCCTCAACGTCCGCAACAAGGGCACCCTCTCGGTCCTCGACACCGAGGCCGTCATCGAGGTGCCCTGCCTCGTCGACGCCAACGGCGCGCACCCCGTCGCGGTCGACCCGCTGCCGGACCACGCCACCGGCCTGGTCTGCGCGGTGAAGGCGGTCGAGCGGGAGGTCCTGTCCGCGGCCGAGTCGGGCTCCCGTACGACCGCGGTGAAGGCGTTCGCGCTGCACCCGCTCGTCGACTCCGTACACGTGGCCCGCAGCCTGGTCGACGGCTACACGGCCGTCCATCCGGGCATGGCGTACCTCAAGTAGAGCGCCAAGCGGCGCTTCGCACCCGCACCTCCTCAGGAGAGACTTCTTCCATGCATGACGAACGCCGCCGGATCGAGGAACGCGTCGAGCGCGTCCACACCCAGCGCATCAAGCCCGCGATCTACGCCGCCTCCGTGCCCTTCGAGGTGGAGGCCTGGCACGCGCCCGGGGAGCCCGTGTCCTTCGAGGAGGCCGCGGCGGCCCCGTACAAGCCCTTCGCCATGGACACCCCCTGGGGTCCGCCCTGGGGCACGACCTGGTTCCGGATGCGCGGGCAGGTGCCCGCCGAGTGGGCCGGCCGGCGCGTCGAGGCCGTCATCGACCTCGGCTTCGTCGGCGACTGGCCCGGCAACCAGGCCGAGGCACTGGTCCACCGCACGGACGGCACACCCCTGAAGGCGGTCAACCCGCTCAACCAGTACGTCCCGATCGCCAACCCGGCCACGGGCGGGGAGACGGTCGACTACCTGGTGGAGGCGGCCTCCAACCCCGACATCCTCGCCGACAACTTCGCGCGCCCGACCCCCCTCGGCGACGTCCTGACCGCCGGGGACAAGCCGCTCTACACCTTCCAGCGGGCCGACATCGCCGTCCTCGACGAGAACGTCTGGCACCTCGACCTGGACCTCCAGGTACTGCGCGGACTGATGGCCCACCTGGAGGACCACGACCCGCGCCGTCACGAGATCATGCACGCCCTCGACCGGGCCATGGACACCGTGGACCTCGACGACATCGCGGGGTCGGCCGCGGCGGTCAGGGAGGTCCTCGTCCCGGTCCTGGCCAAGCCGGCGCACGCCAGCGCCCACACCGTCTCCGGCGTCGGGCACGCCCACATCGACTCCGCCTGGCTGTGGCCCATCCGAGAGACCAGGCGCAAGACGTCCCGGACGTTCTCGAACGTGACGTCCTTGGCCGACGAGTACGACGACTTCATCTTCGCCTGCTCGCAGGCCCAGCAGTACGAGTGGGTGCGCGACAACTACCCGCACGTGTGGGAGCGGATCAAGAAGTCCGTCGCCAAGGGCCAGTGGGCGCCCGTCGGCGGCATGTGGGTCGAGGCCGACGGCAACCTGCCCGGCGGCGAGGCGCTCGCCCGCCAGCTCATCCACGGCAAGCGGTTCTTCATCGAGCACTTCGGCATCGAGACCAAGGGCGTCTGGCTGCCGGACTCCTTCGGCTACACCGCCGCCTACCCGCAGCTCGCGAAGCTCGCGGGCAACGACTGGTTCCTGACCCAGAAGATCTCCTGGAACCAGACGAACAAGTTCCCGCACCACACCTTCTGGTGGGAGGGCATCGACGGCACCCGCATCTTCACCCATTTCCCGCCGATCGACACCTACAACGCCCGGTTCAGCGGCGAGGAGATGGACCGCGCCGTCCGCAACTACTCGGAGAAGGGCGGCGGCACCCGCTCCCTGGCCCCCTTCGGCTGGGGCGACGGCGGGGGCGGCCCCACCCGCGAGATCATGGAGCGGGCGCGCAGGCTGGCCGACCTGGAGGGCTCACCGAAGGTCGTCGTCGAACACCCCGACACGTTCTTCGCGAAGGCCCGTGAGGAGTACCCCGACGCTCCCGTCTGGAACGGGGAGCTCTATCTGGAGCTGCACCGCGCCACCTACACCTCCCAGGCCCGCACCAAGCAGGGCAACCGCAGGAGCGAGCACATCCTCCGCGAGGCCGAGCTGTGGGCGACGACGGCCGCGCTGCACGCGCCGGGCTACGCGTACCCGTACGAGAAACTCGACCGCCTGTGGAAGACGGTCCTCCTCCACCAGTTCCACGACATCCTGCCGGGGTCGTCGATCGCGTGGGTGCACCGGGAGGCCGAGGCGGAGTACGCGCGGGTGGCGAAGGAGGTCGAGGCGCTGACCGCGGAGGCGATCGCGGCACTCGGCGCGGGCGCCCCCCACGTCTTCAACACGAGCCCGGTGGACCGCCGGGAGGTGGTCCGGGCCGCCGACGGCTCCCTGACCCACACCCTCGTCCCCGCGAACGGCAGCGCACCCCTGGGCGCCGGTGAGGGGACGGACCCGGTGACGGTCTCCGGCCGCGTGCTCGACAACGGCCTGGTACGGGTGGAGGTGGCCGAGGACGGCACCCTGGCCTCCGTACGGGACCTGCGGGCCGGCGGCCGTGAGGTGCTCGCCGACAAGGGCAACCTGCTCCGCCTGCACACCGACCTCCCGAACTACTGGGACGCCTGGGACGTCGACAAGCACTACAGGAACCGCTACACGGACCTGCTGGCGGCGGACTCCGTGACGGTGGTCGAGGAGGACCCGCTGCGGGGCGCGATCCGGGTGGAACGCTCCTTCGGCAAGGGCTCGCGGATCATCCAGACGATCAGCCTGCGTGCCGGCAGCGCCCGTATCGACTTCGAGACGGACATCGACTGGCACGAGGCCGAGAAGTTCCTCAAGGCGGGCTTCCCGGTGGACATCCGGGCCCCCCACTCCTCCGCGGAGATCCAGTTCGGCCACATCCAGCGCCCCACCCACACCAACACCAGCTGGGAGGCTGCCCGCTTCGAGGTGTCGGGCCACCGCTGGGTGCACATCGCCGAGCCGGGTTACGGCGTGGCGGTGATCAACGACTCCACCTACGGCCACGACGTCTCCCGCACGGTGCGCGAGGACGGCGGTACGACCACCACGGTCCGCCTCAGCCTGGTCCGCGCCCCGCGCATCCCCGACCCCGAGGCCGACCAGGGCAGGCACCGCTTCACGTACTCGCTCCTGCCGGGCGCGAGCGTCGAGGACGCGGTCGCCGAGGGCTACGCGCTCAACCTCCCCCTCCGCATCGCGGACGCGGCGGGCCCGGCGGAGCCGGTCGTGTCGGTCGAGGGCACGGGCGTGACGGTGGAGGCGGTCAAGCTGGCCGACGATGCGTCCGGTGACGTCGTGGTCCGCCTGTACGAGTCCCGCGGCGGGCGAGCCGAGGGCGTACTCCGCACGGGCTTCCCCCTGGCCGACGCCCAGGTGACGGACCTCCTGGAACGCCCCCAGCGGCCGACGGCCAGGGAGGGCAACTCGGTGCCGGTCGCTCTGCGGCCGTTCGAGGTACTGACACTGAGGCTGGGGGTGGACGGC
>NZ_VJZE01000048.1 GCF_009377205.1 Streptomyces phyllanthi
GCCCCACCGTTCCCGCCGTCCCCACCACCCGGGCCGAACTGCGCGCCGCCCTCGACGAGCCCCTGCCGCTCGACCGGGTGGACCTCGCCGACCTCGACAACTTCGCCGACGGGGTCACCCCCTGGCGGATGTTCCACACCCTGCGCCACGAGGACCCGGTGCACTGGCAGCCGGAGCAGGCACCGAACTCCGGTTTCTGGGCGGTGACCCGGCACGCGGACATCGCCCGTGTCGACCGCGACCCGGAGACCTTCACCTCGGCGAAGTTCGTCAACCTCGAAGAGGTCGACGAGGACCAGATCAAGAAGCGCGCCTCCATCCTGGAGCTGGACGGCGTCCGCCACCGCGCGCTGCGCAGTGTCATCCAGCGGCAGTTCGGCGCGAGCGTCATCAACAGCTACGGCGACTTCCTGCGCGGGCTGACCGCGCAGACCCTGGACGCGGCCCTGGCCAAGGGCACGTTCGACTTCGTCGCCGATGTCTCCGCGGACTTCCCGATCAACGTCCTGGCCCGGCTCCTCGACGTGCCGCCGGAGGACAACCAGCGGCTCATCGACTGGGGCAACCGCATCATCGGCAACACCGACCCCGACTACGCGGACGTGCTCCTGCACAGCGCGGAGAGCGAGCAGTACCGCGACCTGCCGTTCCGGTCGCCCGCCTCCGTCGAGGTCTTCGAGTACGGCCGTGAGCTGGCACGCCGGCGGCGCGGCGGTGACGGCACGGACCTGGTCTCCAAGCTCGTCAACACCACCCCGCGCGACGGAGTCCCGCTGTCCGCCCAGGACTTCGACAACTACTTCCTCCTCCTGGTGGTGGCCGGCAACGAGACCACCCGGCACACCATCTCCCACTCCATGCTGGCCCTCCTCCAGCACCCCGAGCAGCTGGCCAGGCTCAAGGACGACCCGTCCCTGATCCCCACGGCGGTCGAGGAGTTCCTGCGCTGGGCCTCACCGGTCTACCACTTCCGCCGTACCGCGACGCGTGACGTCGAACTCGGCGGCAAGCGGGTGAAGGAGGGCGACAAGGTCGTCATGTGGTTCGCCTCCGGCAACCGTGACGAGGAGGTCTTCGGCAACCCGTACGACTTCGACGTCACGCGGCAGAACAACGACCACGTCACCTTCGGCAAGGGCAGCCCCCACCTGTGCCTGGGCAACCTGCTCGCCCGCACCGAGATCCGCATCATGTTCGAGGAGCTCATCCCGCGCCTGGCGGACATCCGCCTGGTCGGCGACGTCCCGCGCGTACGGTCCAACTTCGTCAACGGCATCAAGAAGCTGCCGGTGGAGGTGACCCTGGCCTGACCACGTCCACCTGGTGTTCCGCGCGGGCGGCTGTGTGCTCAGTGGCCGACCGGGCGGGTCAACACCTCTGTGACCTGCCGGCGGACCGCTTCCCGAGCCGTGGAGGGAAGCGCGCCGATGGCCGTACGCTCCAGGGCGGACAGGGCTTCCTCGGCATCGGTGTCGCACGGGGTGCTCTCACTGATCACCTCGTAGCCGTCCCGGACCGCGACACGAAGGCGGTGCTGTCCGTCGCCGTCGGCGTGCACCGCCGCCGCGACGACCACGGGTGGCTCGCCGCCGGCCTCGCCGGACAGTTTGCGGTACCCGCTGGCCACCGGATCGCGCCACTGGATGCTGACAAGAAGACGGCGCTGCCCCAGCACCTCGGCCAGGTCCGCCTCGACGGTCCCGTCCCGGTCCAGCAGCGTCGCACGGGCCTCCAGCACGAGTGCCGCGGGCAGCAGGCAGCGCAGCGTGCTGCCGAGGAGGTTGCCGCCGACCGTGGCCGTCCGGCGTACGGCTCCGGTCCCCACCGTGGCGGCCGCCCGGCGCAGTGTCTCCGGTACCCGGTCGACGATCCGGTTCAGGACGACGGCCGCGCCCAGCGTCCCGGGCCCGATGGTGTTGGCCTCCGGCAGGTTCCGCAGGGACATGGCCTGCTCCGGGAACCCGTCCCGCTGCCAGGTGGCCCACACGAGCGTGGCGCCGCCGATCGGCACCGCCCCGTCGGCCAGGCACTTCTGTGCTTCGGATATGGATGTGGGCAGATGCAACAGCAAGACGGCGGACCTGCTTTCACGGAACGTTTGCGGCGGTGGTGCGACACCACCGGCGCGCGAGTGCTGGGGTGGCTCATTTTCCCCGTACCCATAGGGGCGCGTACAGGTCTCATCCGCTCATTACGTGCGCCCCTGAAGCGCTGAGGGCTCCGACGTACGCGCTGCGCAGGGAGGCCGGATATCGGCCTGGCGGAAGGCCCCGAAAGCCAACCCGGCCCGCAAATAGTCCTGTTGGCGCCCGAGTGGGTCCAACGTCCGTTCCCCGGCAGGGGGGTTCACGCGGAGCGCACTGGCACCCGACGACTCGGGATCACGCCCCAGGGCTACCGGCGCACCTTCCGCAGCCCACGACCAGACGGTCAGGACTGCTTTACGGTCTTGAGTGGTCTCCATGGTCCGGTGCGACCCGGGAAGACCGTGAAGTGGCTCTCCGTCGGACGGTGCGGTACTCGTCGCGGCAACGGTGCTCGTCCTGAGAAGCCGCCGACGGACGGTGGTCCCGGTCGCCCCGCACGCCCATGATTGACTCGCACGCGCGAGCGGGTGGCAGTGCGGAGGGGGCACATGGTGCAGGCGTTCACGGCCCTGGAGGCCGACGACCCGAGCGAGGTGGGGCCGTTCCGGATCGTGGCGCGGCTGGGTGCCGGCGGGATGGGGCAGGTCTATCTGGGGGTGTCGCGGGGCGGACGCTCGGTGGCGGTGAAGGTGGTCCGCCCGGACCTCGCCGACGACCAGGACTTCCGGCGCCGCTTCGCGCGTGAGGTCCATGCGGCGCGTCAGGTGAGCGGCCTGTTCACCGCGGGTGTGGTCGACGCCGATCCGCACGGAGTGCCCCCGTGGCTCGCCACGGTCTATGTGCCGGGCATGTCGTTGGCCGACGCCGTGGCCGCGTTCGGGGCGCTCCCGGAGAGGTCCGTGGCGGCGCTGGGGGCGGGGCTGGCCGAGGCGCTCGGGGCGATCCATGCCGCCGGGGTGGTCCACCGGGATCTGAAGCCGTCGAACGTACTGCTGGCCTCGGACGGTCCCAGGGTCATCGATTTCGGGATCTCGGCGGTGAACGAGGCCAGTGTCCTCACCCGTACCGGAACGGTCGTGGGGACACCCGGCTTCATGTCCCCGGAGCAGCTGACGGGCCGGCGGATCGGTCCGGCGAGCGACGTCTTCTCGCTGGCCTCGGTGCTGGCGTTCGCCGCCTCCGGGACGGGGCCCTTCGGTACCGGGTCCCTGCAAGAGCTGTTGTTCCGCATCGTGTACCGGGAGCCGGACCTGGGGGGAGTCCCGGAAGGGCTGCGCACCCTCGTGGCACGCTGTCTGGCCAAGGAACCCGGAGAGCGGCCCTCGGTGCCCCGGCTTCTGGAGGAACTGGCGGGCATGGCCGCGAGCCCCGCGCCGGGTGACGGAACGCCCGTGCTGGGGGACTGGCTTCCGGCCGACCTGGCGCAGACGGTGGCCGTGCGTGCCGCCGTACGTCTGCCGGAGACCTTACCGAGGACACGACCGGGCCCGGTCCCGGCGGCGCCGGACATCCGGCCGGAGCCGCCCGGGGACGAAGCGGGCGGGCCGGAATCCGCGGAGGAGCGGCAGGGACCGGCGTCGGAGTCTCCGGGGGAGCGGCAGGGACCGGCAGCGGAATCCCCGGAGGGGCGGCAGGCGCGGCAGGGACCGGCGTCGGAATCCCCGGAGGAGCGGCAGGGGCCGGCAGCGGCCGCCGGGGCAGGTGGCACCCTCGTGCCGGCGCGCCGCAGGATGTCCCGTCGTTACGCGCTGCTGTACGCCTTGGGTGTGAGCGCCGTGGCCGTCCCGAGCGGCGTGTATCTCCTGCGCTCGAACGGGTCCTCCGGTCCCTGGCGCGTCAGACGCACGATCACCGGCCAGGCCGAGTGGGTGCGGAGGGTCGTCTTCAGCCCTGACGGCAAGGTCCTGGCCAGTGTGGAGGCCCATGGCAGGGTCGGTCTGTGCGACGCCGGTACCGGCAGGCGCACCGGCACGCTGCTGGCGCACGACAGCCATGTGTGGTCGGTCGCCTTCAGCCCCGATGGCAAGGTCCTGGCCACCGGTGGCGGTGACGACGAGGCTGCGCTCAGGTTGTGGGACCCGAGAACCCGTGAAGCCGGACTCACCCTCGTGGGCCACACGAACCGGGTGTGGTCGGTGGCCTTCAGCCCGGACGGAGAGGTTCTGGCGAGCAGCAGCCGGGACAGAACCGTTCGGCTCTGGAACGTGCGCGACGGCGGTCTCAGAGCCACCCTCAAGGGCCACACCGACGGAGTGAACACGGTGGCCTTCGCCCCCGACGGCAGAACCGTGGCGAGCGGAGGCGGCGACGAGGACCGCATGATCCGCCTGTGGGACTCCCGGACCGGTGAGCACAGCGCCACCCTGGAAGGCCATACCGACTCGGTGTGGTCGGTCACCTACAGTCCTGACGGCAAGACCCTGGCCAGTAGCGGAGCCGACCGCACCGTCCGGCTGTGGAACCCGCGGACCGGCAGTCTCAGGGCCACGCTCAGGGGCCACACGGAGGGGGTGAACGCCGTGGCCTTCGCCCCCGACGGCAGGACTCTCGTCAGCAGTGGCGAGGACGTCACCATCCGGTTCTGGGACGTGCGAACCGGTGAGAACACGGACACCCTCAAGCCGACCGCCAAAGCCGATTGGCAGTTCGTCGCCCTGAGTCCCGACGGCAGGACGCTGGCCGGCGGTGACAGTGAGGGCACGATCCGGTTCTGGAGCCGGTGACCCGGCCCGGGGAAGCGGTGGGTACGTGGGCTCAGTTGGCCAAGGCGTGACGGAGGGTGGGGTAGCAGGGGATGAGGACGTCGATGCCGACGAGCCGCATCACCCGCAGCACGGTGGCCTGAGGGCCCGCCAGGCGCAGCCAGCCGTCCGCCTTTTCGGCTGCCTGCTGGGCGGCGATGAGGACGTTGATGCCGCTGGAGTCCATGAACGTCACGCCGCTGAGATCGGCCACGGTCCGCGGTGACATGGCATCGCACGGAGGAATCAGTGCCTGGTGGAAGCGGTCGCGGATGCTGTGGTCGATCTCGCCGCGCAGGGTGACGACCCGGACGCCGTCGACGGTCGACTGGCCGATCGACAGCCGGGCGGGCCCTGCTGCTCCGTGGATGTCTGTCACAGTTGCCTCAACTGCGCTGGTTGTCGGGGGGACTTGGGTAGGACATGTGTGGAAAGCCTGCCCGGATGTTACGGAGAGATGCGCCCCGAAGGGCCCCGTATCAAGGTAGGAACGCATAAGAGAGGGCCCGGCGGGTACGCGCGTGCGAATGAACGGGGAGTGCGGCAACGAAGATGGACTCAGTGGCATCGGTCCGCGGTGGTGAGGGCGGTATGGGGCCGGGTGCCGATCCGATCCAGGAGACGGTCGCCCTGGAAGGCGACGGTTCCTGTATAGCCAAGGCCCGTCACCTCGCGGTCGGCTTCCTCACCCGCGTCCAGGCCGAGCACGGCCTGCCGGTGTCCGCGCGGGCGATGGAGCTGACCCAGCTGGTGGTCAGCGAACTGGTCACCAACGCCCGCAAGTACGCCCCCGGACCCGTGCTGATGGAACTGCGCGTCGCCGCGGCCATGGTGGAGGTGGTCGTGTGGGACAGCGACCCCGTCCTGCCGGTGGCCCGGACGACCGATCCGGGCCGGGTCGGACAGCACGGTCTGGAGATCGTCATGGCTGTCGTCCAGGGCTTCGAGGTCCAGCGGGAGCCGGTCGGCAAGCGCGTCACCGCTCGTATCGCTCTGGCCGACGACCCCGGTGGGGACGTCGCCGGGCGCCTCTTTCCGTAGTTTTGCGTCTGCCGTCTGCCGTCTGCCGTCTGCCGTCTGCCTTTCGTCTTTCGTCTTTTGCGTTCTGACGGCAAGGCCCCGCGGGTGGTGCCGTCATGACAGAACCAGTCCCATCTTGTCGGCCAGACCGGTGGCGAGTGCCGCGATCGTGGGGTGCTTCCAGACGAAGTTGTTCGCGAGCTGGATACCGAGTCCCGCTTGCAGCCGGGTGCGCAGCTCCATGGACAGCAGTGAGTCGAAGCCGAGGCTGCGGAGCGGTGTCTGCGGGTCCAGCCGTGCGTTGCCGGACTGGAGGACCGTGGCCATCTGCTCGGCGAGATAGGCCTCCAGGGCCGTACGGCGGGCGAGAGGGGAGTCGAGCCCCGCCAGGCGGGCACGGACGTCGGCTCCGTCGGCGGGCCGGCCCTCCGGCGATGCGTTGCCCGGCGAGGTGTCGCCCGGCGAGGTGTCGCCGGACCGTGCGCTGCTCCCCGCCTCGTGGCCGTCCACCAGGCGTGCGAAGAAGGGCGCGCTGCGGACGCCGGGCAGGATCCATGTCTCCGGGCGGCCGGGCAGGACACCGGCCGTCACCCGCCGGTGGGCGAGGAGCGCTTCGAGGGCACGCAGACCGCTCTCGGTGGGAATCGTCTCGTAGCCGCGGTCCGCGAAGTCCGTCGCGACGCCGGTCTGTCCCCACGGCCCCCAGTTGACGGCCACGGTGGGCAGCCCCCGGCCGGTCCGCCAGGCGGCGAAGGCGTCCAGCCACGCGTTGGCGGCGGCGTACGCGCCCTGACCCGGGTTGCCCAGCAGGGACGCCATGGAGGAGTAGAGCGCGAACCAGTCGGCCGGGTGTTGCGCCAGGGCCTCGTGGAGGCGCCAGGCGGCGGTGACCTTGGGCTGCCAGACGCGCTCGAGCTGTTCGTCGGTGATGTTGGTGGTGACGGCGTCGTCCAGGACCATGGCCGAGTGCACCACTCCCCGCAACGGCAACCCGTCCGCCGTGGCCGCGGCCACGAGCCGTTCGGCTGTTCCGGGCAGGGAGACATCGCCCAGTTCGACGGTGATACGGGCGCCCGCGGCGCGCAGTCGGGCCAGCTCGGTTCGGGTGGCCTCGCCGGGAGGCGTACGGCCGTTGAGGACGATGTGCCCGGCGCCCAGTTCGGCCAGACGCGCCGCAGTGGCCAGCCCCACGCCGCGCAGCCCGCCGGTGACGACGTAGGCGCCGTCGGCGCGTACCGGCGAGGGCGGCTCGGCGTGCACGGCGGCCGTCTCCCCGCACTCGGGCACGGTCAGGACGAGCTTGCCGATGTGACCGGCCCCCGCCATCAGACGGAACGCCTCCGTGGCCCGGGCCAGGGGGAACTCCCGGTACGGCAGCGCCTTCAGATGGCCTGCGGCGAACAGGTCCATGACCTCGCCCAGGAGTTCCTGGAACACCTGCGGGCGGTTCTGCTGCAGTTCGATGAGATCGACCGTGCTGAAGGTGACGTTGTGCCGCAACGGCGCCAGCCCGAGGGAGGCGTCGGCGAGGATGTCACGGACACCCAGCTCGACGAACCGGCCGAAGGAACGCAGTGCCTCCAGGCCGGCCCGGATCGCCGGTCCCGAGAGCGAGTTGAGCACGACGTCGACGCCCTCGCCTCCGGTCGCCTCCCGGGCCTGTTCGGTGAAGTCCAGCGAGCGCGAGTCCATGACGTGCCGGACGCCCATCCCGCGCAGGTATCCGCGTTTCTCGTCGTTCCCGGCCGTGGCCAGCACCTCGGCCCCCAGGTGCCGGGCCACGGCGATGGCGGCCAGACCCGTACCACCGGTGGCGGAGTGGATCAGGACGCGTTCGCCCGCTGCGAGGCGCGCCACATGGCGCAGGGAGTACCAGGCGGTGAGAAACGCCGTCGGGATGCCCGCCAGGGCAACGGCGTCGGCGCCGGGCGGCAGGGGGACCACCGCGTCGGCGCGGACGGTCGCGAACGATGCGAAGGCGCCCCCCGCGAGGTCGACGGCCAGCACGGTGTCACCGACCCGGACATGCTCGACGCCCGGGCCGACGGCGGTCACCGTCCCCGTGCACTCGAAGCCGATACGGTCACCGCTGTCCGCAGGCCGGTCCGTGCTCCGGCCCGTACGCCCGCCCGTACGCCGGCCCGTACGCCCGCATGCACGCCGGTCTGTAGGCCGGTCCGGGGCCGGGAGCAGCCCCATGACGGTCAGGACGTCACGGAAGTTCACTCCTGCCGCGCCCACCCGCAACTCCACCTCTCCCCGGCCCGGTGGGTGCTCTTCGCCCACCGCGAGACGCAGGGAACCGAGGTCTCCGGCCCGGCTCGCGCGGAGCCGGAAGCGGTCCGTGCCGTAACGCACGGTGCGGGTGGTCGCCGCCAGGCGTTCGGGCTCCGTCAGCGGAGCGGGGACCAGCCGGGCCACGTGCTGTTCCGCACCCCGCACGGCCATCTCGTCTCCGGGCACACCGCGCAGCAGGAGGGCGGCCGTCTGCCGGAGATCGTCGTCGGACGCTCCCATGTCGATGAGCGTGGGACGCAGCTCCGGGTGCTCATGGGCCAGGACGCGGGCGAGGCCGCGAACCGGCCCCTGGGAGGGGTCCTCCGTCTCGCCCGGCCGGACGGCGCGGGCGCCCCGCGTGAGGACGAAGAGCCTGGGGGAGCTCGGGCAGTCCGCGAGGGCCTGGGCGACACCCAGAAGCCGTCGGGTGCGCGTCAGGGCGTCCACCGTGGGGTCGGCAGCGGGCGTCGGCCGGCCAGTACCGGCCTCCTCCGGCATGCCGCTCGGTGAGCACAGGAACACCACGGCGCCCGGCGGATCGGTCAGTTCCCGCTCGGCGAGGTGGGCCCGGACGGCGGGGAGGCGGTGCTCGCCCTCCGGGAGAGCGAGGGTCCGAGCGGCGGCCCCCGACGCGCGGAGTGCCTTGGCGAGTGCCCCGGCCTGTGCGCCGGGCTCGCCGACCACCAGCCAGGGACCGGCCGGTGCCGGGTTTGTCGCCACCGGGTCTGCCGGCGCCGGGCCTGCCGGTGCCGGGTCTGTCGCCACCGGGTCTGCCGGCGCCGGGCCTGTCGTCGTGGGGTCGGCCGGCCTCGCGGGGGACGCTTCGCCGGCAGGCGCGCTCTGCCAGTCGATGGAGTAGAACCACCGGTCCACGGCGGCGTCCTCGCGCGCTTCGTGCACGGCGCGGTGCAGCAGCCGCATGCCGTTCAGAGCGATCACGGTGTGTCCGTCACCCGTCAGCAGGCGGATGTCCGCGGTGACGCCGTCGGGCTGCTGCTGTGTGATCTTCGCGTGGCCGTGGACGACCGCGGCGGGATCACCGTGGACGCGCAGGGACCGCGCGCGGACGGGCAGGACCAGGCCGCTCCCGGCGTCCTCGTGCACCAGCAATGCCACGGCCAGCTGGGCGCACAGGTCCAGGAGCACCGGATGGACGCACAGGGAGTCCGGCGTGGGACCGGCCGAGGCCGGGAGACCGACCCGCCCCCAGATACTGTCCCCGGTGGGCGACAGACGTAGTTCGCTGAGCCCCGCGAACGCGTCTCCGTGGTGGAGGCCGCGCGAGCGCAGACGCCGGTACAGGGTGGCGGCGGGCAACGCGACGGGATGTTCCGCGGCCATCGCGTGCGGGGAGACGGGCGCCAGTTCGCGCAGGGCGCGGCCCGAACTCAGGGCGGCACTGGCATGCAGCGCCCACGGCCCGTCGCCGTCGCCGCCGTCGCCGTCGTCACCGTCGTCGTCCGGGCCGTCCCCAGCACCGCCGGAGGGTGCGAAGACCTGGCAGGTGGCGCGCCCCTGGGCGGTCACGTCCGCCGTCATGGTGATCTCGGTGCGGTCGGCGAGGGCCAGCAGTTCATGGAAGGCGATGTCACCGACCTCGACATCGCGCGGTGGCGCGTGGAAGGTCCGGCAGGCGGCGGTCAGGGCGAGGGCGCAGTAGGCGGCCCCCGGCAGAACCACCTCCGAGTTCACCTTGTGATCGGCCAGCCAGGGGTGGGCACGCGTTCCGGCTTCTCCCCGCCAGGTGTGCCGGACGGGACGGCCCGGTATCCGCGTGTGGACTCCGGGCAGGGAACTCCGCGCGCTGTCCGCCCCGGAACCCGCCGGGAGACCGGAAGCCGCCGGGAGACCGGAACCCGCCGCGGTCCCGCCGCCGTCGGGCCGGTCGCCCGGATCCACCCAGTGCTCCTTGCGGTCGAAGGCGATGGTGGGCACGTCCGCGAGCGTGCCCCCGCCGTACAGGACGGCCCAGTCGACGGGGACGCCCGCGCAGTGCAGGGCGGCCAACTGAGCGCGGAAGGTGGCCTGTTCGTTCTCCTCGCGCCGCAGCGTGGGCAGGACGACGGGAACGTCGACCAGTTCCCGCAGGCTGCCGGTGAGGGCATGGGTGACGACCGGGTGCGGGGACACCTCCACGTACACCGTGTGCCGGTCCCCGGCGGCCGCGCGGACCGCTTCCGCGAACCGTACGGGACGGCGCAGGTTGTGGCACCAGTACGCGGCGTCGAAGCCCGGGACCGTGCGCGGATCGTCCAGCACGGTGGAGTAGAACGGTACGACCGGCGGGCCGGGCCTGAGATCGGCGAGGCCGGCGGCCAGTTCGTCCAGCAGCGGCTCCACCTGCGGGGAGTGCGACGCGACGTCCACCGCGATCAGCCGGGCGGGTATGCCCCGGGCGTCCCAGCGTTCGACCAGGCGCTCGACGGTCGCCGTGTCGCCGGCCACGACGGTGGAACCGGGCGCGGCCAGGACCGCGACGGAGACCGATGCCGAGGCGCCGGCGGATTCCAGGTCCGCCTCGACCTCGGTACGGCCCAGGGCGACGGTCGCCATGGCGCCGGTTCCCGAGACACGCGTGAGCAGGGCGGAGCGCCGGCAGATCACCCGGACACCGTCCTCCAGGGACAGGGCCCCCGCCACGACAGCGGCGGCGACCTCGCCCATCGAGTGGCCCACGACCCCGGCGGGCTCCACCCCATAGGCCCGCCAGGTGGCGGCCAGAGCGGTCTGTACGGCGAACAGCACGGGCTGCACCCGTCCGCACCCGGTCACCTCCCGGCCCTCCCGCAGGACGTCCCGCACGGAGAAGCCGGCCTCGGCGGCGATCAGCGGCTCGACCTCGGACAGGGCGGCGTCGAAGGCGGGCTCGTGCGCGAGGAGGGTGCGGGCCATGCCCCGCCACTGGGAGCCCTGCCCCGAGAACACCCATACCGGCCGCCTGCTGACACCGGCCGCCACTTCCCCGGACACCACATCCGGGACCGCCTGCCCGGCGGCGTACGACCGCAGGGCGCGGACGAGCGACGCGTGCGAGGACGCCACCACACCGAGGCGCCCGCGCCCCGCCGGGCGGCGCAGCGCGAGGGTATGGGCGATGTCGCCGAGCGGCACGGTCGCGCCGTCGCCCTCCAGCCAGTCGGCGAGCCGCCGCGCCGCCGTGGGCAGCGCGGCGGCCGAGCCCGCCGGCACCAGCAGGGCGAACGATTCCGCGGCCGCCGCCCCCGCCAGGCCGCCCGTACGACGGCCCGGCATCGGGCGCACGGCCGCGGCGGGCGCCTGCTCCAGCACCACGTGGGCGTTCGTACCGGAGAACCCGAAGGAGGACACGGCGGCCAGCCTGGCCGAGGTCCGGATCGGCCAGTCCGTCAGCCGGCCGGGAACGAAGAAACGTGTGCCCGCGGACGCGATGGCCGGGTTCCAGCGGGTGAAGTGCAGGCTCGGCGGAACGACACCCTGCTGAAGGCACATGACCGCCTTCAGCAGAGCGGTGACTCCCGCCGCGGGTTCCAGGTGCCCCAGATTGGTCTTCACCGAACCCAGCGCGCAGCGGCCCGGGCCGTTCCCGTAGACGCGGGCCAGACTCGTGAACTCCACCGGGTCGCCCACCGGCGTGCCCGTGCCATGCGCCTCGATCATGCCCACGTCGCCCGGAGCCACCCCGGCACGGGCCAGGGCCTGACGGAACAGCGCCTCCTGGGCCGCCGCCGACGGCGCGGCCAGGCCGTCCGACCGGCCGTCCTGGTTCACGGCCGAGCCCCGTACCACGGCCAGCACCCGGTCACCGTCCCGTGCGGCGTCACGCAGACGCTTCAGTACGACGACCGCACAGCCCTCACCACGGACGAATCCGTCGGCCGCCGCGTCGAACGCGCGGCAGCGCCCCGTGGGCGAGAGCATGCCCATCCGGACGAACGACCGTGTCGTCCTGGAGGCGAGCATCAACGTGACACCCCCGGCGAGCGCGACATCGCACTCACCGTTCCGCAGCGCCTGGCCCGCCAGATGCACGGCGACGAGCGAGGACGAGCACGCCGTGTCCAGGGCCACCGACGGGCCCTCGAACCCCAGCAGATAGGAGACCCGCCCCGGCGCGACACAGTGCCCGTTCGTCAGGACCGACCCCTCCAACTCCCTGGGATGACCCGCCAGACGGTCCATGTAGTCGGTGTAGCTCAGCCCGGTGAACACCCCGGTGGACGTACCCACGAGGCGGTCCGGTGGCAGCCCCGCGTGCTCCAGGGCCTCCCAGGACACCTCCAGCAACAGCCGGTGCTGGGGATCGAGCAGATCCGCCTCCCGCCCGGAGACCCCGAAGAACGCCGCGTCGAAACCGCGGATGTCCCTCAGCCAGCCGCCCTGCCGGGACAGCGCGGCATCCGGCGACCGCCCGACATCCGCCCGACCGGGCGGCGGATCCCCGACCGCGTCGCGGCCGGCGGCCAGCAGCCGCCACAGGTCGGCGGGGGAGTCGACGCCCCCGGGCAGCCGGCAGCCCATACCGACGACGGCTATACGTCCGTCGGTGCCGGCTTCTGCGTTCCACTCGGTCCGTGCCACGAGCTTCTCCCTCACCTGGAGTCCGGGCTCGTCGGATCGGGCACCGTCGTCAGACGGCGTCCGGGCTGCCGACGAGAATCACGTTCTTCACCCCGCCGATCTGGTAGTTGCAGGTCAGCGCGTAGTCGAAGTCGAGAGGCCTGCTGGTCGTGCCGGGAACCGGATCGAACGGCAGCCCGTCGGCGGGCTCCTCACAGTTCGCCGTGGGACACACCTGACCCCGCTGCATCATCAGCAGGCACAGCGCCACCCCGACGCAGCCCGACGGCGCCCCGTTGTGACCGAAGCAGGCCTCCTGAGAGGTCATCACCAAGTCGCTGCCGGGGCCGTAGAGCTGCCTGACCGCGTTCGCCTCGAACGCGGTGACCACCACGTCGCCATCGCTGCCGCCGTGGACGTACGGCACCTGCGACAGGTCCCACCGGTCTCCCAGACACCGGCGGACGGCTTCCACCAGGGAGGCTCCGCTGACGTCACTGGCCAACGGATTCATCAGGCCGTCACGGGTCATGGCGTTGGCCAGCACCTGACCGTAGGCGCGTGCGCCTCGCCGCTCGGCGTGCTCCCGGGATTCCAGGACGAGGGTGGCAGCGCCCTCGCCGTGGTTCACGCAGTCCGCCCGGCGGTCGTACGGGCGCATCATGCGGTCGAAGGACGGCAGGAGCTCCGGCATGCCGTCCACCCGGACCGCCTCGTACGCGCCCTGGGCTGAGCGCAGCAGCCGCTGGACGTTCAGGATGACGTCCAGCCCGAAGAGGTCCACCCCCGACACGACGACCAGGTCGGCCGTACCCTCGGCGATCATCTGCCGGGCGGTGCCGATCTGCACCGCGGACGAGGCGCATCCGCAGGACACGGTGAAGCACGGGCCGGTCGACCGCAGGACAGCCGCCTGCACCAGGGCGACGTCGGACGGGGTGAGACCTTGCTGGCCCCGGACGAACAGCTCCATGGCCTCCTGCGGCCCCGTCGTCAGCGGATCGGCCTGGAGCACCGCCAGGTAGGGCCCCACGTTGGTGTCCACGCCGCCGCGCCCGGCCAGAACGGCCGCCCCGGTCAGGTCACCCGCGCGGAAGTCGAGACCGGCGTCCGAGCAGGCCTCCACCAGCGAGACCAACCCGAACCTGTGGGCGTTGGTGTAGTGCCGGGAGAACGCCGGCGGGATGTCCGGCAGCCGCGCCTCGAACATGGCCGGTGACAGGTCGACCGCACCGTAGTAGACGTCTTCCTGCATCAGGCACGACGCACCGCGCGACGCCACGTCCCAGATGTCGTCCGCGGAGAAGACCGGCCGGCCGGTGCCCGGCAGGCAGAACCCCATGCCGGTGACCATGACGTCCCGCGCGCTCACAACATTGCTCATCCTGACCTCCAGAAGGCGCCTGACGGTGCGCTCGTGGCGCATCGGGAAAGCGGGTGCGACTGCGGATTTTCTTTCGGAAACCGCCCGTCGCCATCGACACCGAAGCGGAAACCGGAACTATTCGCTCCCGGTTCGCTTCGGGGATATCCGTTCCGGGGCTATTCCGCTCCAGGTTGATGGTGCGTCCAGCGGTACACTGGCATCGGGCCCTCACCGATGTCGGCGAACTCGCCGGTGAATTCGTAATGCTCGTAGCCGCCGTAGTAGGCGATCTTCACCGGAGCGCCCGTTTCACCCGACGGCGCCTGCACTACCTGCGGAGCGACGCTCGGACCATCTTTGAGCAACACGAGACGGGAAGGCATGGCTGTACCGGTCCTGACATGGAAAGCCCTGAATGAAAGGCTGGGGATTTCGGCCGACTCATGTCGGCGAGAGAACTACCAGCAGTGTTACCGAATCGGCTCCGCGTAAAGGCCGGCGGCATCGGGGCGTGGGAGCACGACAAGGGGCGTGCGATGGCACGCGGTTCTGAATCGCTAATCGGTATGCGAACGCGCTACCCGCAGGGTCGGGGGCACTCCGGCGCACACCGGTGATCTGCTCGGGGCGGGGGCCGGTCGGCGTGTGCCGGACGCACGCGGGCGACGCGGCACACGCCGGTCCGGGAGGACAGGGAGAGGGTGCTCCGCTACCCCTCGGGCTGAACCACCGTCAGGGACCACCGGATGGTGTCCGCCGAGGCGTCCACGCCCACGACGAACGATCCCGAGAGGCCGGGCTCGATGGTCACGGCTCCCTGGCCGGGCTCGTCGACCGGGCAGTCGACCGGGAACGAGACGTGCTCGGCGCCGGCATCGAAGGTCACGACCACGTCGCCGCCGCCCTGGCAGGCGACGGTGACCACGGTCGGGAACCGCGAGTTCAGGCCGCCCGAGACCGCTCCGCCGTCCCCGGTGCCCTCAGGCACCCACAGCAGGCCGTCGGGGCCGGGGTGCGGGAGCAGCGGCTCGTCGGCCGCGGCGGACACGGGTGCGGCGAGAGCCAGCAGCGCGGCGGCGGCCGCCACCGCGCTGCCCGCAGCCCTTACGGACAAGTGCTTCATGGATCCCCCACTTTCTTGATCAATGGTCACAGCGAGCCTAGTGAGGCAGGCGGGAACCGGGAAGGCGCCTTCCTGCCGGAGAGGGCGTGGGCGAGCCCGCTTCGCGGATGGGGGAGAGGAGTGCCGTGATCAGGTGCGGGGCGTCCGCGCCCTGATGGAGGAGCGTGTCGGCGGGGATGGCCCGCAGGCCCTGTCCCTCCACGGCGGGCAGCCGTGACAGGTCGGCCCGGTCGAGGACGAACACTGAGGCCACGTCCGCGTAGAAGGCCGCGACACCGACGGGGTCCGCGGCGAAGCCGGCGGCGGTCAGCAGGCGGGCGCGGCTGCGAGCCCGGGTGTTCTCGCCGGGGTCGGTGATCGGCACCGACCCGACGATCGGGGTGACGGCCACCGTCCGGTCGCGGGCGGCCCTGAGCGTCTCGCGCACTCCGGTGAGGTGCAGGATCGGCCCGAGGCTGGCGACCGGATTGCTGGGGCCGATGACGACGAGATCGGCCGAGGCGACGTGCGCGAGGAGCCCGGCGGCCGGTTCGGCGAGGGCCGGTCCCCGGATGTACGTGCGCGCGACGGCGGGAGCCGCCTGCTCGCGCACGAGGAACTCCTGGTAGTGCAGGTCCCTCCCGTCGTCCGTCACCACACGGGTCGTGAGCTCGGCGTCCGTCGCCGGAAGAATCCGGCAGCCGATCCCGAAGCCGCGGGCCAGGTCCGCGGTGATCTCGGTGAGGAGATGGCCGTCCCGGAGCCGCCCGGTCCGGTGGAGGTGGACGGCCAGGTCGCGGTCGCCGAGACGGAACCACTGGTGGCCCTCGATGCCGCCGAGTGTCTCCATACAGCGCCATGTCTCGTTCCTGACACCCCATCCGCGCTCCGAGTCCTGGCGCCCGGAGAGCGCGTACAGCACCGTGTCGAGGTCCGGGCAGACCCGCAGACCGTGGATCCAGAGGTCCTCGCCCGTGTTCACGGCGAGGGTCAGATCGATCTCGCCACCGTGGGCGAGCAACGCCTTCCAGAGTCTGGACGCACCGATGCCGCCGCCCAGGCCGACGATCCTGAGCGGTCTCATACCGGGACGTCCAAGCTGTAGCCCACTCCCCGGATCGTGCGGATCATACGGGGCCCGCCCGCGGCCTGAAGCTTGCCGCGCACCCGGTGGACATGCTCCGTGACGGTCGCCTCGCCGAGCCACTCCGCAGACTTCCAGATGTGCTGCAGCAGCTGGTGCCGGGTGAACACCTGCCGCGGGTGGCTCGCGAAGAACACGATCAGGTCGAACTCCTTGGCCGTGAGCTCGACCCGGCTGCCTTCCACCCACACCTCGTGCGTGGCGGGCTCGATCCGCAGGGGCCCGTTGACGATGCATCCCGCCGGGTCCGGCCCCGCCCGGCGCAGGACGGAGCGGACCCGCGCGGCCAGTTCCGCCGGGGAGAACGGCTTGACGAGGTAGTCGTCGGCACCCAGATCGAGACCGACGATCCGGTCGGTCTCGCCGCCCCGGCCCGACAGGATGATGACCGGCAGGTCCTCGGCGGCCCCCGCCCGTCCCGTACGCACCGCCCGCAGCACGTCCAGACCTCCCACCCCGGGCAACGACAGGTCGAGGACGACGAGCGCCGGAGCCTCGTCCGCCATCCGCTCCAGGGCCGCGCGCCCGTCGGTCGCCTCGGTCACCTCGTACCCGGCCTCGCTCAACTGCCGGTGTACCAGGGACCGGATACGCGGATCGTCGTCGACGACGAGGATGCGGGTCACGGGAAACAGCTAGCACAGAGCCCTACCGGGGGCAATATCCCCGGAATGCGAAAGGCCGGAGACCGACAGCCGTTGAGCGAGCGTTGAGAAAGGGTTGGAAGCCAGGTGATGTACGGATCGCACCATCGCATCCGTGGTTTTCATCGCTCCGGCCCGTGGTGCCGACACCGTCTCCGGTGTCCTTTCGTCCCAGGCGTCCATCCGTGGGGACGCTCCCTTTCTTGTCTTCGAACGCGAACCGGGAGTCGTCGAGACGACGAGCTGGGCCGAACAGGAGGTCCGCGCCCGGCGGACGGCCACCGCCCTGGCGAATCTCGGCATCTCGGCCGGCACCCGGTTCGGCGTCCACCTCGCCAACTGCCCCGAGTTCTACGACATCTGGTTCGCCGCCGCCCATCTCGGCGCGGTCATGGTGCCGACCAACCCCCTCTCCACCGCCGCGGAACTGCGGTACCTGCTCGGCCACTCCGGCTGCCGGACCGTGCTGACCCAACCGGGCCTCGTCCCCACCGTGCGGGAGGCGGGCGCCGATCAGGTCGTCGACGTCACCACGGACTGGACCGGCGATGTCACCGGCCGTACGGGCCCACCGAACGCCGCTCCCGGCGATGTGCTGGGTGTCCTCTACACCTCGGGGACCACCAGCCGGCCCAAGGGCGTGCAGATCACACACGCCGCGTATCTCGCCGTCGGGGACGCGGTCGCGGGGCATGTCCGGCTGCGGCCCGACGACCGCTTCCTCGTGGTCCTGCCGCTCTTCCACGGCAACGCGCAGTACTACTGCTCGATGCCGGTGCTCGTCACGGGCGCGTCCATCGCGCTCACCCCCCGATTCAGCGCCGGCAGATGGCCGGAACAGGCCGCGGAACTCGGGGCCACGCTCGCCAGCCTCTTCGCCGCGCCGATCCGGATGATCCTCGCGAAGCGCGGGAACGGCGAGGGGAATTCGTCCGCGACCACCGACGGCGAATCCACCGCAGACGTATCTCCCGCCGGTCATTCCCTCCGGGCCACATTGTTCGCGCAGAACGTCTCACCGGACCAGGCCGCCGAATTCGAGCGCCGTTTCCGTACGCCGCTCGTGCAGCTCTACGGAATGACGGAGACCGTGATTCCTCCCACCGTCAATCCGTTGTACGGGCCGCGGAATCCGCTCAGCATAGGACGCCCCCTCCCCGGCACCCGGCTGCGGATCGTGGACCCCGACGGAGCCGACGTCGCTCCCGGGGAACCCGGCCGGCTCCTGGTCGGCGGGGAGCCCGGGCTGACGTTGATGAGCGGATACCTCGACGACCCGGAAGCGACCGCGGCCGCGCTCGCCGACGGCTGGCTGCACACCGGCGATGTCGTCCGCACCGACGCCGACGGGTTCCTCTACTTCGTCGACCGCGCCAAGGACATGATCAAGCGCTCCGGCGAGAACGTCGCCTGCGGTGAGATCGAGCGCGTCGTCGACCGGATCGAGGGCGTCCTGGAGTCGGCGGCGGTCGGGGTCCCCGACGCGATGCTCGACGAGGCGATCCACGTCTACGTCGTCCCGCGTCCGGACGCGCACGTCGACCCCGCCGAGGTGATCGCCCACTGCCGCGAGGAGCTGGCGAAGTTCAAGGTCCCCGATGCCGTGTACGTCGTCCCGGAGCTCCCCCGCACCTCCGTGGGGAAGATCCAGAAGCACCTCCTGCGCCACCCGGCGCCGCAGGCCCCATGAGTCGGAGACACCGAGTTGGAGGCACCATGACAGCAGTGCAGCCCGAAAAGGCGGCGGGGACGCCGTCGTCCCTGGGCCTGACGTTCAAGGAGGCCGTCGGCAGGCGCCGCTCGATCCGCTACTACAAGCCCTGGCAGCCGGTCGAGCGCGAGAAGATCCAGAAGATCCTGGAGGCGGCCAGGCTCCAGTCCTGCCACGGCAACGCGGGCCATATCCGCAAGGCGGTCGTCGTGCACCGCGAGGAGACCGACGAGGACGTCTTCGCCGGACTCGTCGACGCGCTCTACAACCAGCCCCAGGCCTCCCAGGCACCGGTCCACATCTACTGGACGATCGACATGACCGGCTGGGAGCACCTGCGCGACAACCTGAAGGGCCTGATCGACGCCGGGGCACTGACCTCCAGTTACGGCTGGAGCGAGCAGTTCATCGACGAGATCGTCCTGAAGACACCCGACTTCAACGTGATGGCCGGGGAACGGCGGTTCGCCGAGTGGCTGTCGGCCATCGAGACGGGCATGGCCATCGGCGCCGCCCTGCTGGCCGCCCAGGACGAGGGCCTCGGCACCCAGCTCCTGACCGGCAAGCGGGGGCAGATGGCCGAACTGCTCGGCATCCCGGACACGGCCACGGTCGCCCAGATCCAGCTGCTCGGCTACGCGGCCGAGGGCACCGAGGCGGGCGGGCAGCGGCCCCGGCCCGGCTTCGACGAGCTCTACTTCGACGGCCGCTGGGGCAACTCCCTGCACCGCGACCCGGAGGTCGTCGCCGAACTGATCGACGAGGGAATGATCCAGGAGCAGGCCCCCCTCCCGTACCGGCGCAGGGAGGTCCGGGCGCTCGCCGCGATGTTCGGTCTGCCGGACTGACTCCCCGGGACGGCCGACGTCTCTTCGGCCGTCCCAGGGCTCTTCCCCATCCGACCACCCGGAAAGGTCGCATCGTGCCCGGTCCCGACTTCGTCGCTCACCGATCCGTCCAGCGGTACGCCGCCACACTCGCCGACCTCACACCCCGGGAGCGCGACGAACGGCTGGACCTGCTGCAGTCGTTCGCCGAGTACGTGGACCGTGACCCGGACACGATGATCGAGGAGATCTTCGACGAGGAGACCCGCAAGTACCGCAAGCGCGGCTTCTACACCGACGAGGCCAAGGCCTTCGCCGCGAGCTTCGGCGACGAGCCCAACGCCCGGTTGCGGCGCAGCAACGTCATCCGCGCCTTCTTCATCGCCAACGGACGCCGCCTGCTGACCGAGCGGCCGGCCTGGATGAGCTGACCACGATCAGGAGCGACAAGTGGACGACCTCGCACAGCGCAGTACGGCGGACCTCGTCGCCGCCGCCGGACGACGACGCGACGACGCCTTCGGCACCCGCATCACGTACTCCCCGAAGGTGTTCGTCCCGCTGACCCGGCTCTGCCGCGACCGGTGCGGCTACTGCACGTACGCGACCGCACCGCGCACCCTGCCCGCCCCCTACCTGTCGCCGGGGGAGGTGCTGGACATCGCGTCCCGGGGAGCCGAAGCCGGCTGTCACGAGGCGCTCTTCACGCTCGGCGAGAAGCCGGAGGCACGCTACCCGCGGGCGCGGGAATGGCTGGCGGACCACGGGTACGCCTCGACCGTGGACTACCTCGCGGCGATGTGCGAGCTGGTCCTCACGGAGACGGGGCTGCTGCCGCACACCAACGCCGGAGCGCTCGCCGCGTCCGAACTCGCCACCCTGCGACGGGTGTCGGCCTCGCAGGGCATGATGATCGAGTCACTGCGGACCGACCTCCCCGCCCATCGCGGCGCACCGGACAAGGCGCCCGCCCGCCGACTGGAGACCCTGGAGGAAGCCGGCCGGCAGCGGATCCCGTTCACGACCGGCATCCTCGTCGGCATCGGCGAGACCGAACGGGACCGGATCGCCGCGCTGCACGCCATCGCCGCCTCGCATGCCCGACACGGCCATGTGCAGGAGGTCATCGTCCAGAACTTCCTCCCCAAGCCGCACACCGCGATGCGCGACGCTCCGCCCTGCCCGCCACAGGAGCACATCCGGGCCGTTGCGCTGGCGCGGCTCGTCCTCCCGGTGGACATCCACGTCCAGGCACCGCCCAACCTCTCCGACCCCGAACGGCTCGGCACGCTGATCGCCGCGGGCATCGACGACTGGGGCGGGGTGTCACCGGTGACGGCCGACCACGTCAACCCGGAACGCCCCTGGCCCGCGATCCGGGTGCTCAGGGCAGCCACGGAGGCGACGGGCCACGTCCTGGCGCCCCGCCTGCCGGTCCACCCGGAGTTCGCCCGCACCGCCGACCGCTGGCTCGACGAACGGCTGCGCTTCCCGGTGCTCGACCGCTCGGACGCCGACTTCCTGGGGCGCGACGACCCCGGCGCGCACTGGCCCGAGCGGTACGAGGCCGCGGCCAACGTCGGCACCGGCGCGGAGGTCGTCCAGATCGGCCGCCGCTCCTCGGCCTGGTACTCCGGCGCGGGCACCGACCCGGTCGTACTCCTGCCCGGCCCGGCGGCCGCCTCGGGAGCGGTCCGCGAGGTGCTCGACGGGGTGCTGGCGGGACAGGAGACCGGCCACGACGAACTGCTGACGCTCTTCACGGCGCGTGGCCCCGAAGTCGCCGCGGTCGCGGAGGCGGCCGACCGGATCCGTCGCGAACTCGTCGGCGAGGACGTCACGTTCGTGGCCAACCGCAACATCAACTACACCAACGTCTGCACGTTCCGGTGCACGTTCTGCGCTTTCTCCAAGGGGCCGCTGTCCCTGAACCTGCGCGGGACGCCGTACCTCCTGACGATCGACGAGATCGTCGCCCGCGCGACCGAGGCCCGGGAACTCGGGGCCACCGAGGTGTGCCTGCAGGGCGGGATCCACCCGAGGTTCGACGGGGACTTCTACGTCGAGGTCGCCCGGGCGATCCACGAGGCCCTGCCCGACCTCCACATCCACGGCTTCACCGCGCTCGAGGTACGGGAGGGCGCCCGGAGGCTGGGGGAGTCCCTCGAGGACTATCTGCGCCGGCTCCGGGAGGCCGGGCTCAGCTCACTCCCGGGGACCGCCGCGGAGATCCTGGACGACGGGATCCGTGCCGTCCTCTGCCCCGACAAGCTGGACACGGAGCAGTGGCTCGACGTGCATCGCACCGCGCACCGGATCGGGCTGCGCTCCAACGTCACCATCATGTTCGGCTCGGTCGAGCGCCCCGAACACTGGGTCCGCCATCTCCTGCGGACCCGCGCGTTGCAGCGGGAGACCGGAGGCTTCACCGAGTTCGTGCCACTGCCGTTCGTGCACATGGCGGCGCCCGTCCATCTCAAGCGCGCGGCGCGCAGAGGGCCCACCTGGCGCGAGGCGGTGCTCATGCACGCCGTCGCCCGGATCGCCTACCGCGACACGATCCCCAACATCCAGGCGTCCTGGGTGAAGCTGGGGCCGGTCGGCGCCCGCCAGCTGCTCGCCGCCGGTGTCAACGACCTCGGCGGCACGCTCATGGACGAGAACATCAGCCGGGCCGCGGGCGCCACCCACGGCCAGGGCCTCACCCCCGCCGACTTCGCGGCCCTGGCGGCGGCGGTGGGGCGTCCGGTGCGCAGGCGGACCACCTTGTACGGGGATGTGCCGGGGGTACGGGTACCGGTTCTCGGAGAGGCACGGTGACCGACCCGCGGGGTCGGTCACCCCGTGTGAACCGACGGGGCCGTCCCTACTGGGGATACTGACCGACGAACTCGATCCCGAACGCGCTCATCCGCCGGTACAGCGTGGCCCGGCTCATCCCGAGTACGGCGGCGGCCCTCACCCGGTTGCCCTTTGTCTCCCACAGGGTCTTGACGATCAGGTCGCGCTCGGCGGCCTCCAGCCGGGACAGCCGCCGTCTGCTGGTGCCCGACACGAAGCTCATGGGCAGGTCCCCGGCCTCGATGTCGCCGACCGGACGCCGTCTGAGCGCGGCACGCAGCACGGACTGGAGTTCCGTCACGTTGCCCGGCCAGTGCCCGCCGGCGAGCAGCCGGGCCGTCTCGGCCGAGCAGCGCACGCGGCGGCCCGGCGCGAGCCCGCGCAGCAGCGCCTCGGCCAGCGCGCCCAGATCTCCGGGGCGGTGACGCAGCGGCAGCAGGGTGACCGACGCGTCGAACAGGTCGAGCACGTCGTACACCGGGGCGGAGTCCTCCACCGTCGTGGCGGTCACCATGCCGACGAGCCAGAGCTCCGGGGAGGCGCCCGTGAGTCCGGCGCGGATGGCCGCCACGGTTGCCCGGTCGGCCCGTTCCAGGTGGCGCAGAACTACCGTGCCGGTCGAGTCGGCCAGAGCCGTGTCCAGGGCTTCGCGCGTGATGTCGGGAGCCTGCGCGCAGTCCAGCACGGTGAACCGCCGGCTCGGGCGCCGGTCGAGATGGGCGGCGCGTACGACGGCGTACTTGCCGACGCCGGGTTCGCCGAGAAGCAGGGTGGACGTCCGCCGCGCCGCCGCCCTGCGGACCGCGCCGCACGCGCTGAGCCAGGCCGGATCGGTGCCGGCCAGACCGGCGAAGGGGCGCTCCGAGGCGGCCGCCGCGATCTCACCCCTGCGCTGTTCTCCCCTCCGCGCTTCTCCTGTCCGCGCTTCTCTCTTCCGGGCTTCTCCCTTCCGTACCGGCCTGGGAAAGCTCACCTCCAGCACCACGCCGAGGGATCGCCTTCCGGACCGTACGGGAACGGAGTGCAGCCTGGTCTCCCCGACGCTGAGCAGCAGCCGCGCCTCACCGCGCGCGCCGCGGGCGAGGTCCGCGGCGATGTGCTCGATGTGCTCCCGGTCCGCCGCGGGCAGACGGGTAGCGGCCGGGTTCGCCATGACGAAGTCGCCGGACACGGCCAGCACCGGGTTGGCCGACCGCGCGCAGGTGGCCTGGAACTCCGCCATCAGAGCCCTGGGCCCGGCACAGACCCGCTCCAGGAGCAGCCGCTCGACGTCGTGGGCGGCCTGGCCCGCCAGAACGCGCATGAGGTCGTTGGCATCCGAGGCACCGCAGGTGATGTCGATGATCCCTTCGAGCCTGCCGGTCAGGGGGTTGCGGATCGGCGCTCCGGCGCAGGCGAACGGCCGCAGGGGATCCGTGAAGTGCTCGGCGCCGACGACGAGGGTCGCCGAACGGCTCTCCAGTGTCGTCCCGACACCGTTGGTCCCCGCGTGCTGCTCGGCGTAGCTGAAGCCGGGCGCGAACGAGATCTGGTCGAGTCTGCCCCGTAGACAGCTCTCTCCCACCCTGCGGTCCAGCAGCCGGCCGTGGGCGTCGGTGAGCACGACGCCGACGGCCATGCCCGACAGCTGTTCCTGCAGCCGTTCCATCACCGGCGCGGCGCAGGTCGCGAGGGATCCGTCGAAGTCGAGATCCGGCTCGTAGGGGATGTCGAACCGCTCGGCGGGGACTCCGGCGGTCAGCGACCGGCGCCACGAGGCGAGGATCTGTGTGCGCACGGAGGCGTCGGGGCTGTCGCCGCTGAGGAACCGCTCACGGGCACGCTCGACGTGGGCACGTTCCATCTCACCACCACCTTGCGGTGCGGGCCGCGTTGCAGGAGGAGCAAGTCAACAATACGGCGCGGTGGTGTTTCCGGAAGAAGCGAACTGTCTCAATCTGGCACAGCCACGGCCGGAACCGTCTCGTGTCATGGTTCCATGACGCAAACCACCGTGGACGTACGTCCGTTGCTGCATGAGATGGCCAACGAGTTCAGCGTCCTCTACGGCACCGCGGAGCTGTTCGCGGTGTCGCCCGGACTCTCCGCGCAGCAGCGTCACGACGCGGACGTCATGCTGGACGCCCTGCGCAACCTGGCGGCGCTGCTCGCCTCCGCCGGACCCGAGGCGAACCCGTACCGGCCGACGCCCGAGCCGACGCCCGAGCTGACACCCGAGTTGGCGCACGAGCTGAGGACGCCTCTCCAGGCCGTCATCGGATTCGCCGAGATGCTGGAGGCGGGCGAGGCGTGGGACGACTGTCTGCGCGGAGTGGTGACCGCCGGACGGCATATGGCGGGCCTGCTGGACGACGCGGTCGCGTGCCGTGCGGGGAGGGGGAGGACGTCGGCGGGCGCCGCGGTCACCCAGGCCGTTCTGCTGGCCTCACCACTGGCCCGGGCGGCGCGTGTCCGTCTCGTGGCGACCAGGTGCACGGCCGCGGACGAGGTCGGCGGGGACCCACTCCGTCTGCGCCAGGCCGTGCTCAACCTCCTCACCAACGCCGTCCATTGCAGCCGGCCGGACAGCGAGGTGAACATCGGGGTGAGCAGACAGGCGGACACCGTCACGATCGCGTGTCACGACCGGGGACCGGGGCTGAGTGCCGCTGAGACAAGGGAGCTGCTGAACGCGCGCCGTGGCGATCGCGAGCACGGCCTCGGCCTGGTGATCACACGGGAACTGGTCGGCGGAATGGGCGGACGCCTGTGCGTCCGGAGCGTCCCGGGCCGCGGTTCCTGTTTCTCGATCGACCTGCCGGCTCTGCCGGAACACCGGGGATAGCGCCCGGGTGACCCGGGTGGCTCGGATTCTCGTCGTCGAGGACGACGACCGGCTGCGTGAGCTGCTGGAACGCCAGTTGACGAGACTCGGGCACGAGGTGTTCGCCGTGCCGGACGTGGAGGCGGCGCCGGACCGCGGCCGGGCGATGGAGCTGGCCGTCGTCCACCTCGGGGTGCCCGGCGGCGGTTGGGAGCGCCTCGGGGTGCCGGTCGTGGGGATCTCGGGTGGACCGCGCCCTGTGCCCTACCCGCCCGGGATCGTGGATCTGCTCCGCAAGCCGTACACGCTGGCCGAGCTGGGTGATGTCATCGGCCGGCACACGCGATAGGGGGCGCGCGTGCCGGCCGATGAGTCAGAACGGGTTCCTGCTTCCCATGGGCGCGGCGGCCGGGGCCGCCTCCATCACCGTGATCGTGACGATGGTGACGCCGTCCAGGGGTGCCTGTGTCGCGTTCTCCTGCGGGACCTTTCTGCCGTCGAGGGCGATCCTGATCCAGCGGCCCGGATCACCTTCCTCGGTGGACAGCCGCCACATCAGCTCGGGATGGGTGCCGGCCAGCCGCTTCCACAGCTCGCCCACGGTCGCGCCCTCTCCGTCGACGACCCGCCGCCCCCCGGTGCACCACGCCATGCCGTGCGGTACCTGTACTTTGACCGTCATCTTCACTCCCGGGATGTTCGCGCCCATCGGCGTGGGCGGCTCAGTGCCAGGTCGTGTCCTGGTTGCGGATGCGGTCGGTGATGTAGCCCGGGACGTAGAACCTGTCGTAGTAGGCCGCGTCCACGTTGTGCAGCTGGATCATGAAGTTGCACTGCATCGGGCTGAAGTTGACCGGGTAGCGGCCGTACTTCTCGACGTTGTGCCGGACGTCGCGCTTGACCGCCTCGATGGTCCAGTCCTCGTAGCGCAGCCGTGGGTTGCCCCGGAAACTCTCCAACTGCTCCCGCTTGAAGGGGAGTTCGTCGAGGTCGGAGCCCGATGCCCCGCCCTTGCCGAAGAAGTCGCCCTTCTTGCCGTAACGGTAGGCGACCACCGAGTCGACGAGCTCGTCGACGCTGTCCCACCACGGCGCGGGGTAGCCCCAGCTCTCGAACACGTCCTCGCGGCCGATCGAGTACCGCTGGCCGTTGACCTCGTTGAACGCGAAGCCCAGCCCGTTGGCGATCTCCGGGAGGCTGCCGAGCACCAGGTCCTCGGCGAAGCCGCAGAAGTTCCAGTAGCCGAGACCGAGCGCCTCGGCGGCCAGCTTGGCGTTCGCGATGGCGTGCCCCACGACGTAGTCGCTCGCCTGCAGGCACAGCTCCTCGAACTTCTTGTGCGGGTAGGGGAGCGTGAGATTGGGGTGCTCGCGCAGGAAGTCCGCACCGACATTGGGCTCGCCGTCGTCGTCGACGATGTACCAGCCGGCCCACTCGTAGAAGGTGAGGAGCAGGTTGATCTGTTCGAGCGCTATCTCACCGACCGGGATGATGATCGAGGTACCGGGCTTGTTGAAGTTCCACTGCCAGGCACCCATCAGCCGGTTCGGTACACCCCACGACAGGTCGATACGCCGGTCGGAGAGCTGGACGAGCCCGTCGCGGTACCACTGGAGGATCTTGTAGTAGTCGTCCGGGCCCTCGATCTCGACGGGCTTCTCGCGCTTGCGGGTGGGCTTCCAGAAGAACGTTCCGCGATCGTTGACCAGGAAGAAGTGCACCTGCGAGTCATTGCAGGGACCGGGGATCGTCCGGCCCGCGACGCACAGGAACGTCGCCATGTCGACCCCGCACGGAAGGTCCATGACGATCTGGCCGTTCGGGCCGCCGGCCGCCCAGAGGACCAGCGCCTCCTGCACCTCCGTCAACGGGACCGGCTCGGCCTGGGACTTGTACTTGAACTCGCCTTCGGGAAGGAGCTGGGGCAGCCCGGTGGCCGGGTGGATCTCCTCCTCGCCCGTCTCGTAGGTGAAGCCGCGACCGAACCGGCGGGTCCTCAGCTGGGACAGCAACTGGAACACCGGCGGGGTGTTCTCGAACGCACGAGTGAGATCCGCCTGTTCCTTCTCGGTCGGCTGGACCTTGCCGTTGGTCTTGACGTCGTATGTGATCGCCGACATCTGACCGCCTCCTCAGGGGTGCTCGTGAACCGACGCGGTCCAGGCTGAACCCCGACTCTCGGCCGGACGTAACGCCGGTCACAACGTCAGCTCAACACGGCGCGTTGACGGGCGGTTGAGACGGCGTTGGGACATGTGTGAGAGCCCCGGCGCACGCTGTGCCGCAGGTACGGCGACAACCCGGGCAGCGGCCACCGCTTCGAACCCACGAACCGCCACGACCGGAAGGGGCGGCGACATGACCGAGTCCACGCACTGCGAGCTCGACCTTTCCCCTCGATTCCGTGACGCCATGGCGGCTTTTCCCTCCGGCGTCACGATCATGACCACCGCGGACCGGTCGGGACGGCCGTGGGGGTTCACCGCCAGTTCGTTCTGCTCGCTGTCGCTCGACCCGCCCCTTGTCCTGGTCTGCCTCGCCAGGACCGCCCGCTGCCATCCGGCCTTCTACCAGAGCGACGACTGGTCGATCCAGATCGTGGCCCCGCGCCATCTCGCCCTGGTGACCAGGTTCGCCACCAGCGGCGCCGACAAGTTCGCCGGAGGCGAGTTCACCCCCGACGACCGGGGGGTCCCGGTCCTCCCGGACGCCCCGGTCACCCTGACGTGCGCGGCCCACGCCCGCTACCACGGCGGGGACCACAGCATCCTGGTCGCCCGAGTCCAGGACGTCACCCTCCTGGACGACCGGCCCCTGCTCTACTTCCGGCGCACCTTCCAGCCGCTGGCCTGTCCCCGTGACGTCACCGCCTCGGGTGAGGACCGGTGAACCGGCTCAGTCGGCGTGGAGGACCGCGATGCTCGCCTCACCCTCGCCGAACCGGGAGAACAACTCCCCGAGGGAAGCCGGACCGACGTGGTCGATGAGCAGCACCGCCTGCTTCGCGCCGTCCCTCTCGGCGGGGACGAAGTCGGTCGCGATCTCGC
Organism: Streptomyces phyllanthi; assembly: GCF_009377205.1. Taxonomy (GTDB): domain Bacteria; phylum Actinomycetota; class Actinomycetes; order Streptomycetales; family Streptomycetaceae; genus Streptomyces; species Streptomyces phyllanthi. The sequence continues at coordinate 28,147 of NZ_VJZE01000048.1, forward strand.
GGCACAGCAGGGTGACCCGGTCGTCGTCCCCGGCATCGTGAGGAAGACCGGCGAGGTGCTCGCCCAAGTCGTCCGGCCGGTCGGCCAGATCGTGGGCGAGTATCTCCCGGGAGGCCGTGACGCTGACGGCGAGCCGGTCGCCGTTGCGCCGGTAGCGGGCCGAGAGGTCGAACGGCAGCAGGTGGAACACACCCTCCGCGCCCTCGTGCCCTCGGTTCAGCAGCATGGAGACCATGCGCTCACCGGGGTCACCGGACGTGACGTCGACGGCGAGGAGCACTCCGGCATCGTCCGGGCCGAACGGGGGAACCGCCGTGATCCACATGCGTGCTGAGTCCTGCATGAGGGGCATCCAAGCACGCGGCACCGACAGCCAGGGTCCGGGCCCTGGCGTCGGCCGTCTCTCCGGCGGCTCCCCACGGGCAGGGCGGGCGCGTCAGTGCGGGCGGGAGTCGGACGCTCCGGGCTCGGCAGGCGGCGGCTGGGCAGGGGAATCATGGCCGTTCGCACCGGAGATGTGACCGTCCGGTGGGGGCGGTGCGCCGTACGGATGCGACGCGCCGTACGGGAAGGGGGCGTCGTACGGGCCCCGGGCGACGTACTGGTGGGAGACGCCGTACGGAGACGGGCCGTGCCCGGTCGGGGCGCCGTACGCGGGTGACTGCCACGGGGCGGGCAGGGGCAGCGAGGGGGAGAGGCTCACCGGGCGGTGGCGCCGGGCGAGCCACAGCACCATCGCGGTGTAGATCACGGTCACCGTGATGCTGATGACCGCCTGCTGCCAGGGCGCGTCGGCCGAGGTCTCGTCGGACGACAGGCCGTCCACGACGGCGGCGGCGAAGCCGAAGGCCGTCAGGTTGTTCACCACGTGCAGTGCGATGCCCGCCTCCAGCCCGCCGGTGCGGACCGCCAGCCATCCCGTCGCCAGGCCGAAGACCGCCAGGTCGATGAAGCCCCACACCGTGCCCCAGCCGTGAGCGGCCGCGAACAGCAGCGACTGCGGCAGCGCCGCGATCCACGGCGACCGGAGGAACGCGCCCGCCGCCTGTGTCAGCCAGCCACGGAACACGTACTCCTCCGCCGCGGCCTGGAACGGGACGAGCACCACGAGCACGGCCATGGCCGACGCGAACGTGCGCCGGCCCACCCATACGGCGGGAGCGGCCGGGTCCGGCTCCTGGCCGGGCAGGAACAACAGGGCCCCCATCAGCAGGGCGATGGCCGGTACCGCGGCCAGCAGACACCACACCAGCCAGCGGACCCGCAGCCGCCCGGTGACCGACGAGACCGTGCCCGCCGGACGCCTGCCCGTCCAGCGCACGGCCAGCAGCACCAGCGGCAGGGCGATGGCTATGGTCGCCAGTTCCAGTGCGGTGTTCGTGGTCGGACCGAAGTCGATGCTGCCGTCGGGCAGTTCCGGGTATCCGGCCGCGTCCCCCACTCCGTAGGCGACGAGGCCCAGGACAAGGATCGTCATGAACCAGCCGCCGCCGACCAGCAGTGTGCCCAGCACCGGCCGCCACCAGGCGAGACGGTCCGTGTAACGGGCCATGCGGTGATAGGGGAGTGGATCGAGCAGGGGCGCTGTCGTCATGGGGACCAGCATCCCGGCACAGCGCGGGCAGAGCATCGGCCCAGAGCATGATCACCGGCTCCACCTGAGGGCAGAGAGCATCACCGGCCTCGGGGCGGAAACCCCACTGCCGCTGACCGAGGACCGGACGGCCTCAGACCGAGGACCGGACGGCCTCAGGCCTCCTCCAAGGCCTCCCCGAACTCCCGCAGCACCCGGCCGTGATGACTGTGGGCCAGCTGGTGTCCGACCGCCAGCACCAGCGCCACCGGCCATTCGAGGATCTCCAGGCAGACCAGTGCGCCCACGCCGCCGAGAAAGGCGAGCTGCTCGGGCGGGGGCAGTTCAAGACGTGTGCCGAACGCATCGAGATGTACGGCGTGGTGTCCGACAGCGCGGTCGGCGGCCGCGCCGGCCGTCCGCGTGTCCGCGCCGGGGGCACCTGACTGGACGGGGCGGGCATCCTGGGCGCTGACAGTCGATGCGGTCATGGTTGCCATCCGTTCCATCGCCTCGCCGCCGACCCGGGAACCCTCCGGCGACGCGTTCTGGCGTTCTACCTTCCTGTTCAACCCTAGCCAGGGCATGAGGGCGGCGCATGGCCACGATCCGGTGCCGTTCCGGACCCTGCCGGGGGCCGGCAGGGTCCGGGGACGGGGACGCCCCGGCCGACATGCGGATCACCGGGACGGGTGGTCCACTGGGTGAGGGGCTTCTCTGCATGAGGAGTTGCTGTGAGTGACGAAAAAGACGAACTCGACGAATTCGGCGAATTCGAGGACGTGGGCCCCATCGACTACCTGGTGGTCGAGTATCCGGGCACCCGTCCCACCGGAGAGGCCTTTCCGTTTCTCGTCGACCTGGTCGACCGGGGCCTGATCCGCATTCTCGACCTGGTCTTCGTCCGCAAGGACCTCGACGGTTCCGTCGTGGCGGTCGAACTCTCCGATGTCACCCGAGAGGGAGCCCCGGAGCTCGCGGTGTTCGAGGGAGCCTCGTCGGGACTGCTGGGTCAGGACGACATCGACGAGGCCGGAACGGTGCTCGGCCCGGGCAGTACGGCGGTCATCGTGATGTACGAGAACGTCTGGGCCGCACCGCTCGCCCGTGCCATGAGGCGCAGCGGCGCCCGGCTGGTGGCCGCCGGAAGGATCCCCGTACCGGACGTCGTCGCGGCCCTCGACTCGCTGGAGGCCGCGGGCGCGGGCGCCAGGCAGTGACCGTACGCAGAGCACAGGGAGGTGCCGACCATGCCAGGTCTCCTTCGAGGCGTCGCCCGCACCGCCGCCGTCGCGGGCACGGCGACGGCGGTGTCGAACCGTGTGTCCCGGCGGCAGGCGGGCCGGTGGGCACAGCAGGACGTACCGAGGACCGGAGCGCCGCAGCAGTTGTCGGCGTCACCGCAGGACAAGATCGCTCTGCTGAAGGAGCTGGGCGAACTGAAGGCACAGGGCGTGCTGACGTACACCGAGTTCGAGGACCAGAAGCGCAGGATCCTCGGTGAGTGACCACGAGCCGCGGACGGCCTGAAGATCCTTCCGCTCGCCGTCACCGTGTCCGCGTGTCCGCCGGCCGGATCATCCAGTACGTACTCGTCGCTCTGCTGGCCGCCGCCGCGCTCAAGAACTGGATCAGGCGCGAGAGCATCGAGAACCCTGATCGCGGCGCTTCCGCTGCCGTCCTCATCCGATCCGACCGTCAGACAACCCGCCGACAACCCGCGCGCAACGGACAAGGAAGACGTCATGGCTCAGGCGACATACCGACGCCCCCAGCGACCCGCGTTCGCCACCGGCCTGGTGGCATTCGGCGCGACCATGCTGGTCATCGGCGGCATTCTCGACGTGTTCCGCGGCATCATGGCCATCGCGGACGACGACATCATCGTCAGCACGCCGAACTACGTGTTCAAGTTCGACACGACCGGCTGGGGATGGATCCATCTGATCCTCGGAGCCCTGGCCGTCCTGGTCGGCATGAGCCTCTTCAAGGCCCGCCCCTGGGCGCGTTTCGTCGGGGTGTTGCTGGCGGGCCTGCTGCTGATCGCCAGCTTCCTGTCCCTGCCGTACTACCCCGTGTGGTCGGTCGTCCTGATCGCGGTCTACGGCTTCATCATCTGGGCGCTCTGTGTCGACCGGCCGCGGGACAGATGACGCCACCGTGACGGGATGAGGGCCGCAGCCACGCGCTCCGGGGCGGCCTTCCGGCCGCAAGCTGACCCCTCACTCGTGTTCCCGGGCCGGGTGATCGAATGGCGCGGCCCGGCGCCGTGCGTGCTGTTCGGGCAGGGTGGGGAGCCGCCTGCCCCACCCATGCGCTACGGCCGTGTCTGGCTGTTGCGCCACACCCAGGCCGCGATGCCGACGCGATTGCGTGCGCCGAGTTTGCGCTGGATGTTGGCCACATGGGTCTTGGCGGTGCCGGCGGTGATGAAGAGTGCGGTGCCGATCTCCGCGTTGGTCCGTCCTTGGGCCACGAGTCGCGCGACCTCGGCTTCCCTGTCGGTGAGGGGCTCCGTCGAGCCCCGGTGGTGGTCGCTGGAGCGCGGGGCCAGGTGGCGCAGCAGTCGTACGGTGATGGACGGGCTGATGAGGACGTCGCCTGCCATGGCGGCGCGGACCGCTTCGGTGAGCAGGGCGGGTCCGGAACGTTTGAGCAGGAACCCGCAGGCGCCGTTGGCCAGCGCCGTGTAGACGTACTCGTCGAGGTCGAAGGTGGTGACGACGATGACCCTGGTCGGTTCCGCCGTGTCGGGTCCGGCCAGCAGGCGGGTGACCTCCAGGCCGTCCGGTCCGGGCATGCGGATGTCGGCCAGGACGACGTCGGGACGGAGCCGACGGGCGCAGTCGATGGCCGTGGCACCGTCGGCGGCCTCTCCCACGGTGCGCATGTCGGGTTGCGCGTCCAGGATCATCCGGAAGCCGGTCCGGATGTCGCGCTGGTCGTCCGCCACCAGGATCCGGATGGGCGCCGTGGTCATCGTGTCCGTGGTGGCCATGGTTCCTCCGATGTCGTCGCCGACGTCGCTCCTGCGGGCATCCGCGCCGAGGGAGACATCGGCAGGACGGCCGTGACCTGCCAGGTGCCCGGGGCGGCGGGGCCCGCCGTGAGAGTGCCGCCGAGCGCTTCCACTCGTTCGGCCAGGCCGATGAGGCCGAGGCCGTGGCGGCGGTGTGCACCGCCGACGGGGTAGGCGGGGGCCGCGTCCGGACGGCCCGCCGGGGCACGGTCGTTGGCGACGACGACCACCAGGCATGAGCCGGTGCCGCCGTCGTGCGGGGGGCCCGGGGCGCCCGGGCCGTCATCGCAACCGATGCTGATCTCGATCCGGGCGGCCGTGGGGGCGTGCCGTCGGATGTTGGTCAGGGCTTCGGTCACCACCCGGTAGGCGGTGGTGGCAGTCTCCCGTCCCGACGCTGCCGCCGCCTGGTGGTCGACGCTCAGGCGGGGGTTCGAGGGGCCCATGGCCGCGAAGTGACCGACCAGGGCGGGAAGGTCGGCCAGCGTGGGCACGCGGGGCGGAACGGGGCCGGCGGCCGGTTCGCCGTCCGTGTCCCGCAGCATGTGCACCGTTCGGTCCATCGAGGCGAGGGCTCTCTGCCCCGCCTCCTCGATGCGTTTCAGGGCCGCACCCACCTCGGGCTGCCCGGCCAGCACATGGGCGGCGGCCTGCGCCTGGACCACCATGCCGGTGACGTCATGGGCGACGAAGTCGTGCAGGTCCCGGGCGAGTTCCAGCCGCTGGGTCCGGCGGGCCGCCGCGACGGAGCGCGCCCATGCCTCGTCCACCGAGCGCAGATGCAGGCCCACGGCAACGGCGACGCCCGCACCCAGCGACCAGTACGCCGTCGTCAAGAGCATGTTGGACATCGACTCGGGCCACACGACCCGTACCATCAGCCCGGCCTCGGCCAGACAGATCACCGCGATGGCGACCGCGGCCCGCCCGAGCGCCGCCGCCCGCCTGGCCACCAGCACGGTCAGTGCCAGTAACGCCCCGGCCTCGCCCACGCCCCATACGGCGATCGGGGTCGTCACCCCGCCGCCGGCGAGCAGCACCGGGGTCACCCCGGCCGAGACCAGTGCGGCGAGTGCGGCCAGAGCCGCTGTCCAGGCCCGGGTGCGCTCGGGGAGTACGACGAGGACGACAACCGCGGACACGGCGAGGACGGCCGGGAGGGGGACCAGCGGACCGGCGGTGACCACTCCCACGACGGCCAGCGCGCCCACCCCGGCGGCTGCCGCCCTCGGTAACCACGGCC
>NZ_VJZE01000490.1 GCF_009377205.1 Streptomyces phyllanthi
CGCAGCGGCCCCTCCGGCAGCGGTCCGTACGGCTACGGCACCTCCGGCGGAGGCGTCGTAGCCCCCGGCAGACGTACCGTCGCCAGCGTGCCGCCGCCCTCCGCTCGGGTGAGGGTGACCTCGCCGCCCGTCTGCCGGACCGTGCGGGCGACGATCGACAGGCCGAGGCCCGAGCCCGGGAGGGCGCGGGCGCTCGGGGAGCGCCAGAAGCGGTCGAAGACGTGGGGGAGTTCGTCGGCGGGGATGCCGGGGCCGTGGTCCCGCACGGTGAGGACGCCGCCCTCCAGCGTCACCTCGATCGTGCCGGCCTCGGGGCTGAACTTCACCGCGTTGTCGAGGATGTTGACGATGGCCCGCTCCAGGGCGGTCGGTTCCGCCCGTACGTACCAGGGGGCGAGGTCCGCCGTGATCGTCAGTTCCGGACCGCGCAGGCGGGCGCGGCGCAGGGCCGACTCCACCGTGTCCTGGAAGTCCACCACCTGGACGCGTTCGCCCTGCTGGGCGTTGTCCGAGCGGGACAGCTCCTGCAGATCGCCTATCAGGGAGGCCAGTTCCGACATCTGCGCCTTCACGGAGGTCAGCAGCGCCTTGCGGTCCTCGGCGGGGATCGGGCGGCCCGTCTCCTCACTGCGGGTGAGGAGCTCGATGTTCGTACGGAGGGACGTGAGCGGCGTACGGAGTTCGTGGCCCGCGTCCGCGATCAGCTGCTGTTGCAGTTCACGGGAGTTCGCGAGCGCGCCGGTCATCGAGTTGAACGAGCGGGACAGTCGCGCGATCTCGTCCTCGGCGTCGTCCTCCACGGGGATGCGGATGGTCAGGTCCTCGGTGCGGGCGATGTGCTCGGCGGCGTCGGTGAGCTTGTCGACGGGACGCAGGGCCGCGCGGGCCACGGCCAGGCCTGCGGCACCGGCGCCGACGACTCCTATGCCGGAGACGAAGAGGAGCAGCAGGGCGAGGTCGTTGAGGGTGCTCTCGGTGTTCTGGAGAGGCATGGCGATGACGAGGGCGTGCCCGTCGACCGGCATCGGATTCCCCAGGTCGTCGGTGGCCACCAGCGAGGTGGCCAGCACCCGTACCGAATCGCCGTCGCTGTCCGTCCCGTCGCGGATGAAGTACTTGCCGTACTGCGCGGTCTCGGCCGGCTCCCGGTCCCTGTCGGCGATCCTCACCACACCCGCGGAGTTCGAGAAGACACAGGCGCTGCCGTCCGCGTCGACCACCGCGGAGTACAGGAACTTGGGCGGTCCGAAGTGGGAACCGTCGGAGCTGGACTGGGACTCCGGTTCCCGGGGGCACGTGGCGAGGAGGGCGTTGACGTCGCTGAGCTCCGGCAGCCTGCGCGCGGTTCTCTCCAGATCGCCGTCCACCTCGGCGTACAGCTTCCGCTGCACCACGAACCAACAGCTCACCGACACCGCCGCCACCGCGAACGCCACCGCCGCCGCGACCAGCAGCGACAGACGGGCCCGCAGGGGCAGGGAGCGGTACCGGCGGGCGAGCTGCTTCTTCACTCCGCCCCACCCGACCGCAGCACATAGCCCACCCCGCGCACGGTGTGCACGAGACGGGGCTCGCCGCCCGCCTCCGTCTTGCGGCGGAGGTACATGACGTAGACGTCCAGGGAGTTCGAGCTCGGCTCGAAGTCGAAGCCCCAGACGGCCTTCAGGATCTGCTCACGGGTGAGCACCTGGCGCGGATGGGCCATGAACATCTCCAGGAGCGTGAACTCCGTACGGGTCAGCTCGACGGCGCGGTCCCCGCGGGTGACCTCACGGGTCGCGAGGTTCATCCGCAGGTCCCCGAAGGTGAGCGCGTCGTCCTGGGGTGCCGCGCCCAGCGTGGCCGCCGCGTACGAGCTGCGGCGCAGGAGGGCGCGGATACGGGCGAAGAGCTCGTCCAGCTCGAACGGCTTGACCAGGTAGTCGTCGGCGCCCGCGTCGAGCCCGGTGACCCGGTCGCCGACCGTGTCGCGGGCCGTCAGCATCAGGATGGGCGTGGTCTCGCCCGCGCCACGGATCCGGCGGGCGGCGGTCAGACCGTCCATCCGCGGCATCTGGATGTCCAGGACCACCAGGTCGGGCTTGTACAGGGTCGCCTTCTCCAGGGCGTCCGCGCCGTCCACGGCCGTCTCGGTGTCGTACCCCTCGAAGGCCAGACTGCGCTGGAGTGCTTCGCGTACCGCCGGCTCGTCGTCGACGATCAGGATGCGCTGGGGTTCACGGTCGCCTTCGGCGGGGCTCATGGTGGGGTTCCTCGGGTGCGGTGGGACGTGTCGGGCGCTTCAGCCTCGCACGTTCGATGTCCGTGGAGTAGAGAGGATCAGCCTCGGACGGTACGGCGGTGGATACGGGCGGTGGTGTTCCGGCGGGCCCGGGCGCGGGCCTCCGCGGGGGCTGCCGCCACCTCGGGGGCGCGCGGCACCGGCGGGTGCAGCTCGTACGCCACGGCCAGGGCCAGGCCGAGGGCGGCCGGGCCGCCGTACGCGTCGCCGCCCCGCTCGTGCGCGACCTGCAGCACCTGCTTGATCTGCTGCACCTGCTTGACCTGCTTGATCATGTCGAACTCCTGGGTTCTTCGCCCCGCGGGGCGGCTCAGTTGTCGGAACCGCCCGCGCGCAGCGTGCTCAGGTCGGACTTGACGGTGTTGATCGGGATGGCGAAGCCGAGGCCGACGCTGCCGGCGTCACCCGAGGACGAAGCCGACGAGTACATCGCGGAGTTGATGCCGATGATGTTGCCGTTCATGTCGATCAGCGCGCCGCCGGAGTTGCCCGGATTCACCGACGCGTCGGTCTGGAGCGCCTTGTACGTGGTGGTCGAGTTGCCGGTGTCGCCGTTGAACTGCTGGCCGCCGAACTCGAACGGCCACCCGCCGCCCGGCTGCTGTTGCTGCTGGCCCTCGTCCGTGGAGACCGTCACGTCACGGTCCAGGGCGGAGACGATGCCGCTGGTGACCGTGCCGGTCAGGCCCTCGGGGGAACCGATCGCCACGACCTGGTCACCGACCTGGACGTTGTCCGAGTCGCCGAGCGTCGCGGCCTTCAGACCGGAGGCGTCCTCCAGCTTGATCAGCGCGAGGTCCTTCTTGCTGTCGGTGCCGACGACCTGGGCGGTGTACTCCTTGCCGTTGCTCGTCGTCACCTTGATCGACGAGGCGCCGGAGATGACGTGGTTGTTCGTGATGATCTCGCCGTCGCTGGTGATGATCACGCCGGAACCGGTGGACTCACCGGCGTTCGAGGTGGCGCTGATCTCCACGACGCTCGGGCTGACGGCCTTCGCGACTCCGGCGACGGTGCCCTTCTGGGCGGTCGGCACCACGCTCGTGCTGGTGGCGCCGGAGACCGTGGTGTCCTTGCCGGTCAGCTCCTGGATGCCGTACGCGGTGCCGCCGCCTATCGCCGCGGCGACGATCGCCACGGCGGCCAGCAGGGCGATCGGGCCACGGGCGCGCTTCCTGGGAGCGGAGGCCGAGGAGACGGGCTCGGTGAGGAGCGGGGTGGCCGTGGCCGTGGGCGCGGTGGCCGTGGGCGCGGTGGCTGCCGGGGGCTCCTGGTGCGCGGCACCGGACGCGTACCCGGCGTAAGCGGCCTGCGGCTCGTACGCCGACTGCGGGCTGTGCGCCGGCGGAGGCGGCCACTCCGGGTTCACGGGGGAAGAGGCGTTCTGCTGCTGGGGGTACGCGGGCTGGTGTCCGTGACCCTGGGGGTTCTCGTACTCGCCGCTGCGGCGGATGCTCTCGGTCATGTCTCAGAGCTTGTCCCCCCTCCATGAGAGGTCCCTGAGTGCTCCCTGAGAACCCCGGCAGAACCTCGTTCGCCCGGCATAAGGACGCGCGGCACAAGGGGGCGCGGCAAAGGGGGCGCGGCAAAGGGGGCGAGCGGAGCCACTCACACCCTCAGGGGTTACTCACACCCACAGGACCGCCGTGCGACCAGCCGCGACGGAAACAGCTTCACCCGCTCACGCCGGGACCCCGCCACCCGCAGCCCGTCGTCCAGCACGAGATCGACCGCGGCCCGGGCCATCCCCGTACGATCCGTCGCCACCGTCGTGAGCGGCGGATCGGTCAGCGCCGCTTCCTTCACGTCGTCGAAGCCGGCCACCGCCAGCTCCCCCGGCACATCGATCCGCAGCTCACGCGCGGCCCGCAGCACCCCGATCGCCTGGTCGTCGGTGGAACAGAAGATCGCGGGCGGCCGGTCCGGCCCGGCGAGCAGCTCCAGGGCGATCTCATACGCGTCGTAGCGGTTGTACGGTGCCTCGAAGAGCCGGCCCTCCGTGGGGATCCCCGCCTCCTGCATCGCCCGCCGCCATCCCTCGACGTGGTCGGAGACGGGGTCGCCGACCAGCGGGGTCTCCGCGATGCCACCCATACAGGCCACGTACTCGGAGCCGTGCTCCAGGAGGTGGCGTACGGCAAGCTGGGCGCCGCCCAGGTCATCGGTCACGACCGCGACGTCGTCGATCGCCTCGGGCCGCTCGTGCAGCAGCACCACACGGGCGTCCCACGCCTCTATCTCGGCGGCCGCGTTGTCGTTGAGCGCGTGGCTGACGAGGATCAGCCCGGAGACCCGCATCCCGAGGAAGGCCCGCAGATAGTGGACCTCGCGCTCCGCGACGTAGTCGGAGTTGCCGACGAGGACCATCTTGCCGCGCTCGGCGGCCGCCTGTTCGACCGCGTGCGCCATCTCGCCGAAGAACGGCTGGCGCGCGTCCGGCACGATCAGGCCTATGAGCTCGGTCTTCCGCGACGCCATCGCCTGGGCCACCCGGTCGGGCCGGTACCCCAGCTCCTTGATCGCGGCGAGGACACGCTCGCGCGTGGCCGGGGCGACCGGCCGGGGTCCGTTGTTGATGACGTAGCTGACGACGGCGGTGGATGTCCCCGCCAGCCGCGCCACATCATCCCGAGTCACCTTGGCCACGCGCGGAGTCTACGCGGATTGCAACGCTCTGGGCAGGGCGTACGGCAGCCCACCTGTGAGGCGGCTGTGTACCGCTGGGTACGCCCGTGCCCGAGCCGGCCTCCGCTAGGCCTCCGCGGCCACCTCGGCGGCGTCCAAGTGCGCCGTCTCGCCCGCATCTTCCGGCTTTGGCCGAGCGGCCTTGGCCTTCGCCTCGTCCGTGACGCGGTCCGCCTTTTCCGGCGTAACGAATCGATAACCGACGTTCCGGACGGTCCCGATCAGCGACTCGTGCTCCGGTCCGAGCTTCGCGCGCAGCCGTCGAACGTGCACGTCGACGGTCCGCGTACCGCCGAAGTAGTCGTACCCCCAGACCTCCTGCAGCAGCTGCGCGCGCGTGAAGACGCGGCCCGGGTGCTGGGCGAGGTACTTCAGGAGCTCGAACTCCTTGAAGGTGAGGTCGAGCACGCGCCCCTTGAGCTTGGCGCTGTACGTCGCCTCGTCCACGGACAGGTCGCCGTTGCGGATCTCCATCGGGGAGTCGTCGTTGACGATCTGCTGGCGTCCCATGGCGAGCCGCAGCCGCGCCTCGACCTCCGCCGGACCGGCGGTGTCGAGCAGCACGTCGTCGATGCCCCAGTCGGCGGTGACGGCCGCGAGACCGCCCTCGGTGACGACGAGGATGAGGGGACAGCCGGGCCCGGTCGAACGCAGCAGCTGGCACAGGCTCCGCACCTGCGGGAGGTCGCGGCGTCCGTCGATCAGGATGACGTCGGCACCGGGGGTGTCGACGAGAGCGGGGCCTTCGGCCGGGGCCACCCGCACGTTGTGCAGGAGCAGGCCAAGCGCGGGGAGCACCTCCGTGGACGGCTGGAGGGCGTTGGTCAGGAGCAGCAGAGAGCTCATCGAACTCCTCCCGCCGGGGTCGTCGTCGATTCGGGGGTCGTCGTCGATTCGTGCACGGTTCGCTCGCCCATATCGTCTTGGTTCCTCCTCGGTCCCTGCGATGGGGGTACCTCCCGCGCCGTCAAGGCAGTGGGGGAGTCTGCGGCACTGCTTATGGTGCGAATCCCTCGCCCCCGGGGACCCGCGTATGCGATCGAAGGGGCCGTACACCTGCGGTTTCCCGCGACGTATACAAACCTTCCCGATAGCACAAAAGGACTCGGGGGCAACGCTGCCCGAGTCCTCTGCCCAGCAGAATAGCCCACATGAGCACTGGTCGGGCAGGTCATGTGACGCGTTCCGCGTTCTTTCCGGACCCTGGAACGGGCCGTCGCACCCCTCTGAGGAGGTTTCTGCGCACGCTCGACGGCGTGCCGATCGATTCCGTATACGAACCGGGTGCGGTCGTATACGACGACGGGGACGTCACCGGGACGCCACCCTCCCGTGGCCTGGTGTTCGTCGTCGCGCACGGCTTCACGGGGGATCTGGAGCGTCCGCACGTACGGCGGGTGGCGCGCGCGTTCGCGCGGTACGGAGCCGTGGTGACCTTCTCCTTCCGCGGGCACGGGGCCTCGGGAGGTCTCTCGACGGTCGGCGACCGCGAGGTGCTCGACCTGGCGGCCGCGGTGGCCTGGGCACGCGAGCTGGGCCACACGCGCGTGGCCACCGTCGGCTTCTCGATGGGCGGCTCGGTGGTCCTGCGGCACGCGGCACTGCACGGGGCTCCGGGGGCGGACGGGCATGGAG
>NZ_VJZE01000491.1 GCF_009377205.1 Streptomyces phyllanthi
CCTTGGGGGGTGGTCACGCTGCGTACGGCCGGTTCGTCAGCGTAGGGACGGCGGACGGGGGCGGACGGTTGCCGCGCGGTGCCGCTCCGGCCCGCCTTCAGGAGGGCCCGGTTCCCCGGTTCAAGGGGCCGCCGTCACTTCCGGGCCGCTCTCCCAGCCCCTCCGCCAGCACCTCGGCCAGATGACGGGCCCTCCGTCCCGCCAGCTGCTCCAGCTGCGTACGGCACGAGTAGCCGTCCGCCAGGATCACCGTGGCCTCCGCGCCCTCCGTGGCCTCTGTGCTCTGCGATCCTTGCGATCCCTCCGTGCCCTGCATGCCCTGCGTGCCCTGCGTGCCCTGCGATCCCTCCGTCGCCGCCCGTACCGCCGGCAGCAGTTGCTCCTCCGCGCACGCCACCGACACCTCGAAGTGCCCCTTCTCGAAGCCGAAGTTGCCCGCGAGGCCGCAGCAGCCGCCCGCCAGGTCGCCCTTCAGGCCCGCTGCCTCGCGCAGCCGGCGGTCCGCCGTGTCGCCCAGGACCGCGTGCTGGTGGCAGTGGGTCTGGCCGACGACCGGGCGGTTCAGCTCGGGAGGAGTCCAGTGCGGGGCGTAGCGCTCCAGTGCCTCGGCGAAGGTCACCACCGCATCGGCGAGCCGCCGGGCGCGCGGGTCGTCATGGAGCAGTTCCGGCAGGTCCGTGCGCAGGGCGGCGGCGCAGCTCGGTTCCAGGACCACGATGGGCGGGACCTCCGGGGCGAGCTCCGGATCGAGCAGGCCGGGGAGCGGGTCGAGGACAGGTTGCAGCAGGTCCAGAGTGCGCCGCAGCACCGTGCGGGCGCGGTCCAGCTGGCCCGTCGAGACGTACGTCAGTCCGCAGCAGACCCGGGAGCGGCGGAGCGTGAGCGCGTTCATGCCCATCGGCATGACGTCGCCCTCGGGCGACCTCCTGACCTTCGTCCTCCTGACCTTCGTCCTCCTCGTGGGCGGCAGGACCACGACGATCCCCGCCGCCTCCAGTACCCGCACGGCAGCCTGGCCCACGGACGGCGACAGGTACTCGGTGAAGGTGTCCGGCCAGAGGTACACCGGCTCCCGGCCCCGGGGCTCGCCGAGTCCGAAGGACGAGCCGGGCGCGTCGAACAGCGCGCCGCCCCCGCCTCCGAGCCCCGTACCGTCCTCAACCCACCCCTTCTCCCGCTGTGTCCGCACCGCCGACACCGCTTGCCGCGTCCGTTCCCTGAACCTCTTGCGCCACCACCGGCTGAACGGCTCCCGGGCCAGCCGCGGAAGCTGCCGCTCCGCCGCGATCCCGGACAGCCGTTTCCCCGCCCGCGCCAACGGCCCTACGGCAGCGAGGCAGTTGACCAGCCACGCCGTCCGGGTGCGGGCCACCAGGCGCAGCCACACCGGCAGCCACCCCAGCGCGTAGTGCGCCGCCGGGCGGCGGCGGCCCGCGTAGTGGTGGTGCAGGAACTCCGCCTTGTACGTGGCCATGTCCACGCCCACCGGGCAGTCCGAGCGGCAGCCCTTGCAGGAGAGGCAGAGGTCGAGGGCGTCGCGGACCTCCGTCGAGCGCCAGCCGTCCGTCACCACCTCGCCCGCCAGCATCTCGTGCAGCAGCCGCGCCCGCCCGCGTGTGGAGTGCTCCTCCTCCCCCGTCGCGCGGAAGGACGGACACATGACGCCCGAGCCCGAGCCCGGGCCGGAGCCGGCGGACGTGGTGCGGCACTTGGCCACGCCCACGCAGCGTCGTACCGCCGCCGAGAAGTCGCCGCCGTCCTCCGGGTAGCCGAAGGCGACGTCCACCGGCTCGCGGGGCAGGACCGCGAAGCGGAGGTTCGAGTCGAGGGGGGCGGGGCGTACGAGCATGCCCGGGTTGAGCAGATCGTCCGGGTCCCATACGCGCTTCGCGCGCTCGAAGAGACGGACCGCCTCCTCTCCGTACATCCTCGGCAGCAGCTCCGCCCGCGCCTGGCCGTCCCCGTGCTCGCCCGACAGGGAGCCCCCGTGGGAGACCACCAGCTCCGCCAGCTCCTCCGAGAAGCGGCGGAAGCGGCCCACCCCCGACTCCGACACCAGGTCGAAGTCGATGCGTACGTGGATACAGCCGTCGCCGAAGTGGCCGTACGGCGTGCCTCGGAGGTCGTGGGCCGACAGCAGTGCCCGGAAGTCCCGCAGGTACGCGCCCAGCCGGGGCGGCGGCACCGCGCAGTCCTCCCAGCCCGGCCACGCCTCCCTGCCGTCCGGCATACGGGTCGCCGTGCCGCTCGCGTCCTCCCGGATGCGCCACAGCACCCGCTGGGCGGCGGGGTCGGAGACCACGAGCGCGTCCACGACGTCGGCCGCCCGCACGATCCTCTCCGCGCGAGCCCGCGCCTCCGCCGGCGAGTCGCCGCCCGTCTCCACGAACAGCCAGGCCCCGCCCCTCGGCAGCCCCGCGCCCGCGGGCACCAGGTCCGCCGCCATGCCCTCGACCGTCAGCGGTTCGTACGGCAGCAGCCCGGCCGCCGCCTCCGCGGCCGCGCTCTCGTCGGCGTACGCCAGCACGGCCAGCGCACGCGCGCGGGGCGCCTCGACGAGTCGTACGACCGCCTCCGTCAGCACCCCGAGCGTGCCCTCGGAGCCGCAGAAGGAGCGGGCCACGTCCGCGCCGTGCTCCGGGAGCAGGGCGTCCAGGGCGTACCCGGAGATACGGCGCGGGAGGCGGGAGAGGGAGGGGAAGTCCGTGCGCAGACGCGCCAGTTCGCCCTCCACCAGCGCGCGCAGGCCCTCGGGGGCCCCGGCCCAGTCGCGGCCCGGCCGCAGCCGCTCGCCGCGGCCGCTGATCACCGACAGCTCCTCGACGCTGTCCGCCGTCGTGCCCCAGGCCACCGAGTGCGACCCGCACGAGTTGTTCCCGATCATCCCGCCGAGTGTGCAGCGGCTGTGGGTGGACGGGTCGGGGCCGAAGCGCAGGTCGTGCGGGGCCGCTGCCTCCTGGAGGCGGTCCAGCACCAGGCCCGGCTGGACCACGGCACGGCGCGCCTCGGGGTCGAGCGACACGATCCGGTTCATATGGCGGGTGAAGTCCAGCACCACCCCCGTGCCCGTCGCCTGACCGGCGATCGACGTGCCCCCGCCGCGCGCCACGACCGGCACGCCGTGCTCCCGGCAGACGGACAGCACCGCCTCCACGTCGTCCGCGTCGCGCGGAGCCACGACGCCCAGCGGCACCCGTCGGTAGTTGGACGCGTCCATCGTCACCAGCGCCCGCGCCGTCACGCCGAAGGAGACCTCGCCCCGCACGGCCGCCCGCAGCCCGGACTCCAGCCCGGACGCCCCACCGGCCTCCGCTCCCGCCGCCGGCCCGGACGCCCCACCGGCCTCCGGTCCCTCCGCCGGCCCCGCGCGCACTTCCCCGAGATCCCTCATGCCTCCAGCATGCATCCCGCCACTGACAGTGACCGCACCGTCAGCACACAGCGACCACTCGGCCCGCCCGCAGCCGTCACGTGTCACCCTTCGAGAAGCCCGCCCGGATTCCGAGAACGGTCACGGAACCGCCACACCAGATCATGAACTCCCATATAGTGACGGCCAATTGAGCACCAGGTGTCACTTCTCCGCCGAAGGACACGCCCGAGGCCACGACCAACGCCACAGCCGAGGCATCGACCAGAGCCACAGCCGAGGCCACGACCGAGGACAACGACTGATGACGCCGCCCATCCCCCCAGGCGAACGGCCCACTCTCCGCGCCCTGGTGCCCGTGCCCCTGCTCACCGCCGTACTCTCCGGGCTCGCGGTCGGCGGGGCGGTAGCGTGGGCGCCGGAGTCGGTGCGATCGGTGTTCGCCTGGGGCGGCGGCGTCGCGGCCCTCCTGCTCACCGCCGCCGTCGCGATGGGCGTCCACGCGGGCCAGACCGCCGAGATCCTGGGCCGCCGCCTCGACACCGTCGCCCAGGACGCCGGCCGGCTGTTGCACGAACGGGCGCGGCTGGCCGAGGAGTTCAGCCAGGAGCGGGCACGGCTGAACGACGCCCTCATACGGGAACGGGCGCGCCTCGCGGAGGAGTTCGGGCGGGAACGGGCCGCGCTCGCCGAGGAGTTCGAGCAGGAGCGGCGCCGGCTCACCGCCGACCGCACCCGCCTCGCCGAGGAGAAGGCCGGCCTCGCCGAACGCGTCCGCACGGCCGAGAGCGAACGCTCCGCCGCCATCGCCGCCACCGCCAACGCGGCAGGCCGTATGCAGGCGCTCGCCACCGGCACCCTCGCCGACCTGCGCGAGATGGAGGAACGCCACAGCGACGAGAACGTCCTCACCGACCTCCTCCACCTCGACCACCGCACCGCCCAGGCGGGCCGCCTCGCCGACTCGATCGCCGTGCTCGCGGGCGCGCGTTCGGGCCGCCGGTGGGCGCGGCCGATCCCCATGGAGTCCATCCTGCGCGGCGCGATGGGCCGTATCGGTGGCTACCAGCGCGTACGTCTGCACTCCTCCAGCGAGGCTGCCGTCGCCGGACACGCCGCCGAAGGTGTCATGCACGCGCTCGCCGAACTCCTCGACAACGGCGCGAACTTCTCCCCTCCCACCGCCGAAGTCCATGTGTACGTCGAGGAGGTGCCCTCCGGCGTCATCGTCTCCGTCGAGGACGCGGGGCTCGTCATGAGCGACGTCCAGCTGCGCCGCGCCGAACGCGCCGTCTCCGGCGAGGGCGCCGGCCTCGGCGGGCTCTCCGGCACACGGCTCGGACTGGCCGTCGTCGGCCGCCTCTCCCGCAAACACGGACTGAAGGTGTCCTTCCGCCCGTCGGCGCGCGGCGGCACCGGCGTGCTGATGCTCATCCCGCAGGACCTGCTGGCGGGCGCGTCCGCCCCCGCGCCCACGCCCGCGCGGAAAGGGGAGCCCGCGCCGCCCGTACCGGCGCCGGTACCCACCTCGGCGTCCCCCGCCGGGCCGTCGTACGCCGCCGCCCGCGCGGCCCTGGACATGGACCCCGATCCCGTACCGACACACGAGTCCGCGGCGAGCCCGGACGGCCTTCCGTCGGACGGCCCACCGCCGGGCGACCGGGCCCCGGGCGACCCGGCCCCGGGTGAGCTGCCCAGCGGTCTGCCCAAGCGCCGCCGCGGCCACACCCTCGCCACCGCCCAGGCCCGCACCCGGAACCGCGTCACCCCCCGGCCCGCGACCGAGCCCCGCCGCGCCGACGACGCCCGGACCAGGGCCGCCCGCTTCAGCAGCTTCCGCAGCGCGATCCGCGGTCCCGTGCCCGACCAGGCGCTCGTCCAGGGCACGGCCACGGACACGCCGGCCGTACGGGAGCGGGTCCCGGAGGCCGTACGGGACGACGCCGCCGTACGGGACACAGAAACCGCACGGGAGGCGGAAGCCGCACGAAGCACCGACCCCGTACGGCACGACGAAGCAGCCGCTTCCTCCCCGCCGCGGCCACGACCGCAGCCCCGGCAACAGCCCCACCAACAACCCCAGTCCCAGCCCCACCCGGAAGGTGACCCCACTTCATGACCGGCCCCATCGGCTCCACTGGCTCCTCTGGCTCCTCTGGCTCCACCGGCACCAGCAGCGCCGACGAGAAGCTCGCCTGGCTCATCGAGGGCCTGCTGGAGCGCACGCCGGGCGCGCGGCACGCGCTCGTGCTCTCGCGGGACGGCCTGAAGCTGTGCCGGACGCCCGAGCTCTCCGTCGACCAGGCCGACCAGCTCGCCGCGATCGCCGCCGGCATCCAGTCGCTGTCCCACGGGGCGTCGGTGGAGTTCGGCGACGGCAGCGGGGGCGTGCGGTCGGCGATGACGGAGTTCTACGGCGGCGTGCTGTTCATCGTGGAGGCGGGCCGGGGCGCGCACCTCGCCGTCGTCACCGACGAGGACGCCGACCCCGGGCTCGTCGGGCACAACATGAGCGAGCTGGTGGAACAGCTCGGCGAGCACCTGAGCGCGCAGCCCCGCACCGTACGCGGTCCGGCACCCGGTACGGCCTCACCCACCTCATGAGCCGGCCCGGCAGGGACGACGCGCCCGACCGGCTCTACACCCTCACGGGCGGGCGCAGCAGATCCGCGCCCGACACCCCGTTCGACCTGGTGACGCTCGTGGTCGCCGAGTGCGATCCCGCGCCCGGCATGCAGTCGGAGCACACGGCGATCCTGCGCCTGACCGAGAGGCCGACGGCGGTCGTGGAGATCGCCGCCCAGCTGCGGCTGCCGGTGAGCATCACCAAGGTCCTGCTCTCCGACCTCCTCGCCACCGGCCGCGTCAGTGCCCGCCATCCGCACAAGGCCGCGGTCATCGACCTCGACATCCTGGAGCAGGTGCTCGTTGGACTCCGCAACCTCTGAAGATCGTACGGGGACCGGGACCTCAGAAGACCGTACGGGTACCGGACCTTCTGAAGACCGTACGGGGGCCGGGACCTCAGAAGACCGCACGGGTACCGGACCTTCCGAAGACCGTACGCAGGCCGAGCTCTCCGAAGACGGTGCGGCAGTGGTACGAGGACGAACTCGGCTGGGCCGCGGTGCCCGGAACGCCGGTACGGCTGCTCACGGGTCTGCGTTTCGATGTGCTCGACGTCCCGGCGGAGGCGGGTTTCGCGGCGCTGCGGC
>NZ_VJZE01000492.1 GCF_009377205.1 Streptomyces phyllanthi
GGCTCGGGGCGGTCGTCGAGTCGGACGGGGTGAAAACGCCGGTAAAGGCGGTCGTGTTCCGCAAGGGCGCCACCGTCGGGTACATAAGCGCCGCGCCGAAGGGCAAGACCGACAAGGATTTCGCTGTTCCCACCGCCGTTGTGGATGCCCAACTGGTCAAGCTCGGCTGACAGCTGTCCTCGGAATTGGCAGATCTGGGCCACCGATGCCTTAGATGCTCATGCTCCGCGCATCCCGAGCTGGCTGAGATCTGCCAATCACTGAGCGCCAGCCTGCGATCCATCTACTGGCAAACGCACTCACTGCCGAGTTCGAGCTCCACATGGTGTTCAACGGCGGCGTGTGCACACGCCGGACAGCGTCGGGGAGACCCGCAGCAGGTTTCCCAACGGGAGGCGTCGTGATGCCCCTGCCGGCGGGCCCGGCGCCGGATGTCTCCCCGGGCCGGTCATGCTGCTTGCCTTCTTGAGATCCCTGCGGGTCAATGAGGCAGGTATCTGACGCTTAGTCAGTAGCACTGGAACTCGACCGGATGGGACGACCGATGAGGCGTACGAGGCCGAAGTTACGCGCCGCCACGACCGCCGCCACCTCGGCAGCACTGCTCGCAGGGACCGTGGCGCTTGCACCCGGCGCCATCGCCGTGTCACCGACCACCGCCACGGCGTACTACGACTGCGGTACCTGGGGCAGCACGATCTTGACCCTCAATGCCGCCCAGTACGGCACGACCGCGACGATCACGCTCGGCTCGTCGGACATGGTCGCCCCGATCGCCATCCCGGAGAACACCACGAACGCCGTACTGCGGCTCGAAAGGAACGGCGGACCGGACACGACCCTCTTCACGGGTCAGACCAATCCGCCCGTGCCGGCGGGTTCCCCGATCGAGCTCGGCCCGCTCATCGGCACCGTTGCCCCGGGTGACAGCCTGGACTCCTACGTCGGCGGGGACTCGCTGAGCTTTGTGATCTTCGGCATCAGCGTGAGGTGTGCCGCGATGACCAAGCAGTCGCCGGGCCCGTTCGTCTTCGACTGACGCGCCAGGGCCGTCCGCCCTGGCAAGGAGCGAGGAGGCCCGGGCCTACACCGAGGTGATCGAGACGTGCTACACGGCGGAGGACGCGGGTTCGGGAGCGTGAGTCCGGTGCGACTCCTTCTGGAGCTGACCGGAAGGGCGTGATCAGAGACCCAAGGCCTGAGCGAAGGACGAAAAGCCAGGTGTCACCACGCGCCACTCGCACTGGCGGGGGTTCGTCCAGAAGTCGCTGCCCACCACGCGGGGATCGGAGGGGCTGGTGCGGTAGTCGAGGGCGAGGGCCACGTCGTCACCGGGAACGCGGTTCACGGCGATGAGTACCGCCTGCTCGACGTCCAGCCAGGGGAGTTCAACGGGAGCCCGGTGACTGCTGCCTCGCACCTCGCGGAAAAGCTCAGAGCTGCGCGGATCGTCAGCGAACATGTCCATCGACCTGGACTCCCTCGTCATCTGTTCCGGACTGGTAAGGAAGTCGAGGGGCTCTTCGAACCACGGGATCAACCTCGACATCTCCACGTCACCAGGATGGCGCCACGCGCCCTGACGGAGCAGCGATGTCAGGTGCGCAGGCAGGGCCAGTCCACGGACCTTCGGGTCTGTCATGGCGGACAGGGTGCCACGCCCGATGCCGCCCCGAATCGGCTCAGCTGCGCGCGGGCGGAGTGAGGGTCCCGGAACGTATGCCTGCCAGCAGGTGGGCGAGGGGAGTAAGGGTGGTGGTGAGCTCGGTGGAAGGGGTGTCGCTTTCGCGGAGGTGGATGGTGGTGGGGGCTGATGCCAGTTCGACACAGGTGTTGCCCTCACCGCCGTCGGAGAAGGACGACTTCTGCCAGTGCAGGGATCGAGTCACGGTGCCTCCTCAGAGTTCCTTCGACAAACGGTGGATGAACTCCCGCGACGCCACAGGGTCCAGCGACGCCTTCTCCACCTTACGGAAGAGTGTGCGAAGTCGCTTCAGCTCAGGCTCCGCGTCGATGAACGCGATTCCGGTAGGGGCGTCCCGGAGCCCGGTGTCCAGTTGTGGCACCGGACCTCCCATGTACATCATCGAGGCCCCGGCGCCGGCGAAGCCGTCCTGATCAGTGGGGATGACACGCACACTGGCGCGCTCCTGCTCGATCAGGTCCAGAATCTCCCGGAGTTGGGAAAGGCTGGCCTGGCGGTCAGCCACGCGGATGCGCAGGGCGAACTCGTGGATGACCGTCTCGTACGGCGTGGGGTTGTCACCCTCGATGACAGCGCGTCGCCGCATTCGGTGCTCTACTCGGGGTGCCAACTCGCTCTCGGGCAGCTCCGGGCGCATGTACCGGAAGACCGCTCGGGCGTAGTCCGGGGTCTGGAGGAGTCCGGGAACATGGGTGATGACGACCTCGCGCAGGAACGCGGCATGGTGCTCCGCCTCGGCGACGTCCAGGTTCACCTGTGGCAACACACCTCGATACTCGTCCCACCAGCCACGTGTGCGGTCGCCCGCCATACCCGCCAGTGCGTCGATCAGCGCCTCGTCAGAGCAGGTGTAATGGGCGGCAAGGCGACGGATGCGTTCCGCGCTGACGGCTGCGATGCCCGCTTCCATCTGACTCATCTGGCCCGAGGTTGAGTTCAGGAACGCTGCCACCTCCCTGGCCTTCAGGCCCGCGACCTCGCGCAGCTTGCGCAGCTCCGTCCCCAGGCGCATCTGCCGCGCGGTCGGATGGCTCCTCGGCGCCATGCGCCCTCCCGTCCCCAACACCCTCGATGCTGTGCCACGTTCGGGTGTCAGGCTACGGCAACAGGTTGCATGGGCAGAAATTAGTGCCCTACATTCAGTGACGTGACGCACACGCTGCGGAACCCCGGGGCCCCGGAAGCGCACCACTCCGTCCTGCCATGACGGCTGTGGCAATGCCACCGCCCGCACCCGCCGCGACCTGCCAACTCCCCTTCACCCGACAGGAGATCGCCCATGCCCGAAAACCGTCCCAACGCCCTTGACGCCCTCGGCGGCCCTGACGCACTCGCCGAACTCACCCCGGAGCCCTGGGAGTACATGCTCTACATCCCCCAGGACCCCCGCGCCGTCACCATCAGCCGCCGCACCCTCCGCCTGATCCTGACCATGCATGGCCTGGCCCACCTCGCCGACACCGCCGAACTTCTCGCCACCGAGCTGGTCTCCAACGCCGTACGACACACCAAGGGCCCCGCCGCCCTGCGCGTGTACTGGTCGGCCGGTGTTCTGCGGATCGGCGCCTGGGACGCGGATCCCGAACCGCCTGAGCCCCCGAACCACCCGGCCCAGCTCGCCGATGCCGAGCAGGGCCGCGGCCTCGCCCTGATCCGTGCCTGCGCCGATGTGTGGGGCTGGCAGCCGCTGGCCAGGAACGGCAGCCGGGGCAAGTTCGTGTGGTGTGACCTTGCTGCCGTGTAGCGCAAGACGGTGGAGGCGCCGGAGTACGACGACGGCACGAGTGACATGTGGGCGTGCGGCAGCCTGTTCATCGGGGCGATTTCGGCGGCTGATCACTTCAGCCGCGCATGGCACGCCGATCGCACGTCGGTAGAGGCCCGTGGGCTCTTCACCGCCGACTGGAATGGCGTCGTTCGCCGGGGTGAGGCCGTCTTCCTGGCTGATCCTGTAAGCGTCGACGGTTTCGCTGCACCCTGGCGGATCTGTCCGGCTGGATCTCGCGTGGGGCAGGGAGCGAGGGCGCTGGCGGATGACTGCGGATTCCTTGAGGAGTACCAGCATGAGCCCCTTGGAGAACGCCACTGTGCTGGTAGCCGTGACGGAGAGACGCAGTGGGCCGACCGCCCAGGCTTCAGGTACAGAAGAAATGCTGGCCGTGCTGTGCACCTTGGTGTCCGCGTGCGATGTGGCGAGTGGGGCGGTGGCGCTGGTGACGGCCTGGGGTTGCAGGCAGCGCCGCAGGCGAGTGCCAGTGCGACGGCCCGGGCCGCGGGGCTGGGCGGTGTGGCTCGTCTCAAGACCACGGTCACCGCCTTCAAGGACGGTGACTGGCGCTGGGTGTACTACGGCAACTCCACCACCGGTAGCGTCAAGAGCAGCGCCGACTCCGTCGACGTGCGATAACGACACAGGAGGTACGTAGTGGCCCTGGTCGCCGTGTGGGAGCGGCCGTTTCGTACGTGGCACTTCGCGGTGAGCTACCGCCAGCTCCTGCTGCGCAGCCTGAGCGACTCTTCTCCCGCCCGGGTGGATGTTCTCTTCTCGAACGTCGCCTTTCTTCACATGCCCACCGAGTGCCAGAGGCTAGAGATCCGCGCAGGTGAGGACTTCGACCTGCCTGATGTAGAAATTCCGGCTGGCACTCGTGGGGAATGGTTCGCTGTCAATGGGGGCGTAGGGCGTATTTATGCGACACATTGCCAGTGGCATGAAGACGAAGGTAACGCGATGACCCCATCTCGCTTCGGCCCGCTCAGGAGAACGGACTGACATCTCGGAGGAAATGCAGTGCGGGATGGTCGTCGGTCCGCGGATGGTGGCGCCTCCAGGGGATCAGTATTGGTGAGCAGGGAATACGAGTACCTTAGAGTCAATCGATTTGGTTTTGCCGAGTACGCAGACATGGGTGAGCTATGTGGGCACCTTGATATCTCTGAGCTGACAGAAAATTTGAATCGCATCGTAAAACTGGTTCTGTTGGATGAACCTGGTATTCTCGATTCCATGTCGGACGCTGCCCAGGCAGACTTTGCAGTTCCTCTGGGGCTGTGTGCCAGAATGCTGCGGGGCGGGGACTATTCGACGATGGAACTGATATCGGCGGCCTGTACGGTTCGATACTGCGCAGAGCCGCATATGTCCGAGTTCCCTGACGAACTCGTGAGTACGCTGGCACAGCTCCCTCGTTGAGGAGCGACGCTGCGGTTCATGGACGATGTCCCAGAAGCCGCAGTCTTGCGGCGGACGAGGAGCTCGACCTGTCTGGCCGGTGTGCCCTCGACGTTCCAGTAGGGGCCTGTGCTTCGCGGGCGTCCAGGACGCCCGTCCAAGGGCAGACTGACGCGCAAGCCAAGAGCATCCCGCAACTACAGCGCAGTCCGGTTCCCTCTGACGCGCACGATCCGGTGCGGTTCGCCCAAGCCGGCGCGGTTGATCCGTCCCCGTCCTCGGACGACGCCTTCGGCAGTCAGGCGTTTCCGCAGTTCGGAAGGTGCGAGTGTGTCTTCGAAGCCCTCGCAGAGACCACGGCCCGTGTTCGCGTACTCGTACCGCACGGCGTACCTCTTCCCCGCGTACAGCCATTCACAGCGGACAAGGGGGCGGTCGAGGATCGCCTCGAACCAGTCGGCCGTCCGGCGCGCCAAATCCGTCGGACTTCCGGTGGCTGAAAAGGCGAACTCGGTCTCGGTCCCGGTCTCGGGGAGGGTGAAATTCTGGTTGTGGAGTTTGTCCGCATGGACGACGGTGCCGTCGAAGTGGGCTCCTATGGTCAGTACAACCTGGTTGCGCTCGGGATCGTCGATGTCCAGATAGGTCAATAGCTGGCGATACGGGGTGTGTGGTAGGGGCAGCAAGACGGTGCTGAGCGGATCCACGGGCCATGAGCGCGCGCGGTCGGCGAGAACGTCTGCGAACTCGCGTTGCGCGGTGCCCAGGTCGTCCTCGTCGTCGTACTCGAACCAGGGGATCGTTTCCATGGCCGCACTCTATGGGGGAGCTGGTCCGGGCTGCCGAGCAAGGCTTGGTGGCCCGCCTGGCTCTGGATGCGTTCAGCAGGCTGCCGGTGACGGATCAGCGTGAGTGCGGCAGGTTTGTCCTTGGGCTGGGTCTGCCGGACTTTTATGCCGTGGAGGATGTCGACAGATACCCTTAGGCTCTTTGACTGATTACAGGGGAAGAGAGCATGAAAGTCGAGATCGACAGGCACGATTGGGGTTCGCTGAGGAGCCTGAACGGTGAGGATTCGCTGATCCTGCGTGCGGCGCTTTGTGACCTGTGTGAAGCGACCTCCGACAGTGATGTGGATCTCGCAATTCAGAGGATCGAGGATGAGGCTGTCACGCAGGGACTCCTGTCGGAGTCGTCGGCTGCTGCGGCTCGGTGTCTCGTCCATGGGCTGTACACCCTTACTGGTTATGCGTTGGTCAGATCCCTGGAGACGTTGGCCGCCATCGCGTCGGGAGGCCCTGCGCCAGCCCGAGCGGCGACGCGAACGACTGTAAAGAGATGCCTGGAGGAGGTCTCCCTCGGGTTTCCTGCGTATTGTGAAATCCTGGAATCCTCAAGGGACATCGATTGCCGGAGCGCGGCCATTGACCTCCTTCTCATGTGTGGACTGCACGATCCCGTTTTGAGGCCAGCCGCCAGGTTTGCGCTGCAATCTGCGATTTCCTCCGGAACTCTGGTGGAGCTGGATGATCTGATGGCCGCTTCGCTCGCGGAGCTGGAACGGGGCTAAGGGCTGTCCCGTAACTGCTGGTCACGGATGAGATGATCTTGCTGTGTCTGGTGTGATCACGGCGTCGGAGCCCTCCTGGATAGCCCCGTTCACCGGGCTGAGCCCGCGTCAGTTCGGCAAGCT
>NZ_VJZE01000493.1 GCF_009377205.1 Streptomyces phyllanthi
CCCCCTGTCCCCGCGCCCACGCCCTCCCTGCCTCAACCTGCCCTGCCCGAAAGGCGGTTCGCCATGCCCAGAGTTCTCGTCATCGGCGAGTCCTGGTTCACGTACACGGTCCACCAGAAGGGCTTCGACGCCTTCCACACCGCCGAGTACACCGAGGGCGGCGGTGTCTTCCTCGACGCGCTGCGCTCACGCGGCCACGAGGTGACGTACGTCCCCTCGCACGAGATCTCCCGCCGGGTCCCGGACTCCGCCGAGGGCTTCGACGCGTACGACGTCGTGGTCATCAGCGATGTGGGCGCCAACAGCTTCCAGCTCCCGCCCGAGACCTTCAACCGCTCCGTCCCCGCCCCGGACCGCTCGGACCTGGTGCGGGGGTTCGTGGAGAAGGGCGGCGGGGTGCTGATGGTCGGCGGCTATCTGACCTTCAGCGGTATCGACGCCCGCGCCCGGTGGGGGCAGTCGCCGCTCGCCGTGGCTCTGCCGGTGTCGATGGCCGACCGGGACGACCGCGTGGAACTCCCGGCCGGAGCCGAGCCCGAGGTGGTGCGCGACCACGGGATCGTACGGGGGCTGGGCCGGTCCTGGCCCGCCCTGCTCGGCCTCAACGAGGTCTGGGCACGGCACGGGGCGACGACGCTGGCCGAGTGCGCCGGGCATCCGCTGCTCGTCGTCGGCGGCTACGGTGCCGGCAGGTCCGCTGCCTTCACCTCCGACGTGGCACCGCACTGGGCACCGCCGCCGTTCCTGGAGTGGAACGGATACGCGGAGCTGTGGGACCGCCTCGTGCGCTGGCTCGCGGGAGCGAACCTGTGACGGCGGCGGAACTCCCGATCGGCCCGATCGGCCCGATCGGCCCGATCGGCCCGGTGGGCCCGGTGGGCACACCCCACATCGGCGCCGCGCCCGGCGACTTCGCCCCGCTCGTGCTGATGCCCGGGGACCCGCGCAGGGCCCGGCGGATCGCCGAGACCTTCCTGGCGGACGCCCGCCTGGTCACCGACGTACGGGGCGTGCTCGGCTACACCGGCACCCACCGCGGTGAGCCGATGTCCGTGCTCGCCTCCGGCATGGGCATACCGTCGGTGTCGATCTACGCCACGGAACTGTTCCGGCACTACGGCGTGCGCAGGATCGTACGGGTCGGCACAGCCGGAGCCATCCCGCACACGGTGTCCTTGCGGGACGTCGTGATCGCCTCCGCCGCGCACACCGACTCCAGCGTCAGCGGCCTCCTCGTGAACGGTGTGAGCCTGTCGCTCACCCCCTCCTACCGGCTGCTGCGCGCCGCCGCGGATGCCGCCGGGGAGACCACCGCGGACGTCGCGGCGGAGCGGGGCGGGGGAGTGGTGCACATCGGGCCGGTGTTCACCAGCGACCACTTCTACCTCGACCGGCCCGCCGTCTTCGACGCGCTGGAGGGCCGGGGAACGCTCGCCGTGGAGATGGAGGCGGCGGGGCTGTACGCCGTGGCCGGCTCCGAGGGCGGCGAGGCGCTCGCCGTGCTCACCGCCTCCGACCACGTCCGCACCGGCGAGGCCCTGACCGCCGAGGCGCGCGAGACCTGCTTCGACCGGGCCGTGCGCATCGCCGCCGCCGCCCTGCTCGGCGATGCCTGAATTTCTCCATGAGGAAATAAGACCGAAACCCGGCGGCATAGCCAAAGCGTTTTGCACTTCCTAGGGTCAACGCAACACATACCGGTACAACGCAATCAGACAGCGAAAATGATCAGCTACACCATGAGCGGGAGATCGACGATGAGACACGGAAGAAGCGCCGCCCTCGCGGTGGTGGGCGTACTCGCACTGGCCGCCTGCGGTGGATCGGGCGGGGACGACAACTCCGGCACGGCCTCCTCCGGAAAGCCGCGCATCAAACTCGTCGTCAATGGCGGACTGGGTGACAAGTCGTTCTTCGACTCCGCGTACGAGGGCCTGAAGAAGGCTCAGAAGGACCTCGGCTACGAGCTCAAGGTGGTGGAGCTGGGCTCCGACCGCACCAAGTGGGAGCCCGGGTTCGAAGATGCCGCCGCGGCCGACGACTACGACATCCTGGCCGCCGGCACCTTCGACGTCACCGACTACGTCGGTGAACTCGCCCCGCAATTCCCGGACAAGAAGTTCTGGGTCTTCGACGCCCCGGTCGACTACAGCGGCGAGAACGGCACCTGTTCCAACAAGTGCGAGAACGTCTACTCCGTGACCTTCAAGCAGAACGAGGGCGGCTATCTCGCCGGATTCCTCGCCGAGAAGCTCGTCGCCGAGAAATCCCTCAAGGGTGCCGAATCCCTCAAGAAGGTCGGTGTCATGGGCGGCGTGAAGATCCCGGTCATCGAGGACTTCGTGGTCGGATTCAAGGCCGGTTTCAAGGCCGCGGGCGGAAAGAACTCCGACGTTCTCGTGCAGTACGTGGGCGGTGACAAGCCGTTCGGCGACCCGGCCAAGGGCAAGGAGATCTCCACCGCGATGTACGGCCGGGGCGCCGCGCTGGTGTGGCCGGTCGCGGGGCTCTCCGGGCTCGGCACGTTCGAGTCGGCGGTCACCGCGAACCGGTACACCTTCGGCGTGGACTCCGACCAGTACCAGACCCTCACCGACGAGGACCAGAAGAACACCGTCGTCACCTCCATCCTCAAGAACGTCGGCAGCGCCCTCTACCGGGCCGCGCAGGCCGACCTGAAGGACTCCCTGAAGTACGGCGCCGTCGACACCGTGGGCCTCACCGACGACGCCGTGGGCTACGTCGACGACGACCACTTCAGGGAGCTGGTGCCGGAGAAGATCCGTACCGAACTGAACGAGGCCGCCGACCAGGTCAAGTCCGGCTCCGTCACGGTCCCCAGCGCCTTCTAGCCCCGAACGGCCCCGAGATGAACGAGTCATGGGACGGCACCGGACCCGCCGTCGCCGCCCGCGCGGTCACCAAGACGTACGGCAACGGCGTACGCGCCGTACGCGGCGTGGACCTTCAGGTCCCGCCGGGCGAGATCCGCGCGGTCGTCGGTGAGAACGGTGCCGGCAAGTCCACGTTGATGAAGCTGTTCTACGGACTGGAACAGCCCAGCTCCGGCGAGATCCTGATCGGCGGCCGGCCGCGTGTGCTGCGCGGCCCGGGCGCGGCGATCGCCCTGGGCGTGGGCATGGTGCACCAGAACCTCATGCTGGTGCCGTCCTTCACCGTCGCCCAGAACGTCGTCCTCGGAGTCGAGCCCGGCCGCCGCGGCCTCGTCGACGCGAAGGAGGCGGTCGAGACCACGGCCCGGCTCGCCCAGGAGTCAGGACTGGCCGTCGAGCCCAGGGCGCGTGTCGACGAGGTCTCCGTGGGGATGCGGCAGCGCACCGAGATCCTCAAGGCGCTGCACCGCAAGGCCCGCGTACTGATCCTCGACGAGCCGACCGCCGTACTCACCCCGCAGGAGACCGAGGACCTGTTCGCCGCGGTACGCCGGCTGCGCGACGGGGGCATGACGGTGCTGTTCATCTCGCACAAGCTGCGCGAGGTACGGGAGATCAGCGACAAGGTGAGCGTGATGCGCGCCGGATCACTGGTCGGGACCGTCGCCACCGCCGACGCGACCGAGCGTTCGCTGGCCGCGATGATGGTCGGCCGCGACCTGTCCCTGGACGTCGACCGCGCCCCCGCCCGGCCCGCCGGAGTCACCCTCCGGGTCAGGGACCTGGCGTACGAGGCACCGACCGGCCAGTCCCTGCACGGCCTTGACTTCGACGTCGCCGCCGGGGAGATCGTCGGAGTGGCCGGTATCGAGGGCAACGGGCAGAGCGAACTCGCCGCCATCCTCGCCGGACTGCGCCGCCCGACCGGCGGCACGGTCCATGTCGGCGGCACGGACACGGCCGGCCTCGACGTCGCCGGACACCGCGCGGCGGGCGTCGGCTACGTCCCCGAGGACCGGCTGCACAACGGGGCCGCCCTCGACGAGTCCATCGCCGACAACCTCGTCGTCGACCGCCACGACCGCCCGCCCCTCGCCCGCCGGGGCGTCCTGCGGCCGAAGGCCGTGCGGGCCCACGCCGAACGGCTGATCTCCGACTACGCGATCCGCACCCCCGACCCGTCGGTCCCGGTGCGCGCCCTGTCCGGCGGCAACATGCAGAAGGTGATCGTCGCCCGTGAACTCTCCGCCGGACCACGGCTGCTGATCGCCGCCCAGGTCACCCGCGGGGTGGACATCGGCGCCATGCGGTTCATGTACGAGCGCCTCGTCGCCGCCCGCGACGAGGGCGCCGCCGTACTGCTGATCTCCGCCGACCTCACCGAACTGCTCGCCCTCTCCGACCGGTTGCTCGTACTCAAGGACGGCAGCCTGGTCGCCCGCTTCGACGACACGACCGGGCTCACCGAGAAGCGCGTCGGGCTCTACATGCTCGGTGTCGAACAGCACGACCGGGAGCACCTGACGGCCGGGCTGGACGGCTCCGGCGACTCCGGGCACGGCTCCGGCGACGACTCACGAGACGACTCAGGGGACGACTCAGGGAAGGGGGACGCCGCGTGACCGCCACCCTCGTCGAGACCGAGGACCGCCGAGAGTACCGGGCCACCCGGCGCCGTGGCCTCGCCGTCGACCTCAGCATGACCCTGGCCACCATCCTGGCCGCCCTGCTCATCGGCTTCCTCGTCATGCTCGCCACCGGCAAGGATCCGGTGGCGGCGTACGAGGCCATGCTCACCGGTCCGCTGGAGCGCTCCTTCCGCGTCGGCCGCTGGCTGGAGGACGCCACCACGCTCACCCTGCTCGGACTGTCGGTGGCCATCCCGTTCCGCGCCCGGCAGATCAGCCTCGGTGCCGAGAGCCAGCTCTACGCCGGGGCACTGGCGGCGGCCGGAGTGGCGATCTTCCTGCCGCTGCCGCCCGTCGCCGCCGTCCTCGTCCCGCTCGTCGCCGCGGCCGCCGCGGGCGCCGGGATGGGCCTGGTACCGGGCGCGATGAAGGCACGGCTCGGCGCCAACGAGATCGTGGCCACGCTGATGCTCAACGCCATCGCCGTCCGCGTCTACGACTACCTGGTCAACGGCCCACTGAAGGAGCCCGGCAGCAGCGCCGTGCACTCGGAGCGCATCCATCCGGACTCCGCGCTCACCCCGCTGCAGGAGTGGTTCGGCATCCCCCTGGGCCGCGCCAACACGGGTTTCGTGCTGATGCTGCTGACCGCCGTCGCGCTCTGGCTGCTGATCACCCGTACCCCGCTCGGCTACCGCATCCGGATGACGGGCTCCAACCCCGACTTCGCCGAGTACGGCGGTATCCGGGTGCCCCGCGCCATCGAGTGGAGCTTCGTCATCGGCGGCGCCGTCGCGGGCCTCGCCGGAGCGCACCTCGTACAGGGCGTGTACGGGCGCCTCGAACCGGGCCTCGCGGGGAGTCTCGCCTTCGAGGGCATCGTGGTCGCCCTGCTGGCCCGCAACAACCCGCTGGTCGTCGTGGTGGCCGGGCTCTTCTACTCGTACCTGCGATCCGGGGGAGACATCATGGAACAGCAGACGGACGTCGGCACCGAGATCGTGGTGGTCATCCAGGCGGTCATCGTGCTACTGGTCACCGCCCAGGCGCTGCCGGACCTGATCAAGCGCCGCATCGCGCGCAGGCAGGCGGGTGCCCGATGAGTTCCGTCGTCGACGTCGTCCTCAGCAGCGCCTTCCTCGGGGCGGTGCTGCGGGTCGCCACGCCGTATCTGCTCGCCGCGTTCGGCGGACTGGTCGCCGAGCGCGCCGGGATCAGCAACATCGCCCTGGAGGGGCAGATGCTCTCCGCCGCCTGCACCGGGGCGCTGGTCGCCGGGTACAGCGGCTCCGTGGCGGCCGGCGCGGTGTGCGGGGTCGCGGTGGCCGTGCTCCTCGGGGTGCTGCTCGCCGCGCTGCGCCTGGAGCTGGGCGCGGACGCGATCATCGCGGGCATCGGCCTCAACCTGCTCGCCTCCGGCGCCACCGCCTACGCGGTCTACACGCTGCTCGACGACAAGGGCGGCACGTCCGGTCTGAAGAGCGGCACCCTTCCGACGGTGACCCTGCCGGGCATCGAGCACCTTCCCGTGCTGGGGGAGGTGCTCAGCGGCCAGAACATGATCACCTGGCTGGCCTTCCTGACCGCTCCCGCCGTCGCCTGGCTGTTCTACCGCACCCGCTTCGGCTTCCATCTGCGCGCGGTCGGCGAGACGCCGGACGCCGCCGCCTCCGTGGGGATCGCGGTACGGCGCGTCCAGTACGCCGGGCTCGCCCTCAGCGGCGCGCTCGCCGGGCTCGCCGGGGTCTTCCTCAGCATGGGCTACGTGTCCTTCTTCGTACGGGACATGACGGCCGGGCGCGGCTTCATCGCCCTCGCGGCCGTCTTCCTCGGGGGCCTCAGGCCCTGGGGCGTCTTCCTGGCGGCGCTCGGCTTCGGCGCGGCGGAGGCGCTGGCCGTCCAGCTCGGCACGCTGGACGTGCCGCCGCAGCTGGTCTCGACGATTCCGTACGCGATGACCCTGGTGGCGCTCGCGGTGTACGCGTGGCGGCGGAGGAGGCGGGGGGCGGGGGAGGTCGCCGCGGCGTCCATGTG
>NZ_VJZE01000494.1 GCF_009377205.1 Streptomyces phyllanthi
GTGCCTGTGGGCACCGGCCCCCTTCGCGTGCCGGACGTTCGCGTGCCTGGACCACGTACGCGAACGTCCGGCGGATCACACGAAGCTGTACCCCGAGCGGATGACCGGGGGCACGGGGAACGCCGCCAGGACGGATTCCGGTACGTCGGTGTTCTCCCGGCCGAGTGCGATCACGACCGTGCGCAGATTGGGGAAGACGGCCGAGAGGCTCGAAAGGTCCTCGTGGCCCAGGAAATCGTTGAGCCGCAGCCCGGTGACGTGCGGCAACGGCGGGCCCGGCCAGCCACCGGTCGGCCAGACGAGGCGCAGGTCCTCCAGCTCAGGAAGCCGCGCGATCTCCTCGTAGTCCTGAGGGCCGAGTTTCCTGTACCGGTCGGCCAGGCTCAGATGCTTCAGTGAACGCAACCGGTGCAGGCCGCGCAGGCCGGTGTGCCAGAGCGCGTCGTCGGCGAGGCGCAGATAGCGCAGGGGCACGTCCCGGGGGAAAGCCTCGTCCAGGGTGTCGGTCTCCAGCGCCACGCTGATGTCGAGTGAGTGCAGCGTCGCCGATCCGGCGAACGGGGCCAGGGCGTCGGGTCGCTCGAGGCCGGGCATCGCCTTCAGGGACAGCCAGCTCAACGGCAGGTCGGCCACGGGCGAGAGATCCCCCACGTGCGGGCAGCCACTGAGGTCCAGATACGTGAGCTGCCGCAGGGACGACAGACAGGCCAGACCGGACAGCTCCTCGTTGGCGCGTACGTTGAGGTGGGTCACCTTGCCGGGAGGGAGCGCGGCCATCTCGGACGGACCGAAGTCGCCGACGAGTTGGAGTCGGCTGCGGCCGCCCAGCTCGCGCAGGATCCGCAGATGCTCCGTGGAACGCGCGCTGAAGTAGAGGTCGTTCTCGGGCAGATGGGCGATGATCTCCTGTCCGTACGGTCCCGGCGCGAACCTCTCCCAGCTCCAGCAGAGTTGGGCACGTACAGGCAGCGCCGTATGGGATCGGAACCGGGCCAGCACCGGGAGCGCGGCATCGGTCCCGATGAGCGAGGCCGTGACGACCACAGCCCGTGCCTCCTCGTCCGTCAGTCCCTCCGGCCCGGGCAGCAGCTCCAGTACGAGCGGGCCGGCCTCGGCGAGGGCACGTGCCTGTTCCGTCGTGCGGGGCGGGATGAGTGCGGAGGCGTTGCGCTCGACGTCGGCCCGGACGCGCGGGTCCAGTTCCGTCGCGTGTTCCAGCGAGGCGAGCGCGAGGAGCCGTACGCGCATGCTCTCCGCGTTCTCCAGGCGCTCCGCGGAGGTCGTCATGTCCCGCAGCAGCTCGGCCCGTTCGCGCGGCCGGGCGTGCGCCACCGCCATCCGGACGACGTCCGCCCACTGCTCGTCCACGGCGCTGCGCACCAGCAGCCCGAAGTCGCCGTCCTCCACGGCCGCCCTGGCACCGAGGTAGTCCTGGAAGGTGCGGTGCACGAACTCCACCGTGCCGACGGAGGGTTCGCGGAGCAGACCGCTGCGGATGAGGAGATGACGCAGGATCTCCGGGGCGTCGCCCTGCGCCGCGGCGGCCGGTACGGACGGCAGGGCGTCGGCGATGATCCGCTCCGCCCGCTCGCGGTCCATCTCGGACTGCTGGTTGCGGATCAGCCAGTACGCGAGCCGCTGGAGCAGCTGGATCTGGGGGAGTTCGGTGAGGCGGATGCCGTGGGCCCGGTCCCCCTGGGCGAACATGTCCCGCTCCTCGTCGCGCCGCGACAGCAGCATCGACAGGGCGGCGTCGTACAACTCCTGCCTGCCGTGCGGGAGATAGCCGCGCCGGTCCCGGTGGAGGGCGCAGATCAGGCCGCACATCAGGGGGTTGGTGGCGAGGCGGCCGAGATCCGGCTTGGTCTGCACGGCGTCGAGCAGGGATCGCTCGTAGCCGTCGAGACCCTCGGGGTCGGGTGCGTCGGCGCGGGCCGCCGTGTGCCAGCGGGCGATGAACGCGGCGACGTCGTCCCGGCTCATCGGGGTGAGCACGAGCTCCGTGAAGCCGTCAGGGGTGAGCCAGTCCTCGCGTACGGCGGAGGGGCGGGAGGTGACCAGCCACTGGTTGCCGGGATAGACGTCCAGCAGGTCGCGCAGCCAGCGGCGGGTGCGCTCACGCTCCCGTTCGGGGATCTCGTCGATACCGTCGACGAGGAGCAGCCCGCAGCGGGCGCTGAGCACGCGGTCCACCCAGCCGGGCGGCTGGGCGGCGTGGAAGGGCACGCGTACGGCTTCCAGGAAGGCGTCGGGCGCGGGGAGGCCGTCCGGGCGGCGGACGAGGGTACGCAGGGGCAGGACGAAGGGGATGCGGTCGCCGCGCTCGCCCCGGGCCGCGGTCACCGCGAGCCACTGCACGAGCGTGGTCTTCCCGGAGCCGGCCACGCCGCGCAGCAGGACGCGGTCATGGTCGGCCAGGGCCTTCTCGGCCGGCAGCGCGGTGGCGGCGGAGGCGAGGTGCGCCCCGCCCGGGCCCATCGCCTCGGCGCCCTCGGCCCGCAGAGCCTGGAGGCTCAGATACGCGGCGTCGAGGGGCCACCGGTCCGGGGAGTTCACCAGGTCGATGCCGTAGATGGTGAGGTGGCTGTTCCTGGTCGCGACGTAGGGGAGATAGCGCTGCTCGAAGGCGGTGTCGGTGCCGCCGGGCGCGGGTGTGCGGGCTATCAACTCGTCGATTCTCGCGATGATTTCGCTCTGTCTGCGGGTCTGCTCCACGAGGGTGCGGGGGACGAAGGAGGAACGCTGGGTGAAGAAGTGCAGGATGTGCAGGCAGGCAGTGGTGAGGAGGTTCTCGTAGAAGTACGCCGCGTCGGAGGAGAGGTGTCGGTCGGGTTGGCCGCTTGCCGCCCGGAGGCTGCGGGCCAGCGCCTCGTGGCCGAGCTGCACGGCCTGAACATCCGTCATGTCGAGGTCGCCGAGGGCGCGCAGGGTGGTGGTCAGCGCAAGGACGACGGGCTGCTCCTCGTCCAGGCGGACGGGCCGCTCACCGTCCTTCAGCGCCCGCCGGACCAGCTCGGCCGCGAGCTTCTCCACGTCCTTCTCGTCCAGGGTGCGTTTCTCGCCCCGGAAGGACACGAACCCCGAGATCCGCACCGGCTTCTCGACGAGCCCGGCGCCCTGACCCTCGGTCACGAACAGTTTCCTGACCAACGGCGTCACCACGCTCGACGCCAACCTCACACCTACGGCTGCTGGTTCCATGGGGCTCCCCCGCACATGACGATCTTCAACTGCCGGGTCCCATCGCCCC
Organism: Streptomyces phyllanthi; assembly: GCF_009377205.1. Classification (GTDB taxonomy): domain Bacteria; phylum Actinomycetota; class Actinomycetes; order Streptomycetales; family Streptomycetaceae; genus Streptomyces; species Streptomyces phyllanthi. The sequence goes on from NZ_VJZE01000494.1 coordinate 3,251, forward strand.
CGTAGTCGCGCAGACGCCGGTCAGCGTAGTGCCCGTCACATTCCGGGGTCCCTCGGTCGGGGGAGCCGGTGACATGCCGCACAGGCGATTTGCCCCGTACTAGGCGCGATAGTGGAAAGGATTTGATGAACAAAAGGGGTATTTACTGCGCAGACGGGACGGATCTCTTCGCGTTGCCGGGGCTGATGGGCTGGGCGGTGGTTGTTTGTGGTTGTCAAGATTCGCTCGCATTTCGCATTAAGTACTAGTTATTGCCGTAGATGGCCCGTTTTGGTCCGGATGGGCGTCAGGGGTACGAAGGGATGGCCCACCCGGCGAGCGTCACTGTCCCGGGTGGTTCCCGTGGCCTGCGGATGCCGTTCGGTCCGGACTCGGTTCCGGTCCGGGCGGCGTTCCATGCCCGTCCCTGTCCCCGTACCTGTGAGGTTTGCTGATGTCGAAGCGTGTCCACTCCCGTCTTTCCCGTACGTCCCTGCTCCGTGCCCGCGCGGCAGTCGTCACCGTGGGGCTGGGGGCCTCGGTCGTCGGGGGAGTCGGAGTCGCGGCCGCCGCCGACACCGGTACGTCGGCCACCGTCAAGGCCGAAGCCCCGGCCGCCGCCAAGAAGGCGATCGACTGGGTCAGCCCCGTCAAGGGCTACAAGCTCTCCGCGAGCTTCGCGCAGGCCGGCAACATGTGGAACAGCACCCACAGCGGCCAGGACTTCGCCGTCAAGAGCGGTACGGCGGTCGTCGCCGCCCACGGCGGGACCGTCGTCAAGGCGGGCGGCAACGGCGCCGGTGACGGCCCCGCGTACGGCAACGCCGTGGTCATCAAGCACGGCAACGGGACCTACACCCAGTACGCCCATCTGTCGAGCGTCACCGTGAAGGAGGGGCAGGTCGTGAAGACCGGGCAGCGCATCGCGTACTCCGGCAACACCGGTAACTCGAGCGGGCCGCACCTGCACTTCGAGATCCGCACGACCGCCAACTACGGTTCCGCCGTCGACCCGGTCGCCTTCCTGCGGGACAAGGGCGTCAGCCTCTGATCGGCAGGGGCGGGCCCCTGGTCAGCAGGGGCCCTTGTCCTGCCCCGTACCGCAGACCGGGCCGCCGCCGCCGAGGAGGGCGATGCTGACGATGAGGATCGCGGCCACCACGAAGCAGCAGGCGAGGAGCAGCAAGAGGTCGTCGCGCTTCACGGTGCCTCCCGGGCAGGTGCCATCGCCCCCTCGGCCGAGGCGCGTGTACGGGATCTTGTCCGCGAACGCCTGTCTGGAAACGTTCGTTCGATGGTGCTGGTGTGCAAGGGCGCTGAGGCCGGCGGCGTTCAGGGCTGCTGACGTTCGGGCCCGCGACGCCGGTGTGGCGTTCAGGGCCGCCGGGGTTGCCGGGCGCTCAAGGCCGCCGGACTTCGACGGCGCCGACGTTCAGCCCTGGTGGGCGCCCCCATGTGCCTGCGTCACCAGGTCGATCGCGACCTCGAGGACCGCCTTGCGCTTCTCCTCGTGGTCGCCTTCGACGTCCTTGAGGGCCAGCATCCCCGCGTGCATCGTGAACAGCGCGCTCACGCAGCGGACCTGGTCGGTCAGGGGGGCGTCCGGCTCCCTGATGATGTCCATCATCTTCATCATGCGGTCCTTGAACGACTCGCCGACGCTCAACTCCCGTACGGCCGCCTGGTTCTCCTGCATGAAACGGAACAGGGGCGCCGCGCCCGACAGGGCCTCGTCGTAGCGGCGGAGGACCGCCTGCTTGGTGGCGAGGGTGCGCGGCTGCTCCTTCGCCCACTCGATCAGCTCGTCCATCGGCCGTGTCAGGTCCTGGAATAGGCTGATGAGGATGTCTTCCTTGGTCTTGAAGTGGTAGTACAGCGCGGCCTTGGTGACCTCCAGCCGCTCCGCGATCTCGCGCAGCGACGTCTTCTCGTACCCCTGCTCGGCGAAGAGTTCGAGAGCCACGTCCTGGATGCGCTGGCGGGTGTTCCCACGGCGCTGGTGCTTCGTACCGCCCGTACCGCCAGTACCGCCCGTACCGCCTGTGTCGTCCATGGTGCCGCCCATCGTCGTACTCCTCACGCTCCTCGACGGCCCCCGCCGACGGTCAAGTCCAGGGAAACTTACTTGACGCCCGGCTAGTTACGCGCCTACGTTCCTCAAGTGTAGTCAACTAGTCGGTCGGCAAGTAAGTGCCAGTGAAGGCCGAGGGGCGGCTGAGCGGCCGGACCGGTGGCACCAAGGGAGTGGGGACGATGGCGGACGCGGGCACGGACAGGGGCATGGGTGCGCATGCCGAGCAGGCCGAGGGCGGTGAACAGCCGCGGAGCGTACGGGTCGTCCTGTTCGCGCTGATGATCGCGATGCTGCTCGCGATGCTCGACAACATGATCATCGGGACGGCCATGCCGACGATCGTCGGCGAACTGGGCGGACTCGAACACCTGTCGTGGGTCGTGACCGCCTACACGCTCGCCACCGCCGCCTCCACCCCGATCTGGGGCAAGGTCGGCGACATGTACGGGCGCAAGGGTGCCTTCCTCATCTCGATCGTGATCTTCCTGGTCGGGTCGGCGCTCAGCGGTATGGCCCAGGACATGGGACAGCTGATCGGGTTCCGGGCCGTTCAGGGGCTCGGTGCCGGCGGGCTCATGGTCGGGGTCATGGCGATCATCGGGGACCTGATACCGCCGCGGGAGCGGGGCAAGTACCAGGGGATGATGGCCGGGGTGATGGCGTTCGCCATGATCCTCGGACCACTGGTGGGCGGCACGATCACCGACCACTGGGGATGGCGCTGGTCGTTCTACATCAACGTGCCGCTGGGCGTGGTCGCGCTGATCGCCGTCACCGCCGTACTGCACCTGCCGAAGACGACCGCCGACCGCTCGTGGCGGCGTGTCGACTTCCTCGGGGCGGCGCTGCTGACCCTGGGCATCACGTCCATCGTGCTCGTCACGACGTGGGGTGGCACCGAGTACGCGTGGGACTCCTCCGTGATCATGGAGCTGACCGCGATCGGCGTCGCCGCGCTCGTGGGCTTCGTGTTCTGGGAGACCAGGGCGGCGGAGCCGGTGATGCCGCTGCACATCTTCAGGAGCCGCAACTTCTCGCTCATGTCGGCGATCGGCTTCGTCACCGGTTTCGTGATGTTCGGGGCCGTGCTGTTCCTGCCGCTGTACCAGCAGTCCGTGCAGGGCGCGTCCGCCACGAACTCCGGGTTGCTGCTGCTGCCGATGCTGGGGGCGATGCTCGCCGTGTCGATGGTGGCGGGGCGGGTGACGACGGGGACGGGCAAGTACAAGGTCTGCCCGGTCGTGGGC
>NZ_VJZE01000495.1 GCF_009377205.1 Streptomyces phyllanthi
GGCAGGGTGCGGGACCACTTCACCTTCACCGCGCCGATCTTCGGCAGGCTCAGCCTGCCACTGCCGGTGATGCTCCAGCGGGCGTTGGCCGTGAACCGGATCGACTGCCGCGTGTCCTTACGGGACTTGAACCGGGGCGAGCCCAGTTTCCGGCCCTTCCGGGTTCCCTTGAGGGAGGCGAAGAAGTTCCGGTACGCGGTCTCGGCGTCGCGCAGGGACTGCTGAAGGACGACCGCGGAGACCTCACCCAGCCAGGACCGCTCCTTCGTCCGCTTCGCCTCGGTGATCAGCTTCCGGGACAGCTGGCCAGCCGTCGGGAACGGCTGCCCGGCCTCACGGGCGTCCTCGCGGGCACGCACCGCGTCGTTGAACACGACACGGGCGCACCCGAACGCCCTGGCCAGCGCGGCCTGCTGAGCGGCGTCGGGGTACAACCTGAAGGCGTACCGGAGCTGCATGACGATCACCCTAGAAAGCTCGAACACTCACTGTCACCGGGAACATGTGCGCGAGATGTCACCGGAACCGTGCACTGCCCGGCTCCGCCGGGACAACACCGCGACGCTCCGCGTCGCCCCTGTCAGATTCGCTTCACCACCGGCCTGAAGGCCGATGCACTGCGAATGGATTCCGGTAGCCTCGGGGCTCGTGACCCTTGATGATCTGCGCGTCTTCGTCGCCGTCTGCCGGGCCGGAAGTCTCAGTGCCGTGGCGCGTGAGCTGGGGTGCACCCAGTCGGCGGTGAGCCAGCATGTGCGGCGGCTGGAGCGTGAGGTCGGGGTCGGGCTGGTGGAGCGGCAGGCGCGCGGGGTCGTTCCGACGCCGGCCGGGCGTGTGCTGGAGCAGGCCGCTTCCGAAGGGATCACCGGGCTGGATCTCGCGCTGCGGCGGCTGGCCGAGATCGTTCGCGGGGGCGCGGGAGCCGTACGGATCGCCACCGGCGGGACCACCGTGCGGCACTTCATGGCGGAGGCCATCGTCGACTTCCGGAAGCGCTACCCCAGGGCGAACCTGGAGTTCCAGACCGAGAGTTCGAGCAGGAGCTGCTGCGAGGCGCTCGCGGACACCTCGCTCGACCTGGCGTGGGTCACCCTCGGATCGCCCGTGCGCGGTGTCGAGCAGCGGGGGGTCGTGGAGCTGCCCTGGGTGCTCGCCGTACGCGCCGACGACGAACTCGCCGGGCGTGAGTGGATAGAGGCCCGGGAGCTCGTCGGGCTGCGGCTCGTCGGGCTGCCCGGGAACTGCACGTCCTGGGCCCATCTGAAGGCGGCCTACCGGGAGTTGGGGATACCAGGCGACTCCTCCGGCACGAGTGTCGCCGACTGGGACACCGCCGTCCTGCTCGCCGGGCTCGGCGTCGGGCACGCCGTCGTTCCCGCACTGCCGGGGTGGAAGGGGCCGGGCCACCCCGGGCTGCGCTTCGTACCGGTTCCCGAGCTGCCGCCGCTCACGGTGGGGTGGGCGGTCCGGCGGTGGGACGCCCTCTCGCCGCTGGCCCGGGAGTTCGCGGAGACCGTGGCGCGGCTCACCGGGGGTGAGCGGGGCGCGGAGGGTGCGGGTGGTTCCGGGAATGTCGTGCTCGCGGGGGCGTGAGCGTCAGTGACCCGCCCGCTTCAGCTCCTCCACCAGCCCGACCGCCGTGGGGACCCGTACGCCGTGCCGCTCTGCCGCACGGAGCAGCGCCCCGCCGATCGCGTCCAGTTCGAGCGGGCGGCCCGCTTCCGCGTCGCGCTGCATGGACGATCTCATCTCCGGCGGGAACGCGTCATAGCGGGCGAGGGCCTCGGCAGGGTCCGCGGGGGCGCCGCACGCCCGGCTCACCGCCGCGACCTCCTCGACCAGGGAGGTCAGCTCCGCGCGGTGGCGTGTGCGGATGGCACCCGCCGGGAGGCCGTAGCGGGTGGTGAGCAGGGCGAGGGGCGCGAGGAACGTCATCTTCGCCCACAGCGCCGCCGTCTCGTCGTCCAGGACGCGGGTGGTCACCCCCGCCCATTCCAGGGCTCCGGCCAGTGAGTTGAGGCGTTCCCGCGGGATACCTCGCCCGGTCAGGTCGACCTCCACGAAGGGGCTGCCGTGCTCGATCACTCCCGGAGCCACCCGGGTCGACTCGACGCGGATGGCGGCCGGGGCGACACGGTCGGAGCCGTAGCGGTCGCGGAGGCGGTCCGGGTGTTCGACGCCGTTCAGGAACGGTACGAGGAGGCCGTCGCCGAACGCCTTCGCCGGGACGCGCTCCAGGGCCGCGTCGAGGGACGTGGCCTTCACCGCGACCAGACAGACGTCGACCGGCTCGGTCAGTTCGGGCGCCGTCTCCACACGGGCGGTGAAGTCGCGGAAGTGGGCGCTGTGGATCTCGATGCCGCGGTCGTCGAGGATGCGGGCCGTCTCCTCGCCCGCCAGGCAGATCACGCGGTGGTCCGCGCGGGACAGGAGCGCGGCGAGGAGGCCGCCGACGCCGCCCGGACCCAGTACCGCCACAGTGAGCCGGTCCTTCGTCATGGTCGCCCTCTTTTCTCTTGTCCGATCCCGGGTGGGTATCGGCCTCGGTGATGATCACAAGGGGCGAGATCCGAGTCAATCCTCGGAGGAGCTTGCTGATCCCCAAGGAAAAGCTTGATGCTGCTACGCCGGGTCGTCGGCCGAGTGGGAGCCGAGTGGGCCCGTTCTCGTACGGAGCGCGCGAGACTGGACCCATGTGCCGCAGCATCAAGACGCTCCGTCCGCCCGTGCTCCCCGAAGAGGCCACCGAGGAGGAGATCCGCGCAGCCGCTCTTCAGTACGTGCGCAAGGTGTCCGGCTTCCGGGCTCCGGCCGCCCACAACCGTGAGGTGTTCGACCGCGCGGTGGACGCCGTCGCCGCCGCCACGGCCGAGTTGCTGGCGGGGCTGGAGGTGCGCGGGGCCTCCGGCTGAGCGGAGTGGAGCGCCGTTGGGGCTGCGCGGGGCTGTGCGGCCGTCCGTGGCTGCGAGTTGTTCGTGGCTGGTCGCGCAGTTCCCCGCGCCCCTCAGAGGACCGCGCAGTTCCCCGCGCCCCAAAAAGGGCCGGCGGTAGGTCGTGATGCCGGGGGCACCCGTGTCTTCAGGGGCGCGGAGTACTGCGCGACCAGCCGCGACGGACCCGCAGTCGACCACCGGCAGAACCTGGCAGAGGGGACTCGCCGGTCACTCGCGGAGCACCCCGCACCAGGTACGCCGCCCCGGCACCCGCACCGAAGAGCGCCCCCACGGACACGGCCGTGGCCACCCACGACGTGCCCAGCACATGGGCGCCGAAGTAACCGAGGGCCACGCTGTACGCGGCCCAGGCGATACCGGCCAGGATGGACCAGGGGAGGAACTCGCGGACCCGGCGATGGGCCGCGCCCGCGCCGAGGGAGACGACCGAGCGGCCCGCGGGGGCGAAGCGGGCGAGGACGACGAGGGCGCCGCCGCCTCGGGCGAGGGCCGCGCCGAGTCGTTCCTGCGCGGTGGTGAGACGGCGGGAGCGGGCGATGGCGCGGTCCAGGCGCTCGCCGCCCCGGCGCGCCACGCGGTACGCCACCAGATCGCCCAGGACGGAGGCCGTGGCCGCGGAGAGCAGGAGGACGAGGAGGTCGGGGACGTCCTCGGCCGCCGCCCCGGTCGCCGTACTCGCCGCGGCCGCCGTCGCCGCCGTGATCACGAGGACCCCGCTCGGCAGGATCGGGACGAACACGTCCAGGAGGATGGAGGCGGCCACCAGTGCGTAGATCCATGGACTGGCAGTCAGCGACCCCACACTCTCAAGCACCGAGAACTCCCCTTGTACCCCCGTGGGCCGCGGCGTCGCCGGGAGTGCCCGAAGTGCCGGGGCGGCCTGTGACAGCCAGACAGCGTACGCCCCGGCTGTGACGGACAGTTCACAGGGGGTTGTAACTGCTCGTCGAGGAACGTACACAAGGCCGGATCAGCTCGACGCCCGGCTGCCGTCCCGGAGGCCGGAGTGCGAGGGCGCCCGCCTCCTCGGGAACGGAGGCGGGCGCCCTGGTGCGTGGAGCGGTGTGGCGTACGCCGGGTCAGGCCGCTACCGGGGTCTGGTCCGAGGCGGGCTTGCTCGCCGACGAGTCCGAGCGCTTCGAGAAGAGCCGGTCGAGGCCGAAAGCACCGGATCCCGTGAAGACGAGCAGGAACATCGACCAGCAGTACATCGCGGCGCCCTCGCCCCTGTTCTCGATGGGGAAGAGCCCCTGGGGCTGGTGGACCTTGAAGTACGCGTAGGCCATGGCGCCGGAGGCGATGAACGCCGCGGCGCGGGTGCCGAGGCCCAGCAGGACCAGGCTGCCGCCGACGAGTTCGATGACGGCCGCGTACCAGTTGGGCCAGGCGCCGGTCGCGGCGGTGCCGCCCTTGCCGTCCACGCCGCCGAAGGCGCCGAAGAGCGACATGGCGCCGTGGCAGGTGAAGAGCAGGCCGATGACGATCCGGAACAGGCCGATGGCGTACGGCTGGGCGCTGTTGAGGCGTCCGGTCATGTGGGGGACTCCTACGGTCTGGTTTCCCGGTCCTTGTGGGACCGGTGGGGACGAATACCGTTCGGAGGCCCACGTTAGGAGCGCCTAAACTATGCTTGCAAGTTCAACATTCGGCCAAGCCTTTGCTTCCCTTTGACGTTGTGTCTGCTGGTCGAGGGCGCGTAGAACGGCTCGTGCCACCGCGTCGGCGTCGGACAGAGTGACGGAATCCACACCTGGCCTGGCCCCGGCCGCCGTCACCCAGTGCACGCCCTCCGTCGGCACGCCGAACGCGAATCGCCTTGTGTGGGCCTTTCCCTGACGGTCTACCAGGTGGTACGGCCGCGGGGTCACGTCCAGCCCTCCTGTTTCGTAACCGTCGACGGTGTGCGGGCGGGCCTGACCCGTCCTCAGCAGCCGGGCGAGGAGGTCGTCCGCAGTCCGGCGCAGGTCGGGTTCGGGAAGGCGGGCCTCGATCAGCGTGGTCACGCGGACGGTCGACCCGGGGACGTCGGGGGAGTACGCCGTCCAGGCCCCGTCGTCCGGGCGCACCCGCAGACCCGGGCCAAGGACCGTCAGGACACCCGCCTCGACCAGGGCCGCCATCTCCTCGATACGGCGGCGGGGCGGCCCGATGGAGAGGAACGCGTTGAGCGGCGTGTACCAGCGGTCCAGGTGCTCCCGCCGGGAGGCGCCGGCCAGCCCGCCGTGGTCGACGATCAGCCGGAGTTCGTTGCGCAGGTCCCGCAGGACGTCGAGGGCGGACTTGAGGGGGCCGTCGACGTTGCCGAGCGCCGCCTGGGCCGCGTCCTCGCGCAGGTGCGCGAGCAGCCAGTCCCGCCAGGCGCCGGGGCCGGTGAAGGTCCGGTTCGCGTACGGGCGTGAGATCCGGTTCCAGGACCAGCGGTCGGCGGGCGCGATGCCGAACTCGTCGAGGACGGCGCTCTCCTGGGGGCCGGCGTGGGGGGTGGAGAGGAACTCGTCGCGGAAGTCGTCGAGGGACGGGCCGTCGAAGGGCGGGCCGTCGAGGGACGGGCCGTGGGGGCCACGCCTCAACAGCCCCTCGTAGTAGACCGCCTCGACCTCCTTCGCCACCAACGGCCATATGTCCGCCAGGAAGTCGGGCGCCTCGCCGGAGTCCGCGCGTTTGCGGAAGGCCGCGATCGCCTCGGGGGTGAGGACGAGCGGGGTGTGGCGGCCGTACGGGCCCTTCGCGTTGTCGCCGCGTGCCTGGTACGGGACACCGCGCCGGGAGCCCGCGTACAGACGTGGCTCGCGGCCGGAGGGCAGATAGCGCGGGCCTCGCGGACCGTCCATGAAACGGCCGCCCCGGCCCGTGGTCAGCAGGGCCATGTGGTCGAAGAAGTTGAGGCCCAGACCGCGCAGGAGGACGGGTTCGCCGGGGGTGAGGGGAGAGAGGTCGACGTCGGCCGGGTTGGCGGGCGGGACATGGCGCAGACCGTGCCGGGCGGCGAACGCCGTGAGCTCGCGCTGGGTGCGGTCGGGGGCCGTGGGCAGATGGCCCTGGGCGAGGACCACGGCGGACAGGCCGGTCAGGGTGCGGCCGTTGGAGAGGGTGAGGGTCTGACGGCCGTCGGGGGCGTCGTCCAGGCGGACCGCGAGGGCGGTGTGCACCTCGACCCGTATCCCGGGCGGCGCCTGACGCACCACGTCGGTGAAGACCCACTCCAGATAACGGCCGTACTGGGCGCGGGTCGGGTACTCGTCGGGGCCCAGCTCGCCGTCCGCCCACTCGTGGAGGCTCGGCCCCGGGCGGATCGGGCCCGAGCAGTCCACGCTCTCGTCGGTGAACAGGGTCACCTGGGAGGCCACGGTGTTCATCAGCAGGTGCGGGGACTGGGCGGTGCGCCAGACCCGGCCCGGACCCGGTGGCGAGGGATCGATCACATGGACCGTCAACCGCGCACCGGGCGCCAGGAGTTCGGGTACGGAGGCGCACAGGCGCTCCAGGACGCTGGTGCCGCGCGGGCCCGCGCCGACGAGGGCGAGGGAGACGGGGGTGGGGG
>NZ_VJZE01000496.1 GCF_009377205.1 Streptomyces phyllanthi
CGTACGCCCCGCCCCTGTACGCCTAGCGGTCGTGCAGCGCCGCGAGCACGTCGTCGTCGGTCAGCTGGTCGAAGTCCCGGTACCACTCGCCGACGGAACTGAACAGACGCGGCCGGTCGAGGCAGACCACGTCGTCGGCCTCCGCCTGGAGCATCTCGGCGGCGTCGGGGGCGCAGACCGGCGCGGCCAGCACGACGCGTTCGGGGTCCCGGCCCCGTACGAAGCGCAGCGCGGCGCGTGCCGTCGAACCGGTGGCGATCCCGTCGTCGACGACGATCACGGTGCGGCCCCGGAGCTCCGGGGCCTCGCGGCCCTGCCGGTAGAGCTCCTCACGGCGGCGCAGCTCCTGTCTCTCCCGTTCGACCACCGGGGCGAGGGCGGTCTCGCTGAGGCCGAGCCGGGCCAGAGTACGGTGGTCGAACAGGGGCGGATCGTCGCCCACGATGGCCCCGACGCCGAGTTCCTCGTGGAACGGGGCGCCGATCTTCCGCACGACGAGCACGTCGAGCGGGGCGTCGAGCGCTCGCGCCACCTCACGGGCCACCGTCACGCCGCCCCGGGGCAGGGCGAGGACGACGGGGTCGGGCAGGGCGCCCTTGTCGTACGGGATGCGCAGCTCTTCGGCCAGTTCCTGCCCGGCCTGCCTGCGGTCACGGAACAGCATGTGCTTCCATCTCCCCTCTTCCACACGGGGTGCTTCCCCGCCCTCACGGGGAGCTACGAGATGGCCGTGTCCTTGTCGGTGGTGCCGTGTACCCGGGCCGGAGCCGCCTACACGGTCGTAGAGAGCGCCTTCCTTCCCCTTCCGGACACCGGTGCGATGAGCCTTCAGGCCCTGATTCACGTCCGTGGCGTGATCGTCACGCGTGTGCGTGCGCCGCCGCGCCGGTGGCAGAGGACACGGGCGACCGGCGTGGGAGCACATGGCCGCCCGCCACCGCGCCTCACGCGGCGGGTGTGCACCACCCGTGCCGGGAAAACGCTCCTTTCACGCGGTTCCCGGCCGCCCTCCACGACTGTTTGGCTTGGCTCGCGGCGCACACAGCTCCGCCGCACGCACCGTCACGAGGCCGCTGTCATGGCATCCGTCTCTCCGGCACCCGTCCTCGTCCTCGACCTCCACCGCCGCCTCCGCTGACCCACCCGACGGCACCCCCGACAGTCACCCGCGCATCGCCGCCGGTGTGCCGCGGGGGTTCCGGGCCGGGCTTCCCGCCGTCGCGCTCCCGTGCGGCGCGTGCCCGCCCGTGGATGAACGAGTCACTCGTCCCCGAACACCCGGCCCCGTCCGCTCGCGGCCACTTGTGTTCGCCCATGTCAGCTCACGTACCGGGAGGGAATGTGTCTGCCCCCGAAAGTTCTCCCGAAGGCTCCCCCGAAGGCGCAGCCGAACCCGCTGACGGATCCGCCACCGGATCCACCGCCGACGTCCAGCAGTTCACCAGCCTCAGCACGCAGGCGGCCCGTCAGCTCAGCACCACCACCAAGTCCGAACCCCAGATGCAGGCCATCACCTCGCGATGGCTGCTCAAGATGCTGCCCTGGGTGGATGTCCAGGGCGGCACCTACCGGGTGAACCGGCGCCTTCAACTCCGCGTCGGGCGGGGGCGGGTGCAGTTCGAACAGAACGGCGCCGACGACATCAGGGTCATCCCGCAGACGCTCACCGAACTGCCGGCGCTGCGCGGCTACTCCGACACCGCGGCCCTGCGGGAGATCTCCTCCCGGTTCCGGGTGCGCGAGGTGAGCGCGGGGCAGGTCCTCGTCGACGCCGGGCAACCGGTGACGGAGGCGTATCTCGTCGTCCACGGCCGGTTCACCCGCTACACCACCGGCAAGTACGGCGAGGAGGAGGTCATCGGGGTCGTCACCGACGGCGACGGGCTGGGGGACGAGGCCGTCGGCCGGGCCGACCCGCTGTGGCTCAGCTCGGTACGCGCGGAGACCCCGGGTGTGGTGCTGGCGCTCAACTGGGACACGCTCCTGGCGTTCGTCGAGCGCACCCCCTCCCTCGCCGCCCATCTGGAGGCCTTCGCCCAGCGGCAGCGCCTGCCCATGAACCGCAAGGGCGAGGCCGATGTCCCCGTACAGGCCGGGCATGTGGGCGAGCCGGTCCTCCCGGGCGGCTTCGTGGACTACGACCTCTCCCCGCGCGAGTACGGGCTGTCCCTCACCCAGACGGTGCTGCGCGTCCACACCCGGGTCGCCGACCTCTACAACAACCCGATGAACCAAACCGAGCAGCAGCTCCGCCTGACCATCGAGGAGATCCGCGAACGCCAGGAGTGGGAGCTGGTCAACAACCGTGAGTTCGGGCTGCTGCACAACGTCGACCACGGTCAGCGCATCAGCACCTTCTCCGGCCCGCCCACCCCGGACGACCTCGACGAACTGCTGTCGATGCGGCGCAAGACCCGGCTGTTCCTGGCCCATCCGAAGGCGATCGCGGCGTTCTTCCGGCAGTGCAACCGGCGCGGTCTGGTGCCCGGCACGGTGAACGTCGACGGCCACGAGGTGCCCGCCTGGCGCGGCGTCCCGTTCTTTCCCTGCGGCAAGATCCCGATCAGCCCGCAGCACACCAGCAGCATCATCGCGCTGCGCACCGGAGAGAAGGACCAAGGGGTCGTCGGCCTCCACCAGACCGGTATCCCCGAGGAGTACGAGCCCGGCCTCAACGTGCGGTTCATGGGCATCGACTCGACCGCGATCATGAGCTATCTGGTCACCGCCTACTACTCGATGGCCATCCTCGTGCCCGACGCCGCGGGGATGCTGGAGAACGTGCAGGTCGGGTGGATGCCCGAATGAGCATCCACCCGACCTCCGGGTCATCCGCTTCATCCGGTTCATCCGGTTCATCCGGTTCATCCGGTGCGCCGTACGGGCCGCGGCTGCCCGGACCGCCGAGCCTCGCCCGTACGGCACGGGCCCGGCGAGGTGGGGCGGTCCCCGGGCTGCGGTACCGGTCCGCCGCCCCCGCCGATCCCGCGAAGGCCGCGGAGATCGACCGCAGGCTGGAGGCCTGGGCCCGGCGTCTCGACCTGTTCCCCGCGGAGTGGTCCGGGGACTTCTCCGGGTTCCAGTTCGGGCGGGCGGTCGTCCTGCAGCATCCGGACGCCGCCGATCTGGAACGCCTCACGGTGGCGGGCAAGTTGCTGCTCGCCGAGAACATCGTCGACAACTGCTACTGCGAGGAGGACGAGGGCCGGGGCGGTTCGCCGCGCGGGCTGGGTGGCCGGCTGGTCATGGCCCAGTCGGCGCTCGACCCGTACCACGGCACCCCCGAGTTGGAGGAGGAGTGGCGCGGCGGCATGCGGGCCGACGGTCCCCTGCGCTCGTACCACTGCGCGCTGCGGGACTACGCCGTGTTCGCCACCCCCAGCCAGACCGACCGTTTCGTGCACGACGTCGCCCGGCTGCACCTGGGCTATCTCGCCGAGGCCGCCTGGTCCGAGACCCGGTACGTGCCGCGGGTGTGGGAGTACCTGGTGATGCGGCAGTTCAACAACTTCCGCCCCTGTCTGTCGATCGTCGACGCCGTGGACGGCTACGAACTGCCCGAGGCCGTCTACGCCCGGCCCGAGATCCAGCGGATCACCGCACTCGCCTGCAACGCCACCACGATCGTCAACGACCTGTACTCCTTCACCAAGGAGCTGGCCGGCGATCCGAACCATCTGAACCTGCCCCAGGTCATCGCCGCCAACGAGCGGTGCGGACTGAAGGCCGCCTATCTGGAGGCCGTCGAGATCCACAACCGGATCATGGAGTCCTTCGAGGAGGAGTCCGCGGCCCTGTCCGCCATCTCACCCCTGGTCGAGCGCTACGCCCGGGGCCTCGCCGCCTGGGTGTCCGGCAACCACGAGTGGCACGCCACCAACACCCACCGCTACCACCTGCCCGACTACTGGTAACGCCCCGCGGCACGGCCTCCGCCCCGCCAGGGTTCACGCACCACCGCACCACGAGGAGCCACCGTTGACCATCATCGACGCCACCACGGCAGCAGCACCGGTGCCGGCCCAGACACACCGGCCGACGTACCAGTCGACGTACCAGACCCGCGTCGCGGACTACTGGAACGCCGAGGAGAACCCGGTCAACCTCGAACTCGGGAAGATCGACGACCTGTACCACCACCACTACGGCGTCGGAGACGTCGACTGGTCCGTGCTCGACGACGAACCCGGCGGCTCACCCGCGCGTCGCCGGGACCGCGTCACCGCCGAACTGCACCGCCTGGAGCAGGCCCAGGCCGAGCTGCTCGCCTCCCACCTCGGTCCCCTCTCCCCCACCGACCGCGTCTTCGACGCCGGCTGCGGACGCGGCGGCGGCAGTGTCGTGGCCCATCTCCGGTACGGCTGCCACGCCGACGGTGTCACGATCTCCAGGAAGCAGGCCGACTTCGCGGGCGAGCAGGCCCGTCGACGGGGCATCGACGACAAGGTGCGCTACCACCACCGGAACATGCTCGACACCGGCTTCCCGTCCGGCGCGTACACGGCGTCCTGGAACAACGAGTCCACCATGTACGTGGAGCTGGACCTGCTGTTCGCCGAGCACGCCCGGCTGCTGCGCCGCGGCGGACGCTATGTGACGATCACCGGCTGCTACAACGACACCTATGGCCGGGCCTCCCGCGAGGTGTCCCTCATCAACGCCCACTACATCTGCGACATCCACCCGCGGTCGGAGTACTTTCGCGCCATGGCCCGCAACCGCCTCGTCCCCGTCCACGTCCAGGACCTGACGGCCGCCACGATCCCCTACTGGCAGCTGCGCAAACAGGCCGAGCACCTGGTCACGGGGATCGAGGACACCTTCCTGGGCGCCTACGGGAACGGCAGCTTCCAGTACCTGCTGATCGTGGCGGACCGCGTCTGACGCCGGGTCAGCCGTCCGCTTCGGCTCCGATGAGCACGAAGGCCACCGTCACCGGGCGGTCGCCGCGGTTGCGCCAGGCGTGCCGGGTGCCGTTCTGGATCACGATGTCCCCGGCCGACAGGGGGGTGCACTGTCCGTCGTCGAGTTCGAGGACGACCTCGCCCTGGAGCACGATGCCGTAGTCGACGGTCGGTGTGGTGTGCATCCCGTCGGGCCCGATGAGTTCCGCGATGCCGGGTGAGTCGGCCCGCTGTTCGCGGTCGAAGGCGACCGGATCGAACGTCGGGTCGGCCATCGCGGTGTCCGGCGGCATGGTGAGGACGATGAACCGGGTGCCGCCGGGCGCCGGCAGCAGGCTCGTGATCTTCGGCGTGGGGTCCTCCCCCGTCCGCGAGGCCGGCTCGCCGGGTTCGGTGGCCCAGGGGACGGCGGACACCCAGCCCGGCAGGCTGGTGAACTCCCGGCTGCGGGGTATGGGGCCGTCGCTGACGACGACCGACTTCCCGTTCACGTCATGGCCGGTGACGACTCTGCGCATGTGTGTCTCCTCGGTCGGATACGTCCAGGGCGGTGCGCCAGGCGTCCAGTACGTCCTCCACGGTGGGCGCGGACGCGCGGAGCAGGGCCGACGCAACGGTGCGCACGAACTGCCGGTCGCGGTCGTCGGTGAGGTACTCCACCGGCGACTTGCCGTCCACGCGCGCGAGCAGCAGTGCGGGCAGCAGCGAAGCGGCGCGCGCCTGGAGGGCCGGCAACGGCTCCCAGTGGGCGCGCCGGAAGTACGCCTCGGCCAGCACTCCGGCCGAGTGCAGGAGTTCGGCGCGGCGGCCGGGCACCACCAGGGTCTTCAGGAGCAGGTGGTTGACGCAGAAGGCGAGGTCGAAGGCCGGGTCTCCGTACCATGCGCATTCCGCGTCGAGCAGCACGGGCCCCGACGGCCCGACGAGGATGTTCTTGGGGCTGACGTCGCCGTGCACCAGGGCCAGGTGGGTGGTGGCCGTGCGGTCGGCGAGGCCGTGGAGGGTGTCACTCAGGTCGGGGTGGGCGGCCGCGGTGGCCAGCAGGTACGGCTCGACGCGCAGCGCGTGGAAGTTCTCGTCGGTGGCGAACTCGGCGGCGAGGGCGGTGTCGCCCGCGCTCGCGGCGTGCAGGGTGCCGAGTACTTCTCCGACGGCCGCCGCGGTGGCCACGCGCACCTCGCCGTCCAGGAGCTGCGCCTTCCACATCGGGTACCGCTCGGGTGGCAGGTACGCCATGGCGAAGAGGCCGGCCTCGCTGTCCTGGGCGAGTAGCTCGGGCACGCTGTCCGGCCGGTGTCCGGCCGCGAACCGCATCCACGCCCATTCGTAGGCGTTGCGGGACACCGGTGCCTGCCAGTCGGCCGCGACCCGCAGCCGGGCCAGGGCACGTTTGACGCAGAGGGAGCGGCCGGGCAGGTCCACCCGCCACAGGTCGGACGAGACGCCGCCGGCCAGCGGTGTCCAGCGTGCCGCCTCACCGGGGGCGGCCAGTCCGTGGGCGTGCAGGAAGCCGGACAGTGCGGGATCGGCCGTCGGTGCGGTTACCGCGTCGGGTACGGGGTGCGGGGGC
>NZ_VJZE01000497.1 GCF_009377205.1 Streptomyces phyllanthi
CGTTCCGACCCCGCCCCCGGTACCGTTCAGGGCCGCGGCCGTGACCGGCTCGTCGGCGCGCAGGGTCGGAACGGGCGCCTGCGGTACGTCCTTGACGGCCGTCAGCGACAGCAGCTTGAGTTCCCGGTCTGCGCCCAGGAAGTGGGCGACGAAGTCGTCCGCCGGGCGGGCGAGCAGTTCCGCCGGGGCCGCGCACTGCACGAGGTGGCCGCCCGTGCGGAAGATCGCGATCCGGTCGCCCAGCCGGACCGCCTCGTCGACGTCGTGGGTGACGAAGACGATGGTCTTGTTCAACTCCTTCTGCAGGCGCAGGAGCTCGTCCTGGAGCTGGGTGCGTACGACAGGGTCGACCGCGCCGAAGGGTTCGTCCATGAGGAGGACGGGCGGGTCGGCGGCGAGCGCGCGGGCCACGCCGACGCGCTGCTGCTGGCCGCCGGAGAGCTGGTGCGGGTACCGCTTGCCCGTGTCGGCGGTCAGGCCGACGGTTTCGAGGAGCTCGGCCGCCCGCGCCCGGGCCTTGCGCCGGCCCCAGCCCAGCAGCAGCGGCACGGTGGCGACGTTGTCGAGGACCGTACGGTGCGGGAAGAGGCCCGCCTGCTGGATGACGTACCCGATGGAGCGGCGCAGCTCGGCGGCGTCCTGCCGCTGGACGTCCTTGCCGCCGACCCGGACGGTTCCCGAGGTCGGCTCGACCATTCGGTTGACCATTCTGAGAGTGGTCGTCTTGCCGCAGCCCGAAGAGCCGACGAGGACGGTCACGCCGCCTTCGGGCATCTCCAGGGAGAGATCGTGGACTGCCGTGGTGCCGTTCGGGAAGCGCTTGTTGACCGCGTCGAACTGGATCATGAGGTGTCCCTTGCCCGGCCTGTATAACCTCATGCAGAGTTCTGGGTGGCTGAATAGCTTGTCAATGCTCCGGTGTTAATCACTGGTTACGGATGGTCGCGGAGCGGGATGCAGTGTCCGGTTTGAGGGGTGTTCGCAGGTGATGTCGTCTCGGATCGTGGACGCGCCGGGTGACGTGTCGGGTGTCGCGCCGGGTGGCGCGTCGGCGGGTCCCGGAGCCCGGACCGTGGTCCTCGACGGCTGCGGGGTCGGCGTGGCGGACGTGGTGCGGCTCGCCGACGGGGCCGCGCGTCCGGTGCCCGGCGCGGACGCCATGAAGCGGATGGAGGACTCCTGGGACGCGGCCCGGCGGATCGCGGCGACCGGGAGGGTGTACGGCCGCTCCACGGGCGTGGGCGCCAACCGCACCGAGGACGTGCCCACCGAGGCCGCCGCCGGGCACGGGCTGCGGCTGCTGCGCAGCCACGCGGGCGCGATCGGCGCGGAGCTGCCCGCGCGGCAGGTGCGGGCCATGCTGGCCGTACGGGCCAACCAGTTGCTCGCGGGCGGGGCCGGACTGCGGCCCGGCGTGGTCACGGCGCTGTGCGAGGCGCTGGACGGTGGGGCGTACCCCGTGGTGAACGAGTACGGGTCGGTCGGCACCGGGGATATCGCGGCCCTGGCCCAGATGGGGCTCGCGCTGGCGGGGGAGCACCCTTGGCGGGGGACGGGTGAGCCGGGCGAACAACGTGTGCCGGGCGAGCAACGTGTGCCCGGCGAGCAACGTGTGCCAGGTGACGGGTCCGGCCATGCGGTCGGTGCTCCCGCGCCCCAGCCCCTCGACAACAACGACGCCCTCGCTCTGATCAGCAGCAACGCCCTCACCCTCGGCCAGTCCGCCCTGGCCCTGCACGAGTTGCGCCGGCTGATCGCCGCCACGCAGGTCGTCGCCGCGCTGTCGCTGCTCGCGGTCGACGGCTCGCACGAGGCGTACGCGGCGCCCGTCCATCTGGCCCGCCCGCACCGGGGGTCGCGGGAGGTGGCGCGGCGCATGCGGGAGTTGATCGGCGCCGCCGACCGGCCCACCCCTCCTCTCGGGCGCCTCCAGGACCCGTACGGCTTCCGCTGTCTGCCGCAGATCCACGGGCCCGCGCACGACGCGGCGGACGCGCTGGAGGAGGTACTGACGGTGGAGATCAACGCGGCCGCCGAGAACCCGCTGATCTGCTCCGACGACATGGCCGCGTACCACCACGGCGGCTTCTACCAGGCCCAGCTCGCCCTCGCCCTCGACCACTTCAGGCTCGCGGTCACCCAGGTGGCGCGCCTGTCCACGTCCCGGCTGTCCACGCTGAACGAACCCGTGTACACCCGCCTGCGCCCCTTCCTCGCCGACCACGAGCCCGCCTCCTCCGGCGTGATGATCCTCGAGTACGCCGCCGGGGCCGCCCTCGGCGATCTGCGGGCCTTCTCCGCGCCCGCGTCGCTCGGCCACGCTGTACTCTCCCGGGGCGTCGAGGAGCAGGCCAGCTTCGCCTCGCTGGCCGCACGTCAGACGCTGCGGGCGTGCGACGCGTTCCGGCTCGTCGTCGGCTGCGAGCTCGTCGCCGCCGTACGGGCCCTGCGCCAGCGCGATCTGCGGCCCGACCCCGGCTTGCCGGCAGGGCGGGCTCTGGAGCTGGCCGAGACGGTGCTCGACGCGGACCTGGCCGACCGGCCGCTCACGGACGACGTGAGCAGGGCGGCCGCCCTGCTCGACCGGTTCACGGACATATGGACGGACATGCCGGCTGCCACGAAGGCGGATATGAACACGGATACGACATCGGCTACGGCCACGGATACCCGGAGGGACAACGCGTCATGAGCGTGACCGACAGCCCTGCCGCGCGCCTGCAGGCGCTCTTCGAGGGGCACCGACTGACGCCGACCCAGCGGCGTATCGCGCACAGCATGGTGCGGCGGGCCGCGGACGCGCCGTTCCTGTCGAGCGTGGAGCTGGCGGAGCTGGCCGGGGTCAGCCAGCCGTCGGTGACGCGGTTCGCGGTGGCCCTCGGCTTCGACGGGTATCCGGCGCTGCGGCGGCATCTGCGTGAGGTCGCGCCCGCGGAGCGGACGGCGGCCACGGGGGAGTTCAACGAGTACCAGCAGGCCGTCGAGGCCGAGATCGAGAACCTGCGGCATCTGGCGGAGCTGCTGGCGGACCCGGCTCCGGTGGTCCGGGCGGGGCGCCTGCTGGCCGCGTCCCGTCCACTGCCGGTCCTGGGGCTGCGCGCGGCCGCCGCCCAGGCGTACGGCTTCGCGTACTTCGCCGCGAAGGTCCACCCGGACGTACGGCTGCTCAACGAGGGCGGCACGATGCTGCACGACCGGATCGACGCGGCGGTCACGGCCGGGGCGAGTGTCCTGCTGTGCTTCGCGCTGCCGAGGCATCCGCGGGAGGTCGTGGACGCGCTGGCGTACGCGAAGGGGGCGGGGCTGACGGTGGTGGCGGTGGCCGATTCGGCGTTCGCACCCGTCGCCAAGGTCTCGGATCTGCTGCTGCCCGCCGCCGTCGGCACGGGGCTGGCCTTCGACACGGCCTGTGCGCCGATGCTGCTGGGGCGGGTGCTGCTGGAGGCGATGTGCGACGACCTGCCGGGGGCGCAGGCGCGGTTGGAGGAGTTCGACGCGAGGGCCGCGGCGCGGGGGCTGTTCGTGGAGTGACAGTCTCTCAGGCGGGTCTCACCTTCGCTGGCTAGCCTGCTCCTCGGCAGTCTTACGGCGTGAGGAGTCGAGGAGGCGGACGTGGTACGCGGAGGGCACGGACTGGCGCGGGTGGCCGTCGTCGTGAGGGCGGGGGCCGCGCCGTTGTGGTGGCTCGGGGTGCTGGCCGCGGGCATCGGTGTGCTCGTACCGGGGCTGACCGGACGGCGGATCGGGGTCCTGGCCGGGGCGGCGCTGTTCCTCGTGACGGCGGCGGTGGTGGCCGGTACGCGACGCAAGCGATACGGGGCACTGGCACGGGGCGCCGCCCGGGCGGGCAAGCACGATGTGCTCCAGGACCGCGGCGTGACGGTACGGAACTGGCGGCGCGGCCACCGGTGGTGGCTGCTGCTGGGCTTCCTGGCCGCCCTGGGCAGCGCCTTCGCGGCACCGGCGGCGGGCGGGCTGCTGCTGGCCGGAGCGGGCGCCGGCCTCCGCGCGAAGGCAGCGTGGATCGGACGCCTCGAACACTCGGAGGACGCGCTGCTGTGGGTCCGGGTGGACTGGCTGTCGCAGCGCGGCGGAGCCCCGACGGGCAAGCCGGCGAAGGCGTTCCGCTCCACGGGGGTGGCAGCGGGGGATGCGGCGCCGGGCGGTGGGCGACGGGTTGCCGCGGGGCGGGTCTAGGACGGTTCCGAACCGCGTGCGGGCCGTCGCCGTCACGGCGGTATGAGGATGTTTCCGTTGACGTCAGGGGCCTTTTCTCACGCCGGTGCGGCGTCGCTCCTGAGCCGGTCTGAAGACAGCTCGTCACTACTCCCCGCGCACCCGGAGGACCACCTTGTTCACGACCCACAGGCCGATGCCGATCGCCACGAGGACGGCGGCGCGGATGTAGACCTCGGCCGGGCGGTCGGCGAGGGGGCCGGCGAGCACCAGGGCCGTGAGGGCGCCCAGGACTGGGAGGGCCGTGGGGGTACGGAAGTGGGGGTGGTCCACCCGGTCGCGGCGGAGGACCAGGACCGCGATGTTGACCACGGCGAAGACACAGAGCAGGAGGAAGGCCGTGGTGTCGCCCAGGCCCTCGATCTCGCCCGTGGACACCAGGCCGATGGCCAGCAGCGTGACGAAGAGGATGCCGACCACGGGGGTACGTCGGTGCGGGAGCACACGGGCCATACCGCGGGGCAGGATGCGCTCGTTGGCCATGCCGTAGCAGAGGCGCGAGGCCATCATGATGTTGATCAGGGCCGAGTTGGTCACCGCGAAGAGCGCGATCAGGGCGAAGAGCCTGTGCGGGAAGTCCACGCCACCGGCCTTCACCACCTCCAGGAGCGGGCCGCTCGACCCCTCCAGCGTCTTCGAGTCGACGAGGAGGGACGAGACCAGGGCGACCAGGACGTAGATCGTGCCCGTGACCGCCACGCCGATGAAGATCGCCCGCGGGAAGGTCCTGCCCGGGTCCTTCGTCTCCTCCGCCATGTTGACCGAGTCCTCGAAGCCCACGAAGGCGAAGAAGGCGAGGGCCGTGGCGCCCAGCACGCTGGTGATCAGGGCGTATCCCGTGCCGTCCGCCTCGAAGTCGGTCAGGCGGGAGGGTTCCCCGCCACCCGTCATGACCGCCCATGCCCCGATCGCGAGGATGATCACCAGGCCCGTGAGCTCGACGAGGGTCAGGACGACGTTCGTCTTGACCGATTCGGAGACGCCCCGCAGGTTCAGGCCGGCGAGGACGAGGATGAAGAGGATCGAGATCAGGGTGGGCGGCAGGGAGTTGTTCGTCAGTTCACCCAGATAGTCCCCGCTGAACGCGCGGGCCGCGGCGCTCGCGGACGACAGACCCGAGCACATCACCATGAACGCGACGATGAAGGTGAGGAAGGGCAGCTTGAAGGCCTTCTGCGTGTAGAGGGCAGCGCCCGCCGCCCTCGGGTACTTGCCGACCAGTTCGACGTACGACGCCGCCGTCAGGACCGCCACGACGAACCCGATGACGAACGGCAGCCACAACGCGCCCCCGACCTTCCCGGCGACCTTGCCGGTGGTGGCGTAGATGCCCGTCCCGAGGATGTCGCCGATCACGAACAGGATCAGCAGCTTGGGTCCGAGTACGCGTTTGAGGCTGGTCTCCTCGGCCGGGGTCGACGCTCCGGTGGTGTTCTCCATGGTGGACAAGGGAAGCTCCCCCGATCGGTGATCCGTCCGGGGGAGTACTGCCCGGTGGCGCGTCATGGATGCGTGCCGGGCGTGGAATGGGGCCGGGTGGCGCAGCCGTGTGTACGGCGGTCGTACGTGTGGGGGCGCGCGTGCGGCAGCCGTGGGCGGCAGCCGTGGGCGGCGCGGCCCCTGGGTGGGGCGCGCCACCGTACCGGCTCCGGCTCCGGCTCGGCTCCGACTCCGGCTCCGGCTCTAGGAGAGGGCTACACCTCCAGATCCGCTTCGATCCTCTTCAGCTGGTGCCGCGCCATGGCCAGGTTCGACCGCTTGGCGTCGAGCACCAGGTAGAGGAAGAGGCCGTTGCCGCCCCGGCCCGTGAGCAGGCGGATCAGGTGGTACTGGTCGCTCAGGGTGATCAGGATGTCCTCGATCTCGCCCTTGAGGCCGAGGTGCTCCATGGTGCGCAGCTTGGCGCGTACGACATCGGTGTTGCCGGCCGCCGCGACGTTGAGGTCGAACCCCTTGCTGCCGCCGATGGTGCCCAGCGCCATGCCGCTGGTGTAGTCGACGAGGGCGGCTCCGGTCGCTCCCTCGATCGAGGCGAGGGCTTCCTTCAGCGCGGTCTCGGTGTTGGCCATGGTGGGTTGGGTCCTTTCAGCTCTCACTGGTGGTAGGGGTGTTGGGGCTTGCGGTAGGGGTCGTGAACGGTGGTGTGCGGGTGGTGGCCCGCGCGGTCCGGGGGGTCCGGGTCGTCCGGGTCCGGGTGGGAGCGGGCTTGGTGGTGGTCTTCGGAG
>NZ_VJZE01000498.1 GCF_009377205.1 Streptomyces phyllanthi
CCCCTGCCCGGCCCCCCGCTCCGGCGCCGCTGCGGATCTTCGACAACGTCGCGGTAGTGAGCGTCGGCTGGGTGTCCGCCGTGGCGATCCTCACCTCCCGCGGGATCATCCTCATCGACGCCCTGAACAATCCGGACGAGGCCGAGCAGATCCTCGTCCCGGGCCTGCGCGAGCTGGGAGCCGATCCGTCGACGATCAAGTACGTCGTCGTCACCCACGCCCACGGCGACCACTTCGGCGGCGCCCAGTACCTCGCCGACACCTACGGCGCCCGCGTCATGTTGGCCCCGGCCGACTGGGACCTCCTCGCCACCAACAACCCGGCCAACGCCCCCACCCGCGACCTCGACATCGCCGACGGCCAGAAGCTGACCCTGGGCGACACCACCGTCACGCTCCACCACACACCGGGCCACACCCCCGGCACCGTCTCACCGTTCTTCCCGGCTCGCTGGCGGGGCCGCACCCACACCGGGATGCTCTGGGGCGGGACCAACCCACCCGCGGCCACCGCGAGCAAGGAGACCTACCTCTCCTCCGCCCTCACCTTCGCCTCCCGGATGCGGCGGGCCGACGTCGACATCGAGCTGAGCGGCCACCCCTTCGCCGACTACGGCCTGGAGCGCATGGAGCAGCTGCGCAGTGCGCCGAACAGCGCCAAGAACCCGTTCATCGTGGGTACCTCGGGGGCCCAGCGCTGGATGAAGATC
This sequence comes from Streptomyces phyllanthi, assembly GCF_009377205.1. GTDB lineage: Bacteria > Actinomycetota > Actinomycetes > Streptomycetales > Streptomycetaceae > Streptomyces > Streptomyces phyllanthi. The sequence continues at coordinate 711 of NZ_VJZE01000498.1, forward strand.
GTGGAGACCATGCTGCGCGGCCGCATCGCCCAGGACCAGGAAGCCACCACCGCAACGACGACTGCCTTGGCCGCCACGAGCCCACACACCGCCGGCTGCTGCTGACGGCCGGGCCTGCTGACGGCCGGGCCAGCTGTCGGTCGCCGACTGCCGACGCGGCGGTGACCGTCGGTCGGCCCTCAGGAGGCCCGCCGCCGTCCCTGCCCGAACCTGTCCCGGGCGACCGCGTCGGCTCACGTCCTGACCATTCTCGTCCGTCAACACGGTCGCGGGACAGTAGTGACCGGCCATGTCCGGCAGTCGGCCGCGAAGGCAGCCCACCAGGTGGGAGGTGCGCCGGAGACGCTTCGGGGATACGGAGGTGACGGTCTCGTCACGCCCGTGTCGGCACACTGCGTCGGGGTGTCCCTGGACACCGAGTTCCTGTCGCCACCCGCCGGCTGTGGAAGGGGTTCCGTCCGATGCCAGCGCCTAAGGCTCTTGGGCTCCGGCCGACGGTGTCGACGACGGTACTCACGGCGGCGAAGAGCCGGTCGGAGGCATCCGGTCCCGGTCCCGGTTCCGCCCGTACTCCATCGTCGTCGTCCAACGCGGCGGTGACGGCAGAACTGGTGAGCAGAGGCGGGCCGGCGCCGACTCCGCCCTTCCCGGGTCGGCTCCCGCCTGCCGCACAGGACTTGTTCGGCAACAGCGCGGTCGCAGCAGCCGGCCGCGGTGAGACCGGCGTCGCCCGACCGGCCGCCGACACTCCCGCCGCCGCGGCTCCGGCCGGGACCGGTCCGGCTGCCCCCGCTCCGGCTGCTGCCGGACCGGCATCGCCGGACACGGTGGAGGCGGCACCTACGACCACCGACTCCTCTGCCTCCGCTGCGTCCGGTGCCTCCGGTGCCTCCGGTGCCTCCGGTGCCTCCGGTGCGGCGACGGACGTCAAGGCGCGGCCCGGCCCGGACGCGGACCCGAAGTTCGCGACGCTGAAGAAGGACGTGGTGCGCAAGAAGCGCACACTGGCCGCCTCGCACCCGCCGCCGCGGACCGAAGCGGCCGCGGCGCAGGACGCGGCCCTTCCCCCGAAGGACGACGCGGAGGCGCAGGGCAAGACCGCCAACGCCGAGCAGATGAACGAGGCCCAGCCCAAGGAGTTCGACAAGGACGCGTTCATCAGGGCGGTCGAGAAGGCGATCGCCGACAAGGCGCCCAAGAACCTCGACGAGGCCGACAAGTTCGCCGACTCCGGCAAGGCCGACGAGGTCCGCGCGGAGGTGGACGGCAAGGTCGGCGAGGGCAAGTCGGCCTCCGCCGAGCAGATCGCCACGACCACCGCCGCCCCGCCCAACACCTCCGCGGCCGTGCCCAAGAAGGTCGTACCGATGAGCGCGGACCGGCCGCCCGGGACCCCGGGCACACCGGCACCCGCGAACGCCGTGCCGGACAAGCTTCCGCCGTCGGCCACCGATCTGTCCGCCGGCCCCGCCGACGTCAATCGGAGGATGGCGGACGCGCAGGTCACCGAAGCGCAGATGCAGAAGTCCAACGAGCCCACGTTCAAGAAGGCGCTGGGCGAGAAGAAGGCCGCCGAGCGCCACTCCGAGGTGGCCCCCGGCAAGATGCGCGGGCACGAGAAGAAGGAACTGAACGCGGCCACCGCGCAGGCCAAGCGGCTCGGTACCGCCGCGATGGGCGCGATGGGTGCCCAGCGGGTGGCGACCGGGCAGCGGGTCGATGCGGGCAAGGGCGGCGCCAAGGGCCGGGACGAGGAGAAAAGGGCCCAGGTCACCACGCTCCTGCAGGGTGTCTTCGATGCGATGCAGAAGGACGTCCAGGGCATTCTCGACGGCCTCGACAAGCTGGTCGACCAGCAGTTCAGCCAGGGCGAGAAGGCCGCGCGGGACGCCTTCACCGCCGAGCACAAACGGGGCATGGCCGACTACAAGGCCCGCCGGTACTCGGGCTGGGCGGGCGGAGCACGCTGGGTACGGGACCTGTTCGCCGGCCTGCCCGCCGAAGCCGACAAGATCTTCGAGGAGGCCCGCGACAACTACGTCCGCCGGATGCGGACGGTCATCTCCGATGTCGCCGACACCATCGGCGCGCAGCTGAACCGGGCCAAGCAGCGCATCGCCCAGGGCCGCACTCAGATGCGGGAAGCGGTACAGAAGCTCCCGGCCGACCTGCGGTCCATCGGCCGGGAAGCGGCAGCCGAGTTCACCGACAAGTTCGACGAGCTCACCCAGTCCGTGGACGACAAGGGCACCGAACTCGTCGACACCCTGGCCACCAAGTACACCGACGCGCTGAAGTCCGTGGACGACGAGATCGCCGCGGAGAAGGAGAAGAACAAGGGGCTCGTGGCCAAGGCCGTGGACGCGGTCAAGGCCGTGATCAACACGATCATGGAGCTCAAGAACCTGCTCCTGGCGGTCCTGGCCAAGGCCGCGCAGGCGGTGATGCTGATCCTCAAGGACCCGATCGGGTTCCTGAAGAACCTGGTGACGGCTGTCGGCGCGGGTCTCAAGCAGTTCCTGCGGAACATCGGCCGGCACCTGCAACAGGGCATCATGTCCTGGCTGTTGGGCAAGATCGCCGAGGCAGGCATCGAACTGCCCGCGAAGTTCGACACCCGGGGCATCGTGCAGATGCTCGCCTCTCTGCTCGGGCTGACCTGGCAGAACATCCGCGCCCGCATCGTCCGCAAGGTCCCCAGGATGGAACCTGCGGTCACGGCGGCGGAGACCGCGGTGCCGCTGGTCGCGGAGGTCCGCAAGCGGGGCGTCGCCGGCATGTGGGACGACCTCAGGACCCGCGTCGGCGACATGAAGAAGGACCTCCTCGGCAAGGTCATCAAATACGTCACCCCCACGATCATCCAGGCCGGGATCATGTGGGTGCTCTCACTGCTCAACCCCGCCTCCGCGTTCGTCCGCGCGGTGAAACTGATCATCGACATCGTCAAGTTCGTGGTCACCCAGGCGCGTCAGATCTTCGACTTCGTCAACGCCGTCCTCGACGCGGTCATCGCGATCGCCCGGGGCGGCAGCGGCGGCGTCCCCGCCCTGATCGAACGCGCCCTGGCCCGCTCCATCCCCGTCCTCCTCGGCTTCCTCGCCGCCCTCCTGGGCATCGGAGGCATCGCCGCCAAGGTCAAACAGATCGTCCAGGCCCTGACCAAACCGGTCGGCCGGGCGGTGGACTGGGTGATCGACAAGATCGTCGGGCTGGTGAAGAAACTCTGGGCCAAGATCAAGTCGAAGTTCGACAAGAAGAAACCGAAGGCCAAGCCGAAGCGTCGGCCGGACCGGAGACGACCGGGCAAGCAGCGCAAACGCCGCCCCGACCGGCGCAGGCCGAAGCGGCGCAAGGACCGCGACCCCAAGAAGGACAGGGGCCACAGGAAGAAGGAACAGCAACAGAAGAAGGACCGCGAGTTGCCGGTCGTCCTGGCCAAGGCCAAGAAGATCGCTGAACAGCACGAGCAGCGCGGCGACTCCACAAAGGCACTGCTGACCGCGCTCGCCCCGCTCAAGCGCAGGTACTCCTGGGTCCGCAGCTTCCTGGTCGAGGGCAAGGGGCCGTTCAAGGTCTGGCTGATCGCGAGCAAGCACCCCGTCGACGCCAACTACTCGCCGTTCCTGTCCGAGAAGGAAGTCAAGCAACTGGTCTTCAGCGCGCTCCACAAGGTGCGCGGCGAGATCCTGACCCGGCGGAAGGAAGCCGGGCAGACCGAGCCGACGAAGGACGACGAGTTGCACACCCAGGTCGAGCGGATGCTGTCGCAGGCGATGGCGGGATACGAAGCGGCCTGCAGTCTTGCACCCCCCGGCGCCGATCCGGCCACCTACGCGGGGAACGTCTTCACCTTCAGCGGCCATCAGTACTTCGTCGACCACGACAACAATTACATCGTTCCGAAGAACCGGGTTGGGAAAGCCGTCAACGACAACGGAAAGATCAAGGTGGAGAACCGGGGACTGCTGGACGAGTACCGGTACGGGAACTTCTCTCGGCATTCGCCCGCCAAGATGCGGAACATGGTCATCCAAGTCTCCACGGGCGTCCGCCTCGGGCCGGACGACGCGAACATGATGCTCGCCGCGCTGATCGCCGAAGCCCGCCGCAACCCCATTTCCCATGTGACGAACCTGCTGCTCCTGAAGGACGCGTCAAAACTGACCGGGAGTTTCTACGAGCACGCCCCGATGACCGGTGGTGGCACGGACAAGCCGGGAGCACCCCGGGACCCGGACCTGGCCGGTACGTGGGCGAAGGGGCAGCCACAGCCACCCCTGAAGGTGACCGACGCCGAGTACGCTATGGTCCGCAGGCTCTACGAGAGACAAATCGGCGAGAGCATGCTCAGGATCGAGAAGAGCGAGAAAGCCACGCACGAAGAACTCCTGCTCACCATGCTCAGGGAAGAGACGAAACTCACCTGGAGTGACTGACATTGCGCAGCACCGACCATTGGGCGGAGGTGGCCCGCGACGCGCTCCGGGAGGTACGCGAGGAGTATGTGCGGGCCCTCGGCACATCGAGCCCCGAGGCACCCGAAATCTCCTGTATGGGGAAGGATTTCCAGGTCGACCAGGTGCGTCGAGTGATCCTCACGCCCCAGGACCCGGAGTTCTGGGCGGTGCGGGACGGAAAGTGGTACGTCCGAGCGGACTCGCTACCCGGCTGCCTTCACCTGTCGTCCGTGATCGGCACGGAACGCTCCCTCCTGGCGGTCGGCTTCGTCGACCTCCTGACCCGGCTGTGCGCGGGGCCGCCGTGGCGAGCGGTGTCGGAGTCGGAACTGGCGGCCTTCCTCAACCTCGCCGTGGCCGAGGGTGTCGTGCATCCGCGTGCTGATCGCGCGATCTGGCTGACCGTCTCGCGAGAACTCGCCTCGGGGCGCGCGGACGCGGAACTTAACGCGCTGCTGCCCGAACTGATCACCGATCACGACGTGTTGTACGACCCCGAGGCCCCGGCGCCCCGCTTCGCGGAGCGGCTGGTCCCGGGCAGGGCGAAAAAGTTCGACGGCACCCCCGAGGCGTACGAACGTCAGCTACTGGACGCCGTCCTGCCCGCCGAGCGCGGGCGGGCGCCCGGCCCGGAGCCGTTCGCCGGGCACGAGGAGCCTCTGGGCGCGTACGTACGGGAACACGTCTTCGGCCGCGTGGCCGCGGCGCTGGGCTGACGCCCCGTTCAAGTCGCGAAGGGTCTACTCTCACTTCGCCTTCGGAGCGATGACCGCCACCGGCGGCGCCGGTGCCGCGTGCAGCGCCGCCTTCGCCACCGCCGCGTTCCCCGTCTGGTCGTGGCCCGCGAGGAGCATCGCGCCCGCCGGGCCCGGGGCTCCGGCCGCATTGGCGACCGAGGCGTTGCCCACCGGCACAGGGACCGGCACCACGGCCGCCGGTTTCCCCTGGTGGGCGGCGGCTCCGGCCTCCGGTGTCCTGACCGGTGGGACGGGAGCCACCAACCGGTGCAGCGAAAGCGGCGGTTCAGTAGGCAGCATCGGTGTCACCCCTGGGATCCGTCGTCGAGCAGGTGGGCGTGCGGGCCCAGTTCCGCCGGGCGGAGCAGGCGGGCCTCGCGTTGGAACTGGCGGGCCACGCCTCGTACGACGTGGCGCATCCCGATCGTAGCGCTGTCGGTGTCCGCTGCCGCCAGTGCGGCGGTGCGGGCCGCCGCCGTGATGCCCGCGCCCGTCATGTCCAGGCGGGCCAGGACGTCCAGGTCCTGTCTCTTA
>NZ_VJZE01000499.1 GCF_009377205.1 Streptomyces phyllanthi
GGTCAGGGCTGGGCCGTCTCCGTGACTACGGCCAGAAGCCGTATCTCGTCCTCCTGGTCGCGGTCGGCGACGCCGACGGCTATCCAGCGGCCCGTGCCGTCCGCCTGCCATACGTCCAGCTCGTCCACGGCGTGGCTCACCGTGGCCCAGGGCTCCGGTATCTCCTCGCCACGATCGATGCGAACCCTGAGGGTCACCGTGCCCCAGGGCGGCTGCTGCCGGCCCCAACGGGTGTTCAGCCGCTGGGACATGCCCTCCTTGACGTCGTGGAAGTCCGCCGCGGTCCGGAACCGCTCGACGGCGTCCGCTGTGCGCAGCCCGTGGCTCATCTCTAACTCCGCGACGAAGTACCCCGGACCGGCCGGGCCCACGTCCGACCAGCCGTGCTCCGCCGGGAAGGGTCGGGAGCACAGTTGGTCGATCGTTGCGAGGTACCGCTCGATGTCCATGAGGTCCAGTAAACCTGCCGGGACTGACAGTTGACCGGGCGCCGGCGAAGCTCGGCGCGTGTGAGGGTTCCGGATCGGTGCGGGAGTGCTCGGCGAAGGGCGACCGGCTCTCGCCGGTGTCGGCCGTGACGAGTACGATCCCGCCAACACGCGCACGAGCTGGGAGGACGGACGTTGGGACGGCTGACCGGCGGGGACCCCTCTCTGCTGCGGAGGATCAACTCCGCCGTGGTGCTGCACGCGCTGCGCGCCGCGGAGCATGCGACGCTGACCGAGATCACCCGCGTGACCGGGCTGTCCCGGCCGACGGTCGAGGGTGTGGTCGAAGGGCTGGTCGAGACCGGGCTGGTGGTCGAGCAGGCGGCCGAGGAGGGCGCGACCCGGCGGCAGGGACGGCCCGCGCGGCGGTTCCGGTTCCGGGCGGAGGCCGGTCATCTGCTGGGCCTGGACATCGGCGCGCACCGGGTGACGGCGCTCCTGTCGGATCTGGACGGCCGGGTGCTGGGCACGCTGTCCAAGGACGTCGACGAGAAGGCACCGGCGGACGAACGGCTGGAGCGGCTGCGCTCGACGGTCGCGGAGCTGCTGCGCCGCGCGGGCGTCCCGCGTGGCTCGCTGCGCGCGGTGGGCGTGGGCAGTCCCGGGATCGTCGAGGCCGACGGCACGGTGCGGCTGTGCACGGCGCTGCCGGAGTGGACGGGCCTGAAGCTGGGCGAGCGGCTGAGCCGTTCCTTCAAGTGCCCGGTGCAGGTCGAGAACGACGCCAACGCGGCGGCGGTCGCCGAGCACTGGAAGGGCTCGGCCGTCGAGTCCGACGACGTGGTGTTCGTCCTGGCGGGCCTGAGCCCCGGCGCCGGTTCGCTGATCGGCGGGCGGCTGCACCGCGGGTACGGCGGCGCGGCCGGGGAGATCGGCGCCCTGCACCTGCTGGGCCTGGGCGCCACCCCGGAGGCCTTGCTGTCGACCACGAACGAGCCTCTGCACCCGCTGGACGAGCAGGCGGCCGCCGAGGTCTTCGCCCACGCGCGCGAGGGCGACGCACAGGCCCTCGCGGCCGTCGAACGCTTCACCCAGCGGCTCGTGCACGATGTGGCGGCGCTTGTTCTGGCCATCGATCCCGAGGTGGTCGTCATCGGCGGCTGGGCGGCCGGTCTGGACTACGTGCTCGACCCCCTGCGGGACGAGTTGGCGCGCTGCTGTCTGCGCCCGCCCAGAGTGACGCCCTCGAAGCTCGGCGAGGCGGCCGTGGCGACGGGGGCGCTGCGACTGGCGCTGGACCATGTGGAGGAGGAGCTGTTCGCGGTGGAGAGCACGGTGACGGCGCGGCGCTGAGCGAGAGCGTGGCGTGGCGCTGAGCGAGAGCGTGGCGTGGCGCCGAGCGAGAGCGTGGCGTGGCGCCGACCGAGAGCGTGGCGTGGCGCCGACCGAGGCGTATGGCGTGACGCTGATCGAGACGTACGGCGCGGCGCTGACCGAGACGTACGGCGCGGCGCTGAGCTGAGCGACACGGGCGCCTCGGCACGGAGCTGCATGTACGCCTCGGCGCCGAGCCACACGTACGCCTCTGCTGGAGGGCGCCCGGCGCAGGACCGGCACAGGAATCGCGCCCCGGGTCTCCCCGGGGCGCGACCGGTGCGGCTCTGTGGGCGGTGATCAGGAGGCGCGGCGCTCCGGGCCGTCGTGGATCTCGATGCCGCCGGAGTCGCCGAAGGTCAGCCGGCAGGTGTCGGCCCGGTAGGTGGCCACGGAGACGGCGGCAGTGCGTCCCTCGGCGAAGAAGCGTGTGGTGACGACGAGGACGGGGGCGCCGGGCAGCCGGTCGAGCTCCTTGGCGTCCTCCGCGCGGGCCGAGCCGAGCTCCACCGCGCTGTCCTGGCCCTCCAGTTCGAGGCGCTGGAGCTCACGCAGCACGGAACGCGCGCGTGCCGTACCGGAGCGGGTGTCCACGGCGGAGAGGCCGGGCACCGAGGACGCCGGGACATAGAGCAGTTCGGCGGCGACGGGCTGACCGCGGGTCACCCGGGAACGGCGCACCGTGTACACCTGCTCGCCCTGGAGTGACTCCAGGATGCCGGCCACGGCCGCAGGCGGGGCCGCCATCGCGCAGTCGGCGAGCTGCCAGGTGTCTCCGGCGACACCGGGCCACGCGCGCTGCTCGGTGCCGACGGCCACCCCCATACGGGGCGGGGCGACGGTGGTGCCGACACCGCGGCGGCGCTGCAGCCGGCCCTCCAGCTCCAGCTGCTCCAGTGCCTGGCGGAGCGTGGCGCGGGCCACCCCGAAGCGGGCGGCGAGGTCGCGCTCGTTGGGGAGGATCTCACCCACCGAGAACTCGGAGTCCAGCGCCTCACTGAGCACGGTCTTGAGGTGCCAGTACTTCGGCTCCGGCACCGTTTCGAGCTGCGTGGTCCCCACCCTGTCCTCCGCTGTTCGCCGTGGCCCGGCGGCGTTTTAGCGCCTTTGTTTATTAAAGGTTGTTGCACTTATCTGCGACCATAAGGCGGCCCCCACCGTTGGTCAAGACCAATCTTCGGACGCGTGCAGACCCCACACACCTCTCACAGGACAGCGTTCACACGGTGTTCGCGGTGGCTACCCCTCGACCGGCAGGGAGAGCACCTTCTCCGGGTTGCGCATGATGTAGACGCACTGGATACGGCCGTCCGCGACGTCGAGCTGGAACACGGTGTCGACCTTGCCGCCGGACAGGGCGACCAGCGCGGGGCCTGCGTTGATCTCCACGAACACGAAGCGGAACGACGCCTCCGCGACGCCCTTCCTGGCCGCACCGTGCAGGAACCGCCCCACCTTGTCGGCGGAGTCGATGATCCGTACGGGCGCCTTGGCGAGGCCACCGCTGTCGGCCACCAGGCGGACGTCGGGGGCCAGCAGCGACATCAGGCCCTCCAGGTCGCCCCCGGCCGCGGCGGCGAGGAACCGCTCGGTCATCTCACGGCGCTCGGCCGGGTCGACCTCGTAACGCGGCCGCCGCTCGTCCACATGCTGACGGGCGCGCGCGGCGAGCCGGCGCACGGCGGGCTCGCCGCGGTCGAGGACGGCCGCGATGTCGGCATACGGGTACCCGAAGGCCTCGCGGAGGACGAAGACCGCGCGCTCCAGGGGCGACAGGGACTCCAGGACGACGAGGACGGCCAGGGAGACGGATTCGGCGAGCACGGCCCGCTCGGCGGTGTCCGGGACCGTGGCCCCGAAGTCGGTGACATACGGTTCGGGCAGCCAGGGGCCGACGTACGCCTCCTTGCGCGACCGCACATGGCGCAGCCGGTCGATGGCGAGCCTGGTGGTGATCCGCACCAGATAGCCGCGGGGTTCGCGCACCTCGGAGCGGTCGGCGCCGGACCAGCGCAGCCACGCCTCCTGGACCACGTCCTCCGCGTCGGCCACCCGCCCGAGCATGCGATAGGCGACGCCCATCAGGACGGGACGGTGCTCTTCGAAGACCTCGGTCGCGGTGTCGGTGGCCACGCCCTCCATCCCATCGGACGGGTCGCGTGGTGTCCAGGCGGCCTCACCCGCGCCCGCGGGGCACGGCACCCGGCCGCCGCCGCTCGCGCGCGCGTGCCGGGCGCCCCGGAGGCGTCGTACGGGCGGGCGCGCTAGAGCCCAGCGCGACACCGGCGCCGACCAGGGCGCTGCCGAGGGCCTGTGCGACCCCGTACGAGCCCGTGCCGACGAGCGGGGCCGTGCAGGCGGCCGCCACCGGGATGAGGCCGGAGAGCAGCGTGGCGCGCTCCGCGCCGATGCGCTGCATGCCCATGTACCAGCAGACGAAGCCGACGACGGTGACGACCGCCGCCTGCCACAGCAGCGCGGCGGTCTCGATGGCGTCCGGTGTGCGCAGCCACGCGGTCCCGTCCACGAGGACCCCGGCCACCGCCGACTCGACCGCGGCGACAGCGCACACGGTGGCCGACAGCAACCGGGGTCCCAGCGGTCGCAGGACGGGGACGGCGAGCACCGCGAAGCCCACCTCGCCCGCCAGCGCGCACAGGGAGAAGGCGATTCCGGCGCCGTCGGTACGGCCCCACCCCTGGACGGTGAACGCGCCCACCGCGACGAGCGACGCGCCGTACAGCACGAGCCGTTGCGGGCGGCGTCCCTCCAGGAGGGGGACGAGAACGGCCACGGCCACCGGTGCGCAGCCCACGAAGACACCCGGGACGGCGGGTTCGGCCGTGCGCTCGGCGGCGATCACCGCGAGGTTGAAGCCGACCATGCCGACGGCCGCGAGCAGCGCCAGCCGTGCCCACTGGCGCGTGGTGAGGCGCCGCAGGGGTGCCGTGCCGCCCCGGCCGAGCAGCGGGAGGAGCAGCAGGCACGCGAGGCCGTAGCGGAGGAACTGGCCGCCCGCGTACGGGTAGTCGCCCAGGACGCTGTTGGCGGTGAAGGAGGCGCCGACGAGGACGCAGGCGAGGGCGGCGAGGAAGGTCCCCCGGGTGGTGGCTTTCATACCGGTGACGTTATGAAGGCGTGTGGTCCGGCTTAAGGTCCACTTTCATGACGCCATCGGAGACCAATTCGCGGGCCGGGCAAGGACCTGAGCCGGGGTCCGTTCCGTGGGCCGCCGCCTGGGAACTGCTGCTGCCGGCCGCTGCCGCTCCGGCACGCGCGCGTGGGCGTACGTTGCGGGCGGCTCTGCGGGAGGCGGTGCGTTCCGGGCGGCTGGCGTCCGGTACGCGGTTGCCGTCGAGCCGTGAACTGGCTGCCGATCTGGGCGTGTCGCGGGGGCTGGTGACGGAGGCGTACGAGCAGCTGACCGCCGAGGGATATCTGCGCAGTGGCCGGGGCGCGGGTACCTGGGTGGGCGATGCCGTACGGTCCGCCCGCCCACGCGCGCGTGACCTCGCTCCGCGCCCTCCCGGCGCACGTGCCGACTTCCTTCCGGGGACGCCGGACCTGTCGTTGTTCCCGCGCGCGGCGTGGGCTGCAGCCCAGCGCGGGGTGCTCGCCGAGCTGCCGCACCACGCGCTGGGCTACCCGGATCCGCGCGGGCTGCCCCGGCTGCGTACGGCGCTCGCGGAACTCCTCACGCGGCGCCGGGGTGTGGTCGCGGATCCCGAACGGATCGTGGTGGTCTCCGGAGTGGCCCAGGCGACGACGCTGCTCGGTTTCGTGCTCCACGCGCGCGGGGTACGGGCCGTCGGTGTCGAGGACCCGGGGAGCCCCCAGCACGACGCCCTGTACGCCTCGGCCGGCATCGGCACCGTACCGCTGCCGCTGGACGAGGAGGGGCTGGCCACCGGGCCGCTGCGGGAGGCGGGCACACGGGTCGTCGTGACCACGCCCGCCCACCAGTTTCCCTCCGGGATCGCGTACTCGGCGCGGCGGCGGGCCGAACTGCTCGACTGGGCGCGGGCGGTGGACGGACTGGTCGTCGAGGACGACTACGACGGGGACTTCCGCTACGACCGGGCTCCCGTGGGGGCGCTCCAGGGGCTCGACCCCGAACACGTCGCGTACAGCGGCTCCGTCAGCAAGTCCCTCGCCCCGGGGCTGCGGCTCGGCTGGCTGCTCGTACCGCAGGCGCTGGCCGAGGAGGTCGTGGAGCGCAAGCGCACCATGGATCTCGGCCATCCGACGATCGACCAGGCGGTGTTCGCCCGGTTCGTCGAACGGGGCGACTACGACCGGCAGTTGAGGCGCTGCCAGCGGGCGTACCGGGAGCGGCGCGACGCCCTCGTCGCCGCCTTGGAGGAGCACTTCCCCGGCACGGAGGTGTCCGGGATCGCGGCGGGTCTGCATGTCATCGCCGCGCTGCCCGCCCACCACGGGCCGCTGGACCGCTTCCTGGAACGGATGGCGGCGGCCGGGGTGGCGGTGCGTCCGCTCGCGGAGCACGGGCGGGTTCCGGACGACGGGGTGCGGCTGGTCATCGGGTACGCGCATCTGCCGCCCGCGCGGATTCGAGAAGGGGTGCGGTTGATGGCGAGGGCTGTCGGTGGGTGAGGGGGGGTGGC
>NZ_VJZE01000049.1 GCF_009377205.1 Streptomyces phyllanthi
CCCCCATCCCGTCGGCCCCCGCCGCCAACGCCCTCGCCATCCCCGTGCGCCCCGGCTCCGGCTCGGCCTCCGAGGACTCCCTCCGCCGCCGCGGGTGGGAGCTCGCGCACTGGGCCGTCGCCAACTCGGCGACGCTGCACATAGAGCGGGTCTCGTACGCGGGCCGGGAGTGGGTCGCCGGCGGCAGGGCGGGCGCGTGGCGCAAGCCGGCGGACGGAGGCGCGGACGCCGGTAGCGCCTCCCTCGCCGAGGTTCGAATCGTCACTGGACAGTAGGCGCGCCGTTCACCCGCCGGGGGTACGTCCCTCGCTTCCCGCCGGCGATGCGATCAGGCCCTCGCCCTCCCCCCGCGTCGCTCCGGAAACCCGCGACACCCCTTGAGAACAAGGGCCGTGAGGATTCCCGGGGCCTGGTGACGGGATTCTCTTTGCCCGTTTTCATCCGCATCCGATAATGCGACGCATTACCAACTCTTTACGACGGGGCACCGCAACCTTCGCGGGCTTCGAGCGGTAGTCACTGCGTCCGAGCCCGGAACGATCACTGGTCCAAGGATCAAGGATCGGTCGGCGGCCGGCCGCTCATCCCCGGGGCCGGCCGGACACCTCACCGTTCCCCTCCCCGTCAAAGGAGCATCATGTCCCTCCCCCTGACCCGCCGGATCGCCCGTGCCGCGCTGCTCACCGCAGCGGGAGCGGCCTCCGTGGTCGGTGCGGCCGGCTCCGCGAGCGCGGCGCCCGACCTCCCGGCCACCCCGAACCTGGGCGGACTGGCCGCCCTGGACGGGACGGCCGACGGCGACAAGGACGCCGTCGAGACGACGCCGACCGTGGACCAGACCGGTGAGAGCATCTCCCGGAAGGCCGAGGCGGACGCGACGCGCTCGGCCGAGCGCGCCCTGGGTGACCACGTGAAGGTGAGCGACGGCATGCCCGCCGGCCCCAAGGACCGGAAGAACCTGCTGCCCCAGGGGACGCCCCTGAAGGGCACCCTGCCGCTCGGCTGACGGTCGCGGTCGTACGCCGTACGTCACGCACGACGTGCGCGAGGGGGCCCGGGGAACGCTTTCGTTCCCCGGGCCCCTCCTTTCGTGCCGTTCGCGATGCGCGGATTCAGCGGGTCAGAGCCGCTCCACCGCCGCCGTCACCCTCTCGTCCGCCGCCGTCAGCGCCACGCGGACGAACCGGTCGCCCGCCGGACCGTAGAAGTCGCCCGGCGCGACCAGGATGCCCAGGTCCGCGAGGTGGGCCACCGTGTCCCAGCAGGACTCGTCGCGGGTCGCCCACAGATAGAGACTGGCCTCGCTGTGCTCGATACGGAAGCCGTGCCTCAGCAGGGCGTCGCGGAGGAGCCCACGGCGGGCCGTGTACCGTTCCCGCTGCTCGCGGACGTGCTCGTCGTCACCCAAGGCCGCGACCACGGCAGCCTGGGTCGGCGCGGACGTCATCATGCCGCCGTGCTTGCGGATCTCCAGCAGCGGACCGAGGACCGCCGGGTCACCGGCGAGGAAGGCCGCGCGGTAGCCCGCCAGGTTCGAGCGCTTGGAGAGGGAGTGGACCGAGACGATCCCGTCGTACGAACCGCCGCACACGTCCGGGTGGAGCACGGAGACCGGGTCGGCCTCCCAGCCCAGCTCGATGTAGCACTCGTCGGAGAAGACGAGGACGCCGTGGTCGCGGGCCCAGGCGACGATCCGGGTGAGCTCCTCCTTGCCGAGCACCCTGCCCGTCGGGTTCGACGGCGAGTTCAGCCACAGCAGCTTGAGGCCCGTCGGGTCCAGCTCGGCCGGGTCGTCGTAGGCCACGTATTCGGCGCGGGCGAGGCGGGCACCGACCTCGTACGTCGGGTAGGCCAGGCGCGGGTACGCGACCCGGTCGCCGGGGCCGAGGCCCAGCTGCGTCGGCAGCCAGGCGACGAGCTCCTTCGAGCCGACGATCGGGAGGACGTGCCGGTGGGTGATCTCGCGGGCGCCGAGGCGGCGCTCCACCCAGCCCGTGATCGCGTTCCGCAGCTCGGGGGTGCCCCAGACCGTCGGGTAGCCCGGGGAGTCGGCCGCGGCCACCAGGGCCTTCTGGATCAGCTCGGGGACCGGGTCGACCGGAGTGCCGACGGAGAGGTCGACGATGCCGCCCGGGTGCGCTGCGGCCGTCGCCTTGTAGGGCTCGAGCCGGTCCCAGGGGAAGGTGGGAAGTCGGTCGGAGACTGCGGACACGGATCTGGCTCACTTTCTCGTACGTACGTTCGCCACCGGGTGCGGCGAGGCGCCCACGCCGTTCATCCCGCTCGTACGGCAAACGCCTCGGTCCCGTACGTCGATCAGGGCGATCGGGCCGTACGGGACCGAGGCGGCGCGGGTGAGGACCGGCCGACCGCTCAGTGGCCCTGGTTCATCGGGGGCAGGCCCGCGACGAAGGGGTGGTCACGCTCGATCAGCCCCAGCTTGCTGGCGCCGCCCGGAGAACCGAGCTCGTCGAAGAACTCGACGTTCGCCTTGTAGTAGTCCTTCCACTCCTCCGGGGTGTCATCCTCGTAGAAGATCGCCTCAACCGGGCAGACCGGCTCACAGGCACCACAGTCGACGCATTCGTCCGGGTGGATGTAGAGGGATCGCTGGCCCTCGTAGATGCAGTCGACCGGGCACTCCTCGATGCACGCCTTGTCCTTGACGTCGACACAAGGCTCTGCGATGACGTAGGTCACGCTGTCGTTCCTCCTCGATAGGGCGCTGGCGGGCCTCCTCAGGCTCCGCCGCCTGGCGCGCGGGAGCGCGGCGTCGTCGATGCCCGCACCTAGTATCTCCGTTCCTGGGCATGATCCGAACAGGAGGGGTGGACCGACCTGTGGAATTCTCTGTCGGCGGGCGGCTCGAGGTCCGCGTCACCACGGCTGACGTGGGCAAACGTGTCTCGGTCCGGCGAATCGAGAAGGACGCCCCCAAGGGTGAGAAGTTCACCGACACGGTCGGTGTTCTCACATCATGGGACGCCGGTGTGCTGGTGGTCACACGGCGCGACGGTGAGCGGGTCCGGATACCGGAGTCGTCGCTGGTCGCGGGCAAGGTGGTGCCGCCCGCTCCGGTCCGGCGGCGGGGCCCGTCGGCCTCGTACGAGGAACTGGCGCGGGTGGCGTCGCGGGCCTGGCAGCCGGTGGAGCGGGAGCGGCTCGGCGACTGGGAGCTGCGGGCCGCGTCCGGCTACACGCGCCGTGCCAACTCGGTGCTGCCGGTCGGTGAGCCGGGGCTGCCGCTGGACGAGGCGCTGACGTCCGTACGGGCCTGGTACGCCGCGCGTGGGCTCCCCGCGTACGTGCAGGTCTCCACCGGCGCCGAGGGCACGCAGGAGCCCCTCTGCGAGGAACTGGAGCGGCGCGGCTGGACGCGGGAGGTGACGGCCGAGCTCTGGGTCGGCTCACTGGCGCCCGTCGCGGACCGGGAGCTGCCCGGTGGGGTCGTGCTCTCGCGGACGGCGGACGAGGCGTGGCTGAGCCGCTATCAGCGCAAGGGCGTGAGCGAGGTCGCGCTGGAGGTGCTGGGGAGCGGGCCCTCAGTGTGGTTCGCGTCGGCGCCGGGCCCCGTGGGCGAGCCTCCGGCGGCGATCGGGCGCTGTGTGGTGGACGGCCGCTGGGCGGGTTTCGCCGCGGTGGAGGTCGACCCCGCCCGCCGCCGCCAGGGTCTGGCAACGGCCGTCATGACCGCGCTCGCCCGCCAGGCCATGGACGAGGGGGCCTCGGCCGGCTGGCTCCAGGTGGAGGAGGACAACGCGGGGGCGCGGGCTCTGTACGCGGCGATGGGCTTCGGGGCGCACCACGCGTACCACCACTATCGCGAGCCGGAGGATCCCGGTTCCGTGGCCGGCGGCTCCTCCGTCGAGTCGTACCGATCACTGTGACCGGGCACGAAAGTGGTGTGCGTGCTCCACAGCCACCGGAGCCGGAGCGGGCCGCCGAGGTGCGGCGACGGTTCGGGGAGGAGGCGCGGTCCGGTCGGCCGGACCTGGTGACGCTGTGCCTGCTGGTGGGGGCGGCCGGGGACGGGGCACTGGACGACGCGGGGATGGACGCGGCCCAGATCGAGCTGGACCGGCTGGCGGGGCAGGTGCCGTTCCGCCCCGGCGGCCCGCGCGCCTGGGCGCTCGCGTTGTCGGAGCTTCTCGGTGGGCGGTACGGGTTCCACGGCTCGCCCGGCGACTACCAGCGGCTGGAGTCCTCCCTGCTGCACGAGGTGCTGCGGCGGCGGCGCGGGCTGCCCATCCTGCTCTCGGTGGTGTGGATGGAGATCGCGCGCCGGGCGGGGGCGCCCGTGTACGGGGTCGCGTTGCCGGGGCACTTCGTGGTGGGCTTCGGTTCCCAGGAGTTCGGTGCGCAGGAGTTCGGTGCGCAGGAGTTCGGTGCGCAGGGGTCCGGCCCGCTCGAGGGGCAGGTGCTCGCCGATCCGTTCGACGGAGGGCGTCTCCTGACCGGCGGGGATGCGGAACTGCTGGTCGCGGGGGCCACGGGTGCGGCGCTCGATCCGTCGATGCTCACGCCTGCCGCGCCGCTGGACGTGGTGCTGCGTGTGCTCAACAACATCCGGGCGTGGGCTGCCGCGCGGCCCGAGCAGTCCGATGTGTCGCTGTGGGCGGTCGAGTTGAGCCTGCTGCTGCCCTCGCACCCGGCGCGGCTGCGGTACGAGCATGCCCAGCTGCTGGTGCGGCGTGGGGACTTTCTGCGGGGGGCCGCGGAGCTGGACGCGTATGCCGAGGTCGTGGAGGGGGTTGATCCGTCGGCGGGTGAGCGGGTGCGGGGGCAGGCTCGGGAGGCTCGGGCGATGCTGAACTGAGGAACGGTGTGCGTCTCGGCTCCGCCGGGGTACGGGGTGGTGGCGAGTGCGGGTGTGTTGTGGCTGGGCGCGCCGTTCCCCGCGCCCCCTTTCGCCTCGGCGCCGCTGAGGTTCGGGTTGGTGGGCGAGTGCGGGTGTGTTGTGGCTGGGCGCGCCGTTCCCCGCGCCCCCTTTCGCCTCGGCGCCGCTGAGGTTCGGGGTGGTCGGCGCGTGCCGGTTTGTTGTGGCTGAGCGCGCCGTTCCCCGCGCCCCCTTTCGCCTGGGCGCCACTGGGGTTCGGGGTGGTCGGCGAGTGCCGGTTTGTTGCGGGTAGGGGTGCTCCCCGTGGGCTTTGCTCGCGTCCTCGCAAGGAGGCGCCTGCACGGCGAAGGGGCACCCGGCTCGAACCGGGTGCCCCTCAGCGGCCTCGCCGCTCGGCGACGCGAGCCCGAACCGTCAGCTCGGGTTCGTCTCGATCACGCCCGTGCGCTCCGCCTCCGTCTTGCCGAGGAGGGCCTTGCGCAGGACGCCGATCACGTCCTCCGGCGTCACCGCGGTCTTCTTGCCGTTGCCCCGCGTGATCAGGACGCCGTCGAAGGTGGTGCCGTACAGCTCCTTCAGCGCCGGCCTGTCGTAGTACTCGACGAGCTTGCCGTCCTGGGCCTTCACGCCGAGGAACTTCCACAGGGAGTTCTCCGGGCTGAACTGGATGAACTGCGGGCCCGAGTCCACCTTAACCGTGACTATCCCGGACATCGCGGGCTTCGCGAACTCGCTCATCATCCGGTCGACCTCGGCCTTGGAGACCGACGGCTCCTGGGTGGTCGTGGGCAGCTTCACGGGGTCGGTCGTACCGGTCGCGACCTGGGTGCGGTACGCCTCCTCGACGGCCTTCGTGGACTGCGTGACGGCGATGCCCTTGCCCGTCTTGCCGTACACGGCGACGGCCTTGCCGGACTCGAACTTGATCGTGCCGTCGGTGGCCGAGCCGGAGCCGCCCGCGGCGCGCTCCAGGGCGGCCCGCAGCTTCTCCCCGTCGACGGGCATGACGGGCTCGACTACCCGCTCCTGCCCGAACAGCGAGCCGATCACCGACACCGGGTTGTAGTCGCTCTGGGCGGCGGCGCCGACCGTGGCGTCGGCGTCGAGCTGGAGGCCCGCCTGGTCCGGCTTGAGCGACACGGTGTCGCCGTCGACGGACAGCTTGAGCGCCTTGTCCGTACGGTCCCCGAGGGCCTCGTCGAGCTTCTTGACGGCCTCGTCCCGGGTGCCGCCGCCGATGTCGACGCCGAGCACGGTGGTGCCCTTGGGCACGTCGGAGTGGTTCATGAGCAGCCCGGCGCCGTACACACCGGCCGCGACGACCACGAGGCCGCCGCCCAGCAGCACCAGCTTGCTGCGGCCCTTCTTCTTGGCCGGCTTCGACGAGGTGGCCGTCGCCGACTGCGCCGGGTCCGGCAGCTTCGGCGGTGTGTGCGGTCCCGTTGCCCGCTCGGCGGAGGCGCCCGGCCCGAAGGGCGAGCTCTGCGCACCGGGCGGGACCACTGGGATGCCGCTGGTCAGGGTGTGCCCGGAGACGTTCTCCCGGGGGCCGCCGGGGCCGTCGTACGTCTGCTGGGTGCCCGGCTCGGGCGCGGGGCGCTGGGGCGTCAGGACAGCGGTGTCGTCGCTGAGCCCGCCGCCTGGGCCGGAGAAGTCACGGCCGGGACCGCCGAAGGGGCCGGAGGCCGGGCCGCCGCCCGGGCCGCCGCCCGGACCGCCGAAGCCCTGGGCCGGGCCCGTGAGCGACGCCAGCGGGCTGTCGCCGGTGACCGGGCCGCTGGTCGGACCGCTCGGTCCGGCGGGGCCCCGCCCGCCGCTCCGGCCGTTCGCGCCATGCGTGCCGTTCGAGCCGTCGTCCGAGAAGTACGGCAGGTCGTCGCGCCGCCCCGGGTCGCCCAGCGGACCGGATGCCAGCGCGGCCGACACGTCGAAGGAGCCGGTTCCGCCGCCGTGGCCGGGCGCCACGGGTCCGGCGCCGGTGGCACCGGGGAGCCCCGCGCCGTTCGTGCCGCCCGGACGGGAACCGCCCCCGCCGCCCAGCGGGCCGGCACCGTTCGCGCCGAGGGGACGAGGGCCGCCGCCGGAACCACCCGCGGCACCCGGGGAACCCGCACCGGGGCCGCCCTGCGTACCCGACGGTCCCGAAGCCCCCGAGGCTCCGGAACCGGCCGGGAAACCGGCGCCGTTGGTGGATCCACCGCCCGAACCGCCCTTGGGGGCCCCGGGCTTGCGTGGCGCGAACCAGTCGTTGGCCTTCTCCTCGGCCGGAGCGGAGGGCTCCGGCGACGGCGGGGCGGTGTCCGTCAGCACGGGCATGGCCACCGTGCCGGTGGTCTCCGACTCGGTGCCCGTCTCGTCCTTCGCGGCCTCGGCCTCCGCCACCGGCTTGCGGACGACGACCGGCGGGATGGGGCGCGATCCGGGGATGTTGATCCGGACGCGCGTCGTCAGCGTGGTCTCCGTCTTGGGACCTTCCGATCGCGTGCCCGCTGCCGAACGGGCCGGCTCGGCACCGCTGTCGGAAGCCGTGGGGGTGCCGTACGGCGGCGTCCCCGACGGGTACGCGGCTCCACCGTGCCCGTTGGGCCCGGAGGACGAAGTGTCAGTTTCACGACTCAAGGCAGGTTCTCCCGATTGGCTTCGCCGCCCGTGACGACCTCAACACAGCGGGCAGCTCGGCGGCGCGCACCACCATACTGGCCACTTCTCGCCCGTATCCCACGACCGCTGGGGAAACCCACACGGGCCCTCCACCGACGCTTTATGGCGAAGTGGTACGTCATTTGGCAAGTCGGACGCCGGGGCCGTCCGGTTGCCGCCCCGGGCCAAGCGTGGCGCACATCACAGCAACAGCCATGCCACCGAGCAGGAAGAGGTACGAGCCGACTCCCGCGCCGAAGAGGAAGTCCCCTTCGGGACGGCTGGCGGTGAGCAGGATGACGGAGACCATCCAGCCGGCTGCGGGCGCAACAGCCCCCGCCCTGGAGCCCATCGCGTACGCCCCGCCCAGGAACAGACCGGCCGAGCCCAGCAGCCCGAGCAGCAACCCGCCCGGGAACAGGGCGGATTGGACCAGGCTCCCGGCCGCTCCGACCACGGCGCCGAGCAGGAAGAGCCCCAGGTAGGCGGCGGCCCGTCCGCCCGGGGGCACCGTCAACGGCTGTGCGAGCGCGCTGCCGTGGCCGCTCGCCTGCTGCTTGCCCACCGCCTTCACGAGGCACCAGCCCTTCCCGCACCGGCCGCGAGCCACGCGTGTCCGTCATGCACCGTCGTCCGCACATACACAGTCGTACGCATCAAAGGCCCGTTCCGTTCCGCCCTGTCGCCGAAACGTTCCCTTCGACGCCCTCGAACAAGTCGGTCTCGCGCCCGCCCCCTTCGCGTCTGCCTCGCACCAACTCGTAGTACTCGGTGGTGAACAGCGGTTGCGCCAGCTCGTTGGAGAGCGCGAAGAAGGGCTCCGCGACCGCGATCTGCGTGGCGTGCGCCCGCATGGCCGCGGCCTTCGCGGAGGCGAAGGCGCTGCCGTCGATCTCGGTGGTGACGATCCAGTCGTCGACGACACCGGGTATGTCGATGACGGAGGCGATCTTGGTGAAGGGCAGCCCCCGGGGCTCGGCGAGCGCCTCGCGCAGCCGGGCGAAGCCCTCGATGGCCACGGAACGCGGCACCCGGTTCCAGTAGACCTTGGCGATCTCCCAGGGGTCGCCCAGCTCGGGACGGAAGTCCGGCTCGGCGGCCAGGTCCGCGGCGCGCATGGCGACGCGGTGGGTCTGGATGTGGTCGGGGTGGCCGTAGCCGCCGTTCGGGTCGTAGGTGACGAGAACCTGGGGACGGACCTCGCGGATCACCTCGACGAGGTGGCCCGCGGCCTCGTCGATCTCCGTGGCCCACAGGGCGCCCTCGCGGTCGTTCTGCTCGACGCCCATCATCCCGGAGTCGCGGAAGCGCCCGGGGCCGCCGAGGAACCGGTGGTCGGTGACGCCGAGCTGCTTCATGGCCTCGACCAGTTCGACCTCGCGGTACGGGCCCAGGGCGTCGTCGCGGTCGGAGGCCAGGCGGGCGAGGTGGGGCGGGATGACCTCGCCCTCCTCGCCGAGGGTGCAGGTCACCAGCGTCACCTGGGCGCCTTCGGCCGCGTACTTGGCCATGGTCGCGCCGTTGTTGATCGACTCGTCGTCCGGATGCGCGTGCACCAGGAGCAGACGACGGGCAGGCAGATCGCTCATGGCCCCACCCTACGAGGCGACGCGCCGCGGCAGGGGGGACATGGGTCAATCATGGGGAGCCGGGGGAAGCGAGGTCACGGGGTCACAGTGAGTGATGAGGCGCGTACCTGTTGAACACCGGCCTGGGCGGCCCCGCGAAGCCCCCCGGCTTCGCCGGCGCGTCGTTCAGCGCCGCAGCAGCCGTCGCAGCCACCCGCGGACCGCGCCGGGCCGCGGACCGGGCGGCGTCGCGGTCCACGGGCCGGGCGGCGTGGTGCCCTCCCCGGCGGAGAGCGTGCGGACGCGGTCGCGCGCGGCCTCGTAGCCGAGCAGGGACGTGTCCTTCACGCTCAGCGACTCCAGTTCGCAGCCCGGCTGGTGTTTCCGGGTGTGATGACAGCTCGGACAGGCGGGGCTGGGTGGTGGCGCGCTCCCGACGCGCGCGCCGTGCCAGGTCCGCGCGGGCGGGAGTACCGGTGGCGGGAGGAGTGACGGTGGCGGCAGGCCGTCGCCCGCCCGGTTCGGACGTGACCGGACGCGCTCACGCGCGGCCTCGTAGCCGAGCAGGGACGCGTTTTCCACGCTCAGTAACTCCAGCTCGCAACCCGGCTGGTGTTTCCACGTGTGGTGGCACGCCGGACAGGCATCCCTCGACAACGGTGGGGAACCAGCGGTCACGGGCCCTTCCAGCGGCTGTGGTGGCCGCTGCGCCCACGGCGGCAGGGAGGGGTCCTCCGGCTCCGGAGGCCGGTCCTGACCGGGCGGCTCCGGGTTGCCCGTCATGTGGTCTCCCTGTTGTCCGTCATGCGGTCCTCCTGAGAACCCTGCGCCGCTCGACCCAGCGCTTCACCGGCGGATACGCGCTCCACACGGCCTCGCCCAGCGCGGCACCCGCCGCCACCGCCGCCGCGGCCCAGCGGAAGCCCGTGTCGGAGGAGTTACCCGTGGTCGGTGGCGCCAGAACAAGGGAGACCCCTACCCAGAGCATGACCATGCCACCGCTGTACGCCGCGTAGGCCCGGCCCCGCCAGCGGTCCCAGAGCCGGAAGTCGATGTTCTGTTCCTCGCGCAGCAGGTCGCGGTGGTCCCTGAGCTCCTCCTCCGACCACCAGGCGGTGATGTCGGCGTACGAGTAGAGGTGCCGCCGGGCATGGAACCCGAACTGGACGCAGGTGACGAACAGCAGTGCCGACACCGTCAGACAGAGCAGGACCGGCCCCGGCCAGCGGAACTTGTCGCTGTCCGCGCCGACCACCCCGATGGCGGCGACCGCGAACCCCGCCAGCAGCGGGGCGGCGACATTGCTGACGGCGTCGACGGCGACCCCGAGCCCCAGCGGCGAGGGTTTGCGCCACTGCGGCGACGGTGACCTGCCCGCGCTCAACCCGCCCTCCCCGAGGCTCACTTCGAGCGCCCCGCGGAGATCGGCGGCTTCCCGGCCGGCATGGGGACGCAGTGCGGGAACCTACCGCATGCCGTGCCGGCTCATACGCCGGCTCCGGTCATCCGTCTCCCGGCGCTCCCGGAGGCCGCGGCGCCGGAGCTCAGAACTTGATGCCGCCGATCATGCCCGCGATGTTCGTCGTGAGCTCGCTGATCGTCGGCGCGATGGTGGAGGAGGCGAGATAGAACCCGAGGAGAACACACACGATGGCGTGGCCGGCCTTCAGTCCTGACTTCTTGATCAGGAGGAAGACGATGATCGCCAGCAGCACCACCGCCGAAATCGAGAGTGCCACGGCGGTTCACCTCCAAAGACGCAGTATCTGTAAATACATACAGCAGCCAGCAGGTTCATACCCACGCAGCGGTAGTGATCATAACTACCGGTACGCGCGCATCGATCGGCGCACAGCCGCACAAGGGGGCGCATGGCCAATATGGTCGACTCATGACCACCGAGCCCGAATCCTTCCCCCGCCGGCAGGCGCGCACCCAGCGGTTCACCCTCGGCGCGCCGCGTTCCTTCACCATCGCCCCGGACGGTTCCCGTGTCGTGTTCCTGCGGTCCGCCTCCGGCACCGACCGCGCGAACAAGCTGTGGGTGCACGACCTTACGGACGGCGGGGAGCGAAGCGGCACGGGGGTCCCCCCGGCCGAAGGTCCGGGAAGGGTCGCGGCCGACCCCGAGGCCCTGCTGGGCGGCGCCCTGGAGGAGCTGTCCGCCGAGGAGCGGGCGCGCCGCGAACGCAGCCGCGAGGGTGGTGTCGGCATCGTCGGCTACGCCACCGACTCCGCCGTCGAGCTGGCCTCCTTCTCCTTGTCGGGGCGGCTTTTCGTGGCCGAGCTGCGGGCCGGTACGGCACGGGAACTGAACGTCCCGGGCCCGGTGATCGACCCGCGCCCCTCCCCCGACGGACGGTACGTGGCGTACGTCGCCCGGGGCGCCCTGCGGGTCGTCGGGGCCGAGGGCGCGGGCGACACGGTGCTCGCCGAGGAGGCCGCGGAGAACGTCACGTACGGTCTCGCGGAGTTCGTCGCGGCCGAGGAGATGGGGCGCTCGCGGGGTTTCTGGTGGTCGCCCGACTCGGACCGGCTGCTCGTGTCGCGCGTGGACGACACGCCGGTGAAGCGCTGGTGGATCTCCGATCCGGCCCATCCGGAACGGGCGCCCCAGCAGGTCGCGTACCCGGCGGCGGGCACGGACAACGCGGACGTACGGCTCTTCGCCGTGGACCTCCGAGGGCACCGCACCGAGGTGGTCTGGGACCGGGCGCGCTACCCGTATCTGGCGCATGTGCACTGGTCAGCGGCGGGTGTGCCGCTGATCCTGGTACAGGCCAGGGACCAGCGCAGCCAGCTGTTCCTGGCCGTGGACCCGGACTCGGGGGCGACCCGGATGGTGCACGCGGACGAAGATCCACATTGGCTTGAACTTTTCGGTGGCGTTCCGGCCTGGACACCGTCCGGACAGCTCGTCCGGATCGCCGACGAGGGCGGCGCGCGGGTGCTCGCGGTGGGGGAACGGCCGCTGACGGGACCGCAGTTGCACGTCCGCGCGGTGCTCGACGTCGCGGACGAGGACGTGCTGGTCGCGGCGTCGGCCGGTGAGGGAGCCGAGGACCCGGAGATCGGCCAGGTGCACGTGTACCGCGTGAACGAGCTGGGCGTGGAGCGCGTGTCACAGGAGCCCGGAGTGCACTCGGCGGTACGCGCCGGGCGTGTCACCGTGCTGATCTCGGCGGTGCCGGACGAGCCGGGCGCCAAGGTGCGGGTGCTGCGGGACGGCAAGCCGGTGGCGGCCATCGCGTCCTGGGCGGAACATCCCGGTCTGTCCCCGCGCGTGACGCTGACACAGGGGGGCGCACGCCACGTACCGTGCGCCGTGCTTATGCCTACGGACTACCACGGTGACACTCCCCTGCCGGTCCTCATGGATCCGTACGGCGGTCCGCACGGCCAGCGGGTCGTCGCCGCGCACAATCCGCATCTGACCTCGCAGTGGTTCGCCGACCAGGGTTTCGCGGTGGTCGTGGCGGACGGGCGCGGGACGCCGGGGCGTTCGCCCGCGTGGGAGAAGGCTGTCGACGGCGACTTCGTCGTGTCCCTGCACGACCAGGTCGACGCCCTGCACGACCTGGCCAAAACCTTCCCGCTGGACCTGGACCGGGTGGCCGTCCGCGGCTGGTCGTACGGCGGCTGGCTGGCGGCCCTGGCCGTGCTGCGCCGCCCCGACGTCTTCCACGCGGGCATCGCGGGCGCCCCGGTCACGGACTGGCGGCTGTACGACACCCACTACACGGAACGGTATCTGGGCGATCCCGGCACCACCCCGGCCGCGTACGACCGCAGCTCGCTGATCACCGGTGACGGCCTCTCCTCGCCCGCCGAGCCGCACCGCCCGCTGATGATCGTGCACGGTCTCGCCGACGACAACGTGGTGGCCGCCCACACCCTGCGCCTGTCCTCGGCGCTCCTCGCCGCAGGCCGCCCGCACGAGGTGCTGCCGCTGTCCGGGGTCACCCACATGACCCCGCAGGAACAGGTCGCGGAGAACCTGCTGCTGCTTCAGGTGGACTTCCTGAAGCGCTCGTTGGGCCTGGCGTAGGCAAGCAACGGGCCGGGATGACATGGCGCATCCCGGCCCGTTTACGGCACCCGCACGGCCGTACGCTGTTCAGACTGGCGCGTCCGTATATCGGTACCGCTTCAGCGAAGTTGCCTGTGTGTTAACGCGGTTGGTGCATATTTGTGCGGCTATGTCACCCCGTCCATGTGATCGTCCGGGAAGTGACAGGCCGCGAGATGCGCGGCGGTGCCGGTGGTGGAACGGGCCCCGGCGGGTACGGCCGCGGGCAGCGGTTCCTCGGTCGCGCACCGCTCCCGGGCCTTCCAGCAGCGGGTGCGGAAGCGGCAGCCGGACGGGACGTTCGCCGGGGAGGGCACGTCACCGGAGAGGATGATCCGCTGCCGGTGCTCCCGGGCCTCGGGGTCGGGCACGGGCACGGCGGAGAGCAGCGCCTGGGTGTACGGGTGCCGCGGACGGTCGTAGATCTCGCTGTCCCGGCCGGTCTCCACGATCCGCCCGAGGTACATCACCCCTACCCGGTCGGAGATGTGCCGCACGATGGAGAGATCGTGGGCGATGAAGACGTAACTCAGCCCGAACTCGCCCTGGAGCCGCTCCATCAGGTTGATCACCTGGGCCTGTACGGACACGTCGAGCGCCGAGACCGGCTCGTCGGCCACGATGACCTCGGGCCGCAGCGCCAGCCCGCGCGCGATGCCGATGCGCTGGCGCTGGCCGCCGGAGAACTGGTGCGGGTACCGGTTGATGTGCTCGGGGTTGAGGCCGACGACGTCGAGCAGCTCCCGCACCCTTCTACGCCGGTCGCCCTTGGGTGCCGCCTCGGGGTGGATCTCGTACGGCTCCCCGATGATGTCGCCGACCGTCATCCGGGGGTTGAGGGAGGTGTACGGGTCCTGGAAGACCATCTGGATGTTGCGGCGTACGGCCTTCAGGGCGCGGCCGGACAGCCGGACGACGTCCTCGCCCTTGAACCGGATGGCACCGGCCGTCGGCCGCTCCAGATGGACCAGCATCCTGGCCACCGTGGACTTGCCGCAGCCCGACTCCCCGACGATGCCGAGGGTCTCGCCGCGGCCCAGGGTGAAGTCGACGCCGTCGACGGCCCTGACCACGCCGACCTGCTTCCTGAACAGGACGCCCCGGGTGAGCGGGTAGTGCCGGACGAGTCCGCCGACCTCCAGAATCGGCTCAGCCATGCAGACACTCCCTCCAGAAGTGGCAGGCGCTCCCCCGGTCCTCGTCCACCTCGTGGAGGGGAGGTACGTCGGTGCGGCACGTGTCCCCGGCCATGGGGCAGCGGGGGTGGAAGGCACAGCCCGGCGGGATGTCCATCAGGTTGGGCGGCAGGCCCCTGATGGCGTTGAGCTCGCGGCCCTTCTGGTCCAGGCGCGGGATGGAGTCCAGCAGACCGCGCGTGTACGGGTGCGCCGGCGCCTTGTACAGGTCGTGCACCGGGGCGGACTCCACGATCCGGCCCGCGTACATCACCGCGATCCGGTCGGCGACGTCGGCGACCACGCCCAGGTCGTGGGTGATGAGGACGAGCCCCATGTCGTACTCGCGCCGCAGCTCGGCGAGGAGGTCCATGACCTGGGCCTGGACGGTGACGTCGAGGGCGGTGGTGGGCTCGTCGGCGATGATGAGGGCCGGTTCGAGGGCCAGCGCCATCGCGATCATGATGCGCTGGCGCATACCGCCGGAGAACTGGTGGGGGTACTGGCTCACCCGCTCCCGGGCGGCCGGGATGCGGACGCGGTCCATCAGCTCGACCGCCCTGGCCCGCGCGTCCTTCCTCGACATCCCGCGGTGCACGACGAACATCTCGCCGAGCTGGTCGCCGACGGAGAGTACGGGGTTCAGGGACGACAGCGCGTCCTGGAAGACCATCGCCATCCCGGCGCCCCGGACCTTCCTGCGCTCGTCCTCCTTGAGGCTCAGCAGGTCCCGACCCTGGAAGAGGATCCTCCCGCCGGTGATCCGGCCGGGCGGTGTGTCGAGGATGCCCATCACGGCCTGCGCGGTGACCGACTTTCCGGAGCCGGACTCGCCGAGCACGGCGAGTGTCTCGCCCGCGTCCACGCCCAGGGTGACCCCGTTGACCGCCTTGGCGACCCCGTCGCGGGTCCTGAACTCCACGTGCAGATCACGTACGTCGAGCAGCACAGCGCCGGTCACCTCAGCTTCGGGTCGAGGGCGTCGCGCACCGCGTCGCCGAGCATGATGAACGCGAGGACGGTCAGCGCGAGCGCGCCGGAGGGCCACAGCAGGGCGTGCGGGGCGTTGCGGATGTACGGGGACGCGGCGGAGATGTCGATCCCCCAGGAGACGCTCGGCGGTTTCAGCCCGACGCCGAGGTACGACAGGGTCGCCTCCAGCGCGATGTAGGTGCCGAGCGCGATGGTGGCCACGACGATGACCGGCGCGACCGCGTTGGGCGCGATGTGCCGCAGCAGTACGCGGGAGTGGGAGGCACCGAGCGCGCGGGCGGCCTGGACGTAGTCGTGCTGCTTGGCGGTGATGACCGAGCCGCGCGCGATACGGGAGATCTGCGGCCAGCCGAGCAGCACCATGAACCCGATGACGGGCCAGACGGTGGAGCTCGTGACCACGGAGAGCAGGACGAGACCGCCGAGCACCACCGGGATCGCGAAGAAGACGTCGGTGGTCCTGGACAGGACCGCGTCCCAGGCCCCGCCGAAGAACCCGGCGAGCCCGCCGAGCACCGCGCCCAGGACCGCGACCCCGAGCGTGGCGCAGACCCCGACGGTGACCGAGGTCCGCGCCCCGTGGACGGTGCGTGTGTAGACGTCGCAGCCCTGACCGTTGAAGCCGAAGGGGTGGCCGGGCGCGGGGCCCTGCTGGGCCCTGGCCAGGTCGCAGTCGAGGGGGTTGCCGGAGGCGATCGCGGAGGGCCAGAGCGAGATGAGGACGAGGAAGAGGATGACGAGCCCGGAGAGGAGGAAGACCGGGTTGCGGCGCAGGTCGCGCCAGGCGTCGGACCAGAGGGAGCGGGCCCGTTCGGCGGGGGCGGCCGGTGGCGCGGGCTCCCGGGGTTCGGTGCCGTACGGTCCGCCGGGCGCACCCGGACCGCCAAGGCCGCCTGGTCCACCCGGGCCACCTGGCCCACCCGGGCCGCCTTGTCCGGCCGGCCCGCCCGGTCCTTTGCGCAGGGTGTCCGCCTCGGTGGGGGCGGGGCTCGCGCCGCCGCCCGGGACGTACGACGGCTCCAGTGGCTCCGGCTCAGGCATAGCGGATCCTCGGGTCGAGTACGGCGTACAGGAGGTCGACGATCAGGTTGCAGAGCAGGAAGACGAGGACGAGCACCGTCACGAAGCCGACGACGGTCTGGGTGTTCTGGCGGAGGATGCCCTGGTAGAGCTGGTAGCCGACCCCGTGGATGTTGAAGATCCGCTCGGTGACGATGGCGCCGCCCATGAGGAAGCCGATGTCGGCGCCGATGAAGGTGACCACGGGGATGAGGGAGTTGCGCAGCAGGTGCCGGAGGATCACCCGGTGCCGGGGCAGGCCCTTGGCGACCGCCGTACGGACGTAGTCGGAGCGGCGGTTCTCCGCGAGGGAGGTGCGGGTCAGGCGGGTCACATAGGCGAGGGAGACGGAGGCGAGGACGAGGCCCGGCACGATCAGTTCGCCGAATGCGGCGTCCGTGGAGACCGAGGGTTTGATCCAGCCCCATTCGACGCCGAGCAGCAGCTGGAGCAGCAGTCCGGTGACGAAGGTCGGGACCGAGATGACGACGAGCGTGACCAGGAGGACACCCGTGTCGACGGGCCGGCCGCGGCGCAGCCCCGTCAACACGCCCAAGGTGATCCCGATGACGATCTCGAACAGGATCGCGACGACCGTCAGCCGGAGGGTGACGGGGAACGAGGTCGCCATCAGCTCGGTGACCTCCTGTCCGTTGAACGCGGTGCCGAAGTCGCCGGTGAGGACGTTCCCCATGTAGGTCAGGTACTGCTGCCAGACCGGCCGGTCGAGGCCGAACTCCCGCTTCAGCCGCCCGGCCGTCGCCGGGTCGCACTGCCGTTCGCCGCACAGGCCCGCGACGGGGTCGCCCATCACGTTGACCATCAGGAAGATCAGCAGGGTGGCGCCGGCGAAGACGGGGACCATCTGCAGCAGCCGGCGGACGACATACCGTCCCATCGCCGCTCAGCCGACCTTGATCTGGTCGTAGACGGGGACGCTGAACGGGTTGAGCGCCACGTCGGACAGCCGCTCCGAGTAGCCCGCGCTGCCGTTCTGGTACCAGAGCGGGATGGCGGCCATGTCCTCCCGGAGCACGTCCTCGGCCTTGCGGAACTTCTCGACGGCCCTGGCGGGGTCGGTCTCGGCGTTGGCCTCGTCGACGAGCTTGTCGAACGCGGGGTTGGACCACTTGCCGTCGTTGGAGGAGGCGTCGGTGTAGTACAGCGGCTGGAGGAAGTTCTGGATCAGCGGGTAGTCCATCTGCCAGCCGGCCCGGAACGGCCCGGTCATCTTCCGGTCGGTGATCCGGTTGCGGTAGTCGGCGAAGGTGCCGATCGGGTTGCCGGCACAGGCCTTGTCGTCGCCGAGGGCGTGGTTGATCGAGTTGCAGACCGCGTCGACCCACTCCTTGTGGGAGCCGGTGTCCGCGTTGTACGTGATCCTGACCTGCCCGCCGGGCAGTCCTCCGCCCTCCTTGACCAGTCTCCTGGCCGCCGCGGCGTCGTACACGCAGGCGTCCCCGCACGGGCCCGCCCGGTAGCCGCCCTTCGTACCGAGGACGGGTGAGGTCCAGTCGAGGGCCGGGGTGCGGGTGCCGTGGAAGATGGTCCTGGTGATCTGGGTGCGGTTGATCGCCCGGGACAGGCCCGCGCGGACCTTCTCCATGCCGTCCCTGGACCAGTTCTTGTCGTAGTGGGGGAAGGCGAGCGTCTGGATGATGCCGGCGGGGGCGTTGATGTAGCGGTCGCCGAGATCGCTGCGGACGTTCACGAGCTGGGAGGCGGGCACGTCGTCGACGAGGTCGAGATGACCCGCCAGCAGGTCGGTGTAGGCGGTGTTGCTGTCGGTGTAGACCCGCAGGTCGACGCCGCCGTTGCGGGCCCTGTCCTCACCCGGGTAGGCGTCCCATCGGCGCAGGGAGAGCTGTGCGCCCCTGGTGTACGACTCGACCCGGTACGGGCCGTTGCCGACCGGCTTCCTCAGCCAGGCGTCGTGGTCGTCGAAGAACGCGCGGGGCAGCGGGGCGAACGCGGTGTAGCCGAGGGTGTCGGGGAAGCTGGAGAACTTCTGTCTGAGTCTGACGGTGAAGGTCCTGGGTCCGGTGACCCGGAGGCCGGAGAGGGTGTCGGCGGTCTGCTTGCCGCCGTCGGCCGGGTGGGTCCTGTCGTAGCCCTCGATGTACTCGAAGAAGTACGCGTTGCGCTGGTTGTTCTTGAGCCCGGCGCCGTAGTTCCAGGCGTCCACGAAGGATCTGGCGGTGACCTGCTCGCCGTTGCTGAAGGTCCAGCCGTCCTTGACGGTGATGGTGAAGTTCCGTGAGTCCGAGGTCTCGATCCGCTCGGCGAGCATGTCCTCGGCCACGCCCGTCCGCGGGTCGTAGCGCTTCAGGCCGCGGAAGATCATGTCGAGGACCTTGCCGCCCTGCACCTCGTTGGTGTTGGCCGGCTCCAGCGGGTTCGGCGGGTCACCCCACGAGGAGCTGAGCACCGCGTCGCCGTCACCGCCTGCGTGGCCGCCCCCGCAGGCCGTCGCCGTGAGGGCCGCGGCCAGCGCGCATACGGCCCATCGGGCGTGCGTGGCTCCACGCATGGGTGCCTCCTGTGAGTGTGCCGGTGCCGGTGCCGGGGCGCTGCTCCACTACCGGTCAATATCGGCCCATTGCACACAGGAAGCACATTCAGCCCGCCCGTCCGGGTGCACCCGCCATCCGGATGTACGCATACGGGAGACCCGCCCCCGCATAGCGGACCGGGCGACGGGTGCATCCCTCGCTTCCCGCTTTGGTCATGGCAGTCCCAAGCCGGGCCATGCGGCCCACCACACCCGGGTCAAACGGCAAAAGACCAGATCAAAGCCGTCAACGATGCATTGACGCCGGCCGAAGGCGGGTTGAACAGTCGCGCTAGGGCCTGTCCGGCGGACCAGGGTCGGACGGGCCCTCTTCCCCTCCCTTCCTCTTGCCCCGTTCAGGCTTCCCCTCGCCCCGTTCAGGCTTCCCCCTCGCCCCGTCCAGGCCAGGAGCACCATGACCTCCCCCATGTCATCGGCCGCCGCCCCGTTGCAGGTGACGGTGGCCCCGGGTGCCGTGACCCCGGCGCCCGACGCACCGCCGCAGGGCGGTGCCGGCCGTTCCCCCGGGCAGCTCGCCCGGCTGCGCTTCCGGCGCGACCGGACGGGTGTCGTGTCGGCCTGGGTGGTGCTGTTCTTCTTCGTGGCCGGGGTCGCGGCCCCGCTGATCGCGAAGCTGTACGGCAAGGACCCGTACACCACCTACGGGCAGAACCAGCCGGGCCTCCTCAACGACTTCGGCTTCCCCGTCAAGCCCAACGGCGGTATCGGCGGCGACTTCTGGTTCGGTGTCGAGCCCCAGCTCGGCCGGGACGTGTTCACCCTGCTGCTGTACGGCATCCGCAACTCGCTGCTGATCGCCACCGTGACGACCCTGCTGGTCACCGCGCTCGGCATCGTCGTCGGTATCACGGCCGGCTATCTCGGCGGCCGTGTGGACAACCTGGTCGGCCGGGTCATCGACGTCCTGCTGGCCTTCCCCTCGACGCTGTTCTTCATCGCCTTCTGGCCCGTGCTGATCTCGATGTTCGTCTCGCCGGAGGACAACACGCCGACGTGGCTGATCGTCGTCAGCCTGATCGCGGTGATGACGGCGTTCGGCTGGGCGCCGATGGCCCGGTTGCTGCGCGGCGAGGTACTCGCGCTACGGGAGCGCGAGTTCGTGGAGGCGGCCAAGGTCACCGGTGCCTCACCGGCCCGGATCATCTTCAGGGAGCTGCTGCCCAACCTGTGGACGCCGATCCTCATCCAGGCGACCCTCGCGCTTCCCATGTACGTCACCACGGAGGCGGCCCTCGCCTTCCTCGGTGTCGGACTCCAGGACCCCACGCCCGACTGGGGCGTGATGATCCAGCGCGGCTCCCAGGTCTACCAGGACGACATCACGTACATGCTCTTCCCCGGTCTGTCGATGGTGATCTTCGTGATCGCCTTCAACCTCCTCGGCGACTCCGTGCGCGACGCGCTCGATCCCAGGATCCGGCGCTGAACGGCGCCCCGATCCCCTCCGGCCGGGTGACGGGGCCCGCCGGACCCCCACAGCCCCTCCCCCTCTCCCTGATTCAGGCAGGACACCCCGATGTCTCTTTCCCGCAGAAACTTCGTCATCGCCACCTCGGTCGCGGCAGGCGGCTCCATGGTCCTCTCGGCGTGCAGCAGCGGTGGGGGTGGTGGCACGGCGGGCGGCGGCTCCGCGGGCGGTGCCACCAAGTACTCCGCGGTCACCATCGGCACCAAGGACGATTCCACCGGCCCCGCTCCGGAGATCTCCGGAGCGACGAAGGGCGGCACGATCCACGCGCTGGGCCCGGACGACTTCTCCCATCTCGACCCGCAGCGCATCTACTTCGCCTGGAACTCGACCGTCGGCAACCTCTACATCCGCTGCCTGACGGGCTACAGGATCGCCTCCGGCGGCTCCATGAAGCTCGTCGGCGACCTCGCCACCGACACCGGCACCATGTCCGACGGCGGGAAGACCTGGACCTTCACCCTGAAGGACGGGCTCAAGTGGGAGGACGGCAGCGACCTGACCGTGGAGGACGTGCGCCACGGCATCGAGCGCGGCTTCGCGAGCTTCACCACCGAGGGCGCCACCTATCTGCAGTCCGCGCTGACCGGCACCAACGACTTCCGCTCGGTCTACAAGGGCCCGTACGGCGGCAAGCACCTCGACTCGGTCGTCACGGACGCCGCGAAGAAGACCATCACCTTCCATCTGAGGACGGCCCGCCCGGACCTCAACTTCACCCTCGCGATGCACACCTACGGCGCCGTGCCGGTCAAGCACGACACCAAGGAGAAGTACGACAAGGACCCGGTCTCCTGCGGCCCGTACCGGATCAAGCAGCACTCCGTCGACAAGTCACTGACGCTGGTGCGCAACACGCACTGGGACCCGTCGACGGACGCGATCCGCAACGCCTACCCGGACTCCTTCACCTTCGAGTTCGGCCTGGAGGCCCTCCAGGTCACGGACCGGCTGATCGCCGACTCAGGGAACGACCAGTACGCCGTGATGGCGTACAGCGGGGTCCCGGCCGAGCGCATCCAGAAGGTGGTCGGCACCCCCGATCTGAAGTCCCGCACGATCAACGGCCTGCTGACCGGCCTGTACTACTACGCCATCAACTGCAGGCGGATCACCGATGTGAAGGTGCGTCAGGCGCTCAACCACGCCTGGCCGCTGGAGCAGATCCGGCGGATCTACGGCGGCCCGTCCGCCGGCGACTACGCGACGACCCTCCTCAGCCCGGACATCGCGGGCCGGGTGAAGTACGACGTCTACGGCAAGCTGAAGAAGCCGCAGGGAGACCCGGAGAAGGCGAAGGCGCTGCTCAAGGAGGCCGGGAAGCTCGGTCAGAAGATCGTCTACACCTATCCGCAGGGCGGCAGCGACGCGTACGACAAGACCAAGGTCGTCATCGCGGACGCGCTGAAGAAGGCGGGCTTCGAGCCGGTCATCAAGCCGGTGGACTCCGGCAGTTACTACGACCAGGTCCAGCAGGTGGACAACAAGTTCGACGTGATGTGGTTCGGCTGGGCCCCGGACTGGCCCACCGGCTACACGATCCTGCAGCCGCTCTTCGACGGCACGACGATCGCCAACGGGTCGAACAACGTCTCTCAGCTGAACGTGGGCTGGGTCAACTCGGCGATCAAGAAGGACGCCACGATCACGGATCCGGCCGAGGCGGACACCGCGTGGGCGTCCCTCGACCGGCAGATCATGGAGAAGGAGGCGCCGGTCATTCCCGAGACGTACCAGCGCCGCTTCTATCTGTACGGCACGAAGGTGGGCGGGGCCGAGTTCGATCCGCTGTTCTCGGCGTTCATCCTCTACAAGCTGTACGCGAAGTCCTGACCGGGAGCCCGGGTTCGGTCCGTTGCCGGGTGCGCCCAGGCATTTCAGGGGCGCGGGGAACTGCGCGACCAGCCACAACGAACCCGCGGCCGGCCACCGTCAGAACCCGGCAGACGCAGGCCAACCACCCACCACGCGAAGGCCCCCCAGGGAACCCCATGTTCCGCTTCATCGCTCGCAGACTGCTCAGCGCGCTGTTGATCCTCCTGGTCATCAGCGTCATCACCTTCGTCCTCTTCTACGTCGCCCCGCGCGACCCCGCCCGTACGGCCTGCGGCAAGGTGTGCACGCCACAGACGCTGGCCCTGGTGCGACGCAATCTGGGGATCTCCGATCCGCTGCCGGTGCAGTACTGGCACTGGCTGGTGGGTGTGTTCGCCGGACGGGACTTCACGGGGCTCGGGCACTGCTCGGCCCCGTGCCTCGGCTACTCGTTCACCAACCACGAGCCGGTCCTGGGCCTGATCACGGACCGCTTCCCGACCACGCTCTCGCTGTCCCTGGGCAGCGCCGTGGTGTTCGTCGTCTTCGGCGTGGGCACCGGCATGATCGCGGCGGTCCGGCAGGGCAGGCCGCTGGACAAGATCGCTTCCTCGGCCTCCCTGATCGGCTCGTCGCTCCAGATCTACATCGTCGGCGTGGTCGCGATGTACTACCTGTCCGACGAGTGGCATCTTCTGCCGCGCCCGCAGGACAGCGTGGGTTTCACCCAGGATCCGGCCGCCTGGTTCAAGGGTCTGCTGCTGCCCTGGCTGGTGCTCGCGCTGATCTTCACGGCCAACTACACGCGGATGACCCGCTCGCAGCTGGTCGAGACCCTGAACGAGGACTACGTCCGCACGGCCCGCGCCAAGGGCCTGTCGGCCCGCACGGTCTTCTTCCGGTTCGCCTGGCGCGGCGCCATGGGCCCGATCGTCACGATCCTCGGTCTCGACCTGGGCTATCTGCTGGGCGGCGCGATCATCACCGAGGAGACGTTCGGGCTGCACGGCATCGGGGCGCTGTCCATCAAGGCCGTACGCGACAACGACCTGCCACTGCTGCTCGGGGTCGTCCTCGTCGCGGCCGCGGCGATCGTGGTGGCGAACATCGTGGTGGACGCGGTGTACGCGCTCATCGATCCGCGGATCAGGCCGGCCTAGGAGGACCGATGAGTGCAGGTACGAGCACGAGTACGAGCAGCAGCGCGGACACGGAGGCCCGTGTGCCCTTTCTCTCCGTGCGGGACCTGAAGGTCCACTTCTCCACGGAGGACGGTGTCGTCAAGGCGGTCGACGGACTCTCCTTCGGCCTGGAGCGCGGCCGGACCCTCGGCATCGTGGGCGAGTCGGGCTCCGGCAAGTCCGTCACCAACCTGGCGATCCTGGGCCTGCACGACCGCGAGCGCACCGCGCTCGACGGGGAGGTCCTGCTGGACGGCAGGGAGCTGCTGACGGCGGCCGAACGGGACCTGGAGGCGCTGCGCGGCAACACCATGTCCATGATCTTCCAGGACGCCCTGGCCTCCTTGTCGCCGTACCACACGGTCGGCGCACAGATCGCCGAGACGTACCGCAAGCACACCGGTGCCTCCCGGCGTGAGGCGCGGGCCAGGGCGGTCGAGATGCTGCGCCGGGTCGGCATCCCGCAGCCGGACATGCGGGTGGGCGACTACCCGCACCAGTTCTCGGGGGGCATGCGCCAGCGCGCGATGATCGCGATGGCCCTGGTGTGCGATCCGGAGCTGCTGATCGCGGACGAGCCGACCACGGCCCTGGACGTGACGGTGCAGGCCCAGATCATGGATCTGCTGCGGGACCTCCAGCAGGAGTTCGGCACGGCGATCATCTTCATTACGCACGACCTGGGTGTGATCGCGAACCTGGCGGACGACGTCCTGGTGATGTACGGCGGCCGGTGCGTGGAGAAGGGTGGGCGCGCCGAGGTGCTGGGGGTGCCCCGGCACCCGTACACCCTGGGTCTGCTGGGCTCGATGCCGAGTCTGGACGGCCCGGTGGACGTGCCGCTCTCCCCGATCCCGGGCACTCCGCCCTCCCTGCTCGCCCCGCCGCCGGGCTGCCGTTTCCATCCGCGGTGCGCGTTCGCGGAGAAGGTGCGGGACGCGCTGTGCTCCACGCGCCGGCCGCTGCTGGAGCCGGTGGACGGGCACGGGACGGCGTGCCACCTCACGGCGGGGCAGCGCCGGGAGTACTTCGCCGACTACCGGGCGGCCCGGGTCAACTGACGTACGCAGTCACCGGACGTACCGCGGCCACCTGACGTACCGCAGCCATCTGACGTACGGCAGTCATCCCACGGACAACAGAAGGAACTTCACGCGCATGACCATCACGGACCCCCTCCTGGACGTCAGCGGCCTGACCAAGCACTTCCCGATCCGTGGCGGCTTCCCGTTCCCCCGCACGGTCGGCGCCGTACGGGCGGTCGACGGACTGGACCTCCAGGTCGCCGAGGGCGAGAGCCTGGGCCTGGTCGGCGAGTCCGGCTGCGGCAAGTCGACGACGGGCAGGCTGATCACACGCCTGCTGGAGCCGACCACCGGCCGGATCACCTACGCGGGCCGGGACATCACCCACGCGAACCGCAGACAGCTGGCCTCCGTCCGCCCGGAGATCCAGATGATCTTCCAGGACCCGTACTCGTCCCTCAACCCGCGCCAGACGATCGGGAGGATCGTCGCGGCCCCGATGGAGATACACGGCATCAGTCCGGCGGGCGGCCGTGAGCGGCGCGTACGCGAGCTCCTGGAGCTCGTGGGCCTCAACCCCGAGCACTACAACCGCTTCCCGCACGAGTTCTCCGGCGGCCAGCGGCAGCGTATCGGCGTGGCACGCGCGCTGACGCTCTCCCCCAAGCTGATCGTGGCGGACGAACCGGTGTCGGCCCTGGACGTGTCGATCCAGGCCCAGGTGGTGAACCTCCTCCAGACCCTCCAGAGGGACCTGGGCATCGCCTTCGTCTTCATCGCCCACGACCTCGCGGTGGTCCGCCACTTCTCCCAGCGGGTCGCGGTGATGTACCTGGGCCGCGTCGTGGAGATCGCGCACCGCTCCGACCTGTACGAGAACCCGCGCCACCCCTACACCCGTGCCCTGCTCTCCGCGGTCCCCGAGGTGACCGCGGAGGGCGCCCCGCCCCGCGACCGCATCCGGCTGACGGGCGACGTCCCCTCCCCCATCGACCCGCCCTCCGGCTGCCGCTTCCGCACCCGCTGCTGGAAGGCGACGGACCAGTGCGCCGCCAGGACGCCTCCGCTGGCCCGGATCGAGGGCGACGCCACGGGCCACCTCACGGCCTGCCACCACCCGGAGACGGTGGAGAAGCCGGCTGCCGCCCAGGGCCCCGCGACGCCGGGATGATCCAAACGACAGGCCCTAGCCGAGTTCGCCCCGCTCCACGCAGAACTCATTGCCCTCGGGGTCGGCCAGGGTGACCCAGCCGCGGCCGTCGGGCCGGGTGTGGTCCGCGATCATCCGCGCCCCGAGCCCGATCGCCCGCTCGACCTCCTCCGCACGGGTGCGCCCCTGCGGACGCAGGTCGAAGTGCATCCGGTTCTTGGCCGTCTTGCCCTCGGGCACCCGCACGAACAGCAGGCCCGGACCACCGGCGGGATCCGCGATGAGCGCCTCCGGATCACCGGGCTTGTCGTCGTCGGCCAGCGGCCGGCCGAGCAACTCACTCCAGAACAGCCCGAGATCGTACGGATCTCCGGTGCAGTCGAAGGTGACATGACGGATGACGGGGTTCAACTGGCGCCTCCCGGCGGCTTGTTGTGGTCGCCTTACTGAATGGTCGCGCAGAACATTTCCCGCTCGTCGTCCCCGTGTCGAGCGATTAACTGAGCCATGCCCCTTCACCTGCGCAGAGCGGCCCTGCCCGATGGAGTCGGGCAGGGCCGTTGGCAGGAGATCAGGCTCAGGGATTGAGATCGAGTACTCGGACCGGACTCCCCTTCCAGCTCTCCGGGGCGACGGTGGCGACGACCGCCCCGTCGGGCCGTTCGGGCGTCGGCTGGGCCACGTACTCGATCTGTGCCGGGGCCCAGGTGGTCTCGCGTGCGATGGCGAGGGCGGTAGGCAGATCCAGATCGAGGACGACGATGCTCGGCAGCGCGGCGATGTGCTCCGCTGTACCGGGCCGAATCCGGTCGGCCTCGACGAGCGCGCACGTGGGTGCGTACAGGAACCATCCCGGCGCGGCATGCGCGCGATGGATCAGGCGGGAGGCCAGGGCGTTGCCGGCTCCGGCAGCGACCATGGCCGTGGCATCGAGGATCACATGCAAAGAGTCGGTCACGGAGCAGCCGCCTTGGCCAGCCGCCGGTCGAGCTCGGCGTCCAGGCCGGCCTGCTCATCCTTACTGGGGTCGTACCCGTTCCATGCCCGCAGCACGGCGCGGGCCCGCTCGGCCCGCTCGGCCCGCTCGGCAGGGGTGAGCAGCGAGTCGGCAAGCCGGGCAAGATAAGCGCGCAGCGACAGGCCCTCGCCGGCCGCTATCTCGGCCAGCCGGTCACGTGCCTCGGCGGGGATGCGGACGTTGGCGTCAGGCATGACGAGACTCCTCCCACTCATCCACCCAGGGTACGGGTACGCACCCGTACCCATCCACCATTCCCTCCAGTCGCCCACAGCACGCCCCGGCCATCTCATCGCCGCCGGGCTGCCCGCCGAGACCGCCGTCGGTGCCGCGAGCTGGACCGCCCGCGCCTTTCTCGGCCTCGGCGGCCTGGCCGAGGGCGGACTCGCCGACATCACGGTCTACGACACTGACCCCCGCCGCGAACCGGCGGCCCTGCGCCATCCCCGGCTCATCGTGCTGCGCGGCCGTGTCGTGGGCCGGATGCCCTAGGAGCCGTCCGACGAGCGGTCGGCCACAACGACCAGCCCGCGCCGGTACCGCGTACCCGGGCGACCATTGATGCTGATCTCGGCCACGGGCGTGAACCCGTTGCGGGCGAGGACGGTCATGGACGCCCGGTTGTCGTGAGTGGTGACCGCGGTCAGGACGCAGAGCCCGTACTCCTCGGCGGCCAGGCGGCACGCTTCCGTGACCGCGGCCGTCGCGACGCCCCTTCCCGTGGCACGCTCGCCGATCCGGTAGCCGAGTTCGGCGGTCCCGTCCTCGACGTCCACGAGGTTGACCCGGCCGATCAGGTTTCCCTCGTCGTCCATCACGAGATGGAAGTGGCACAGTCCCGCGTCCTGCTCGGTGAGGAGGGCGCGGTGGCGGGAGGCGAATTCGGTGAAGTAGGCGTCCCCCCGATCGGGGATCGACCGCGCGAAGTAGGCGCGGTTCTCCCGCTCGAACGCCAGCAGGGCGTCCGCGTGATCGGCCCGGAGCCGCTCCAGTCTCAGCATGTCCGGCAGCATACGTACCGGTGTTCACCTCCCGCTCCCGCGGTGTGTGCCGTACCGCCAGGCCTCTACCAGCGCCCTTTCACCGGTCTCGGCCAATGGGCCGCGGCATTCGTATCAGCGTGTCATTTCCGCAGGCCACAAGGGGTCATGCGCCGTTGACGGGTGCGGACATCCGCTGGTAGACACACTCAGCACCCCCGCTGACGTCACCCGGTCAAGCCCGGTCAAGCCCGATCAAGCAGCCCGACAAGCCGTCCCTGTTGCGAGCGATGACGCGAGGTCACCCCCCATGAACACACAAGACCAGCACGGCAGAGCGCGCCCGGGCCCCCGCGGCCGGCGGTCCCGTACGCTCCGGTTCGGCACCGCCGCCCTGATGTTATGGGCCGGTCTCGCCACCCCGCTGGGCCCCGCGCCCCAGCGGGCCGAGGCGGCTGAGGACAAGCAGGTCCTCACCGTGGCGGTCGCGCAGAGTGTCGACTCGCTCAGTCCCTTCCTGGCGTCCCGCCTGGTCAGTACGAGCATCCACCGGCTGACGTACGAGTACCTGACCAACTACGACCCCAAGGACGCCCGTCCGATCCCGGGCTTCGCCACCAAGTGGTCGCCGTCCGCCGACAAGCTCACCTGGACCTACACGATCCGCTCCGACTCCACGTGGTCGGACGGCAAGAAGGCCACCGCCGAGGACGCGGCCTGGACCTTCAACAAGATAATGACCGACGAGGGCGCGGCACCCGCGAACGGCAGCTACGTCACCAACTTCCGGAAGGTGACGGCCCCGAGCCCCACCAAGCTGGTCATCGAACTGAAGAAGCCCCAGGCCACCATGGCCGCCCTCGACGTACCGATCGTGCCCAAGCACATCTGGGAGAAGGTCGGGGACTTCTCGGAGTTCAACAACGACAAGACCTTCCCCATTGTCGGCAACGGGCCCTTCGTCCTCACCGGCTACAAGCCCGACAGCTATGTGCGGCTCAAGCCCAACAAGGACTTCTGGCGCGGGGCACCGAAGTTCGACGAGTTGGTCTTCCGGTACTACAAGGACGGTGACGCGGCCGTCGCCGCCCTGCAGAAGGGCGAGGTGTCCTTCGTCCAGGGTCTGACCCCCGCTCAGGCGGCGGCACTGGAGAAGCAGAAGAACATCAAGGTCAACGACGCGCCCGGCCGCCGCTTCTACGCCCTCGCCACCAACCCGGGCGCCCGCACGAAGGACGGTGAACGCTTCGGCGACGGCCACGAGTCGCTGCTCGACGAGAAGGTACGGCACGCCCTGTTCATGGCCGTCGACCGCGAGACCATCATCGACAAGGTCTTCCAGGGGCACGCCGTCAAGGGCGAGGGATACATCCCGCCCCGCTTCCCCCAGTACTTCTGGAAGCCGTCGGCGGGCCAGGAACTCGCCCACGACCCGGCCAAGGCGGCCCAGCTCCTCGACGAGGCGGGCTACAGGAAGAACGGCGACGGCAAGCGGGTCGGCAAGGACGGCAAGCCGATCAACTACCGCGTCCTGTGCCACGCCACCGACCCGAACGACAAGGCGGTCGGCCAGTACCTCACGGAGTGGTGGGGCGAGCTGGGCATCGGTGTGACGCTCAACTGCCTCGACAACGTGTCGGACCCGTGGCTCGCCGGCACCTATGACCTCGCCTTCGACGGCTGGTCCGTCAACCCGGACCCGGACTTCGTGCTGTCGATCCACACCTGCGCCGCGCTTCCCACCACCCCCGACGCCATCGGCGCGACCGACAACTTCATCTGCGACAAGAAGTACGACGACCTGTACGCGCAGCAGCTCGCCGAGTACGACCCGGCCAGGCGGGCGGAGATCGTCAAGCGGATGGAGTCACGGCTGTACGACACCGGGTACATGAACGTGATGGCGTACCCGAACGCCGTCGAGGCCTACCGCACCGACCAGATCAAGTCCATCGAGACGATGCCCAGCGACGCGGGCAACATCTACGGCCAGGACGGTTACTGGAGCTGGTGGTCGGCGGTTCCGGCCGCCGCGGAGGAGTCGTCCGGCGGTTCCGGCTCGACCGGTGTCGTCGTCGGCGTCGTCGCGGGCGTCGTGGTCCTCGCGGGCGCCGGGGTGTTCCTCGCGATGCGCCGCCGTTCCACCGCCGACGACCGTGAGTAGCCGATGACCCGACCAGCCGTACAGTCCCGGTGGTGGGGGGTGGGTGGCCGTCATGACCGCTGACGCGGCATCCGCGGCCGCCTCCG
The DNA here is from genome assembly GCF_009377205.1 of Streptomyces phyllanthi. Taxonomy (GTDB): domain Bacteria; phylum Actinomycetota; class Actinomycetes; order Streptomycetales; family Streptomycetaceae; genus Streptomyces; species Streptomyces phyllanthi. The sequence continues at coordinate 29,801 of NZ_VJZE01000049.1, forward strand.
CGCCCGCCGGCGCGCCCGGAGGTCCGGCCCGCGGGCCACGGGCGCGCACCGGGGCGTCGTACCTCCGCTACGGTGCGGGAAAGGTGGGCGGCGCGGCCGTCTCGCTGCTCGCCGTCCTCCTCACCAGCTTCTTCCTCTTCCGGCTGATCCCCGGCGACCCGGTCAAGTACATGACGGGCGGCCGCCAGGTGTCGGCGGAGCAACTGGCCGCGTATCGCAGGGAGTTCGGGCTCGACCTACCGCTGTGGGAGCAGTTCACGGACTACTGCCGCAAGGCACTCACCGGGGACCTCGGCACGTCGTACCAGTTCCGGGCGCCCGTCATCGACAAGATCACCGAGGCGCTGCCGAACACGCTGCTGCTCACCGGCACCGCGTTCGTCCTGTACACCGCGCTCGGCATCCTCCTCGGTACGCGCTCGGCGTGGCGCCACGGCGGGCTCGGCGACCGGCTCAACACGGGGCTGGCGCTGACCCTGTACTCGATCCCGTCGTTCTGGCTGGGTCTGCTGCTCATCATCGTGTTCTCGGTGGGCATGGGCCCGGTCCCCGGCCTCTTTCCCACCGGTGGCATGGAGTCGGGCGGCGAGGAGGGCTTCGCGTACGTCGTCGACGTCGCGCACCACCTCGTCCTGCCGGTGGTCACCCTGGTGGCGGTCGACTACGGGCAGACGCTGCTGGTCACACGCTCGGCTCTGCTCGACGAGATGGGCAGCGACTATCTGACGACCGCGCGCGCCAAGGGGCTCAGGGACGACCTGGTCCGGCGCCGGCACGCCGTACCGAACGCGCTGCTGCCGACCGTGACGCTGGTCTTCATCAATCTCGGCCGGACCGTCGCCGGGGTGATCCTCGTGGAGACCGTCTTCTCCTGGCCGGGCCTCGGCGGGCTCTTCTACCAGGCGCTGAGCGTGCCCGACCTCCCCCTCGTCCAGGGGCTGTTCTTCGTCTTCGCCGCTGCGGTGATCATCATGAACACCCTGGCCGACCTGATCTATCCGCTGCTCGATCCGAGGGTGGGCCGATGACGACGGAAGCGACTCCCCCGCCGGACGCGACTCCGCCGACGGACGCGACTCCCCCGGTGGCCAAGGACGGTGGCGGTGGCGGTGCCGGTGCCGGTCCGCGGGCGCTCGCCCGGCAGCGCCGGCTGCGCTCGGTCCTCCGCTTCTGGCGGCAGTACCGCACCCATCGCGCCGGGCTCCTGGGCCTGGCCGCGCTCGTCCTCTTCGCGCTGACGGCGCTGACCGCGCCGCTGACGGTGGGCTCCGACGTGGCCGGTGTGACCGGCGCGCCCGGTCGGCCACTGGAGAGCCCGAGCGGGGAGTTCCCCCTGGGCACCGACCGGTTCGGGCGCGATCTGCTGGGCCTGCTGGTGTGGGGCTCCCGGGTGTCGCTGCTGGTCGGACTGCTCGCGGCGGTGCTGTCGGTGGCGATCGGCGCGCTGGTCGGGATCACGGCTGGGCACTTCCGCGGGGCGTACGCGACCGTGATGATGCGGATCACGGACTGGTTCCTGGTGATGCCGACGCTGGTGCTCGCCATCGCGCTCGCCACGGTCATGTCCCGCTCGCTCGGCACCATCGTCCTGGCGATCGGCGTCACGTCCTGGCCGACCACGGCACGTCTGGTGCGGGCACAGACACTGGCGGTGGAGTCACGGCCGTACATCGAACGCGCGAAGGCCCTCGGCGGCGGGCACTGGCACATCATGTCCCGGCACGTGCTGCCCAACGTGATGCCCCTGGTGCTGGCGCAGACGACCCTCATGATCTCCTCCTCCATCCTCGCCGAGGCGACGCTCGCCTTCCTCGGTCTGGGCGATCCCACGGTGGTGTCGTGGGGCGGTCTGCTCCAGGAGGCGCGCGAGGCGGGTGCGGTCAGCTCCGGTGCCTGGTGGTACCTGGTGCCGCCGGGTGTCGCGATCGCCGTGGTCGCGCTGGCGTTCACGCTGTGCGGCCGTGCGGTGGAGTCCGTGCTCAACCCCAGGCTGGGGGTGGCCCGTTGACGCTGCTGGAGGTACGGAACCTCGAAGTGACGTACGGGGGCGGAGCGGCGGCGGTGCGGGGCGTCGACCTGTCGCTGGCGGCGGGCCGGAAGCTCGGTGTCGCGGGCGAGTCGGGCTGCGGGAAGTCCACCCTGGCGCTCGCGCTGCTGAGGCTGCTGCCGTCCGGGACGCGGGTCGGCGGGGAGATCCTGCTGGACGGCGAGGACGTGCTGACGATGCGGTGGGGGCGGGTGCGGGCGGTCCGCTGGGCGGGCGCGTCGATCGTCTTCCAGGGAGCGATGCACTCGCTGAACGCGGTACACCGTGTCGGCGACCAGATCGCGGAGCCGATCCTGCTGCACCGGAAGGCGGCCACCGCGGCGGTCGCGAGGAAGAGGACCGGCGAGCTCCTGGAGCACGTCGGCCTGCCGGCGTCACGGGCATCGGCGTACCCGCACGAACTGTCCGGCGGCCAGCGCCAGCGCGTCATGATCGCCATGGCGCTGGCCTGCGATCCCCGGCTGGTCATCGCCGACGAGCCGACCACGGCACTGGACGTGATGATCCAGGCGCAGATCCTGCGGCTGATCGGACAGCTCGTCACCGAACAGGACGTGGGCCTCGTCATGATCAGCCACGACCTCTCGGTCCTCGCCGACACCTGCGACCGGCTCGCGGTGATGTACGCGGGCCGGGTGGTCGAGGAGGGCCCGGCCCGGGAGGTGTACGAGGACGCCCTGCACCCGTACGCCAGGGCCCTGTCGGCGGCGTTCCCCCGCGTCGGCGACCCGACGTCCCGCTTCGCCCCGCGCGGCCTGCCCGGAGACCCTCCCGACCCGTCGGACCTCCCCTCCGGCTGCGTCTTCCACCCGCGCTGCGCGGCGGCCCTGGAGACATGCGCGTCCCGGGACCCGGAGTCGCGGGACGCGGGCGGGGACCGGAGGGCGGCGTGCGTCCACGTGGAGCCGACGGATGCGAGGAGTGGCACCCCATGACGACACCGTCCATGACGACACCGTCCCCCGTACCCCTGCTCAGCGCCCAGGGACTGCACGTCACCTTCCGCGGGCGGCACGGTGCCGCGCCGGTCCGGGCCGTGGACGGTGTCGAGCTCGACATCCGGCCCGGGGAGATCGTCGCGCTGGTGGGCGAGTCGGGCTGCGGCAAGACGACACTGGCGCGCTCACTGCTCGGCCTGGTACCTCCGACCGGGGGCCGCGTCAGTTTCGGCGGGAAGCCGCTGACGTACTCCTCACAGGCCCTGAAGGCGCACCGCAGGCGGGTCCAGCTGGTGCTCCAGGATCCGAGCGGGTCGCTGAACCCGCGGCACACGGTGTACGACGCGGTGGCCGAGGGCCTGCGGATCCACAGGTGCGGGGGCGACGAGCGGGCCATGGTCACCGAGGCCCTCTCCCGCTCGGGACTCCGGCCCCCCGAGCGCTTCTTCCTGCGCTACCCGCACGAGCTGTCCGGTGGCCAGCGCCAGCGCGTCGTCATCGCCGGCGCGCTCGTCCTGGAGCCCGAACTCCTCGTCGCCGACGAGCCGGTGGCCTCACTGGACGCGTCCGTGCGGGGCGAGATCCTGGCGCTCCTGCTCCGCCTGCGCGCCGAACTCGGCCTGTCCGCACTGGTGGTGACGCACGACCTGGGCCTGGCGTGGAACATCGCCGACCGGGTCGCGGTGATGTACCTGGGCCGGATCGTGGAGACGGGCGATGTCGAGCAGGTGCTGACGGCACCTCGGCACCCCTACACCCAGGCCCTCCTGTCCGTCCTGCCGGAGGCCCCGGGCGACCCGGTGATCCTCACCGGCGAACCCCCGGACCCGTCCCGCGTCCCCCCGGGCTGCCGCTTCCACGCCCGCTGCCAGATCCTGACGACCGGCGAGGCGGAACGGACG